>NZ_BAAGTD010000059.1:0-42282 GCF_054782095.1 Streptomyces capparidis | reverse complement strand
CCCCGCCCAGTACAACGGCATCAAGCTCTGCCGCGCCGGATCGCCGTGGGCGCCGGGGCCGGGCCCGGCCGCCGAGCGCGGCCACCCGCGCCGCCAGGGCGTCCGCGGTCAGCGGGGCGCGGGAGGCGTGGTCGGGCGCCAGGCACTCGGTGATCAGCTCCCGCCACGGCGCGGGCACCCGCTCGTCCAGGCGCAGCGGGGCCGCGCCGCGGGCGTAGGACTGGGCGGCCATGGCGCGGGCCCGCGCGGTGGCGCCGACGAACGGGTGCAGCCCGCCGGTGAGCACCTGGTGGGCGACCACCCCGAACGCCCAGATGTCCGCGGTGGGGCGCACGGCGGCGCCGCGTTCGCCGGTGCGCTGCGACCACCACTCGGGCGGCACGTGGTCGAGCGAGCCGAGCGGCGGCAGGTAGGCGTGGGTGCCCTCCAGTTCGGCGGTGAGGCCGAAGTCGGCCAGCCACACCTCGCCGGAGGGGGACAGCAGGATGTTGGCGGGCTTCAGGTCGCCGTGCAGCCAGCCGTGGGCGTGCATGTGGGCCAGGCCCGCGCCGACGCCCACCAGGATCCGGGCCGCGTCCGGCACCGGCGCGCCGGGCTCCGCGGCGGCCAGCAGGTCCGCGACGCTGCGCTCGGCGCGGGCCATGACCAGGGCGGTGACCCCGTCCAGGGCCGGGCGCTCGGGGTCGCGCAGGATGACGGCGGCGAGGGTGCGCACCAGGTTGGGGTGGTCGGCCTCGCGGCTGAACCGCACCTCGCGGCGGACCAGCTCCTCCATCGACGCCCGCTGGCCCGGCGACAGCAGGTCGGTGCGCAGCAGCTTGACGGCGGCCGGGGTGCCGTCGGCGATGTGCTCCGCGGCGTGCACGGTGCTCCAGCCGCCCGCGCCGATCCGGCCGGTGATCCGCCACTCGGCGATCCGGTGGCCCGGGGGCAGGTCGATCTCCCCGCCGGAGGTGGGGTCCGCGCCCTCACGCACCGCCGGTGTCCTTCCGGGCCGTCCCGCCGCGCGGGGGCAGCAGCGCCAGGTGCTCCTCGCGGACCAGGCCGAAGCGCAGCGCCAGCGACACCAGCTCCTCCCGCCTGCCGCGGCCCGGCGGCCCCTCGGCGTCGTCCTCGCGCAGCCGGAGCTTGGCCGTGGCCAGGTACTCCACGTGGTAGTTGACGGCCGAGCGGGTCAGGCCCGCGCAGGACGGCAGCGCGCGCAGCCGCTCCAGGACCTCGCCGACGCCGGGCACGGCCGCGCTGGAGGACCGGCGCAGCCGCGGCTCGCACAGCGCCACCAGCACCAGGAAGTACTTCGCCGTCACGTCCAGCGCGAACGGGCTGGTGGTCGGCTCGCCCCTGTGCGGGCCGCCCTGCCCGTCGAGGAAGGCGTGCTGGGGCGCGAACACCTTGAAGTGCGCCGTGCCGTCCGCGGAGGGCAGCACCACGCGGGAGAACTCGAACGGCACGGGCGCGCCGAGCCGCAGCGGCGCCACCTTGATGTGCTCCCCCGCCCCCTCCAGGTTCTCCACCACGTAGGTGGCGGTGCGGCTGAAGTTCGACAGCCGCCAGTAGTCCTCGGCGGCGGCCACCTCGCCCGCGCGGCGGGACACCCCCGGGTCGGGCAGCGGGATGTCGGCGGGGCTGCCCGGCTCGCCGCGCCCGAATCCGGCGGTCTGCCCCGGGCCCATGTGCAGCAGGCGGGGCCGGGCGGGAGGGTCGCCGGGCCGCCCGGGCGCGGGCTCGGGCAACTGAACGATCACCGTGTCCACTTTCCCCCTCTTCCCGCCCGAACGGACAAGGTATAGCGCACGGTCCTGACAGACGTCAGGACCCATGGGCCGGTTCCGTTCCTAGGCTGCCTGCGTCACCGACCCGGGACCGTGCCCCGGTCCCGGAACGACCGCATACGGGGGTACTCGTGAAGAAGCTACGGAGACTGCTCGTCGTGGGGGCGCTGACCGCCGCGGCCACGTTCGGCAGCATCGGCACGTCCCAGGCGTACCGCACCAACGGGGTGTGCGAGTACCCGGAGCAGTGCTTCTACTGGGACGGGAACCTCCAGGGCTCCATGTACGACGACTGGTACTACGAGTACGACTTCGCGGACCTGCGCTTCCTGAGCCCCGGCCTGGGCCAGGGCCAGCGGGTGAAGAACAACACCGCCTCGGTGCTCAACCGCTGCCCGCGCAACACCTACGTCTACTACGACGAGGGCTACCAGGGCGCCTACGACACCGTTCCGGGCAACAGTTGGATCAACCTGTTCCACACGTGGAACAACAACGCCTCGTACACGGCGCCCGGATGCGCCGACTACTGACCGGACCCGGCGGCCGGGCCCCGCTTCGCGGGGGACGGGGCCCGGCCGCCGCCGTCGCCGTGCTGATCGTCGCCGCCACCGCGGCCTGCGGCTCACCGGGCTCTCCCGCCGCCCGCGCGGACCGGCCGGACGTCACCGCGACGCCGCAGGTCACCGACGCCGCCCGCCTCACCCTGCCGGTCCGGCGCCACCAGTTCACCGCGGCCGAGCTGAACCGCGTCCTGGCGGCCCGCGACGTGCTGGCCGGGCGCTGCGTGCAGCGGTTCGGCCTGGACTTCCGCCCGCGGACGGAGCCCGCCGCGCGGCCGCCGTTCACCCCCACCGAGCGCCGCTACGGCCTCGCGGACGCGGAGCTGGCCGCCTCGCGCGGCTACCACCTGCCGCCGGACGCCCCCGCCGACACCGGGCAGCGGCCGCAGCGGCCCACCGCCGACGAGCAGCTCGTCCTGTTCGGCCCGGGGCCGTCCGACAGCACGGCCTCCTTCCGCGGCACCCCGCTCCCGGAGAACGGCTGCATGGGCGAGGCCGAGCGGAAACTGGCGGGCGACCGGCCGCTGGGCGACGCCGCCGAGATCCGCAACGTCAACGTGGGCAGCCTGAAGGACGCCCAGGGCGACCCGCGGGTGAAGGACGTGTTCGCCAAGTGGTCGCGGTGCATGGCCGAGCGGGGCCACACCTACGCGCACCCCTTCGAGCCCGCCCGGGAGTTCACCGGCCCGCGGCCGACCGAGCGGGAGATCGCCACGGCGGAGGACGACGTGGCGTGCAAGCGGCGCACCAACCTGGTCGGCGTCTGGTACGCGGTGGACGCCGCCCGCCAGCGCGAGATCCTCGCCGCCGGGGGCGACGAGCTCGAGGCCGCCGAACGCCACAAGGCGGCCCAGCTCACCGCCGCCCGGGAGGCGCTGGGGAAATGACGGGGAAGTGAGCGGGCGCGGGCGTGGCCCCGGGGCGAGCGCGGCGGATCCGGCGCCGCGTTAAGACGGCTCTCATCCTGGCGGCGCACAATCGTCTGCCATGGACGACACCGGTGGACGCGCCCGCGTCCTCGTCGTGGACGACGAACCCGCCGTGCGGGAGGCCCTGCGCCGCAGCCTGGCCTTCGAGGGCTACGAGGTGGACCTCGCCCCCGACGGCCTGGCCGCCCTGGAGCTGGTCGCCGCCCGCGCCCCCGACGTGGTCGTGCTGGACGTGCTGATGCCGCGCATGGACGGCCTCACCGCCGCCCGCCGCCTGCGTGCCTCCGGCAGTCGCGTCCCGGTGCTCATGCTCACCGCCCGCGACACCGTCGGCGACCGCGTCACCGGGCTCGACGCGGGCGCCGACGACTACCTGGTCAAGCCGTTCGAACTGGACGAGCTGCTGGCCAGGCTGCGCGCCCTGCTGCGCCGCAGCGCCCTGCCCGCCGCACCCGGCGCGGGCACCGTCCTCGCCCACGGCGGCCTGCGCATGGACTGCGCCGCCCGCGAGGTCACCCGCGCCGGGCACCCCCTGGACCTGACCCGCACCGAGTACTCCCTGCTGGAGATGTTCCTCGCCCACCCCCGCCAGGTGCTCACCCGCGAGCAGTTGCTGCGGGCCGTGTGGGGCTTCGACCACGAACCCGCGTCCAACTCCCTGGACGTGTACGTGATGTACCTGCGCCGCAAGACCGAGGCGGGCGGCCTGCCCCGGCTGCTGCACACCGTGCGCGGCGTCGGCTACGTGCTGAAGGCCGACGCGTGATCCGCGCCCTGCCGCTGCGCTCCCGGCTCGCGCTGCTCACCGCGGTCGCGGTCGCCGCCGCGGTGGCCGTCTCGGCGTTCGCCTGCTGGCTGATCACCCGCGGCCAGCTCCGCCAGGAGCTGGACCAGGCGCTGGTGGACAGCGCCCGGCCCCGGGTGTCCTCGGTGCTGCTGGAGGAGATCGGCTGCCACGACCGGCTGGTGCGGATCGGCACCCGCCCCCTGCTGCCCACCCCGTTCGACGTGGCCACGCAGTTCGTCACCCCGGACGGCACGCGCTGCGCGCTCACCCCCGGGGAGCCGGTGCGGGTCGCCGCCACCGACCGGGCCGTGGCGTCCGGGCAGCTCGGGACGGTGCTGCGGGACGGCGAGACCGAAGACGGCCGCCCGGTCCGGGTCCACATCACCCACGATCCCCGGCTCGGCGGCGCCCTGATCGTGGCCCGCCCGCTGGGCGAGACCAACGACGCCCTCGGCAGCCTCGCCCTGCTGCTGACGGCCGTCGCCGCGGTCGGCGTGCTCGGCGCGGGCGCGGCCGGGCTGCTGGTCGCCCGCACGGGCCTGCGGCCGGTGGACGAGCTGACCGGCGTGGTCGAGCACATCGCGCGGACGGAGAACCTGGACACGGCGATCCCGGTGCGGGGCGAGGACGAGATCGCCCGGCTGTCCCGGTCGTTCAACACGATGACGCGGGCACTGGCCCTGTCCCGGGAACGGCAGCGGCAGTTGATCGCCGACGCCGGGCACGAGCTGCGCACCCCCCTGACGTCGCTGAGCACCAACGTGGACCTGCTGCTGCGCAGCGAGGAGTCCGGCCGAGCCCTGCCCCCCGACGACCGGCGGACCCTGCTGGTGAGCGTGCGGGCGCAGATGCGGGAACTGGCCAGCCTGGTCGGTGACCTGCTGGAGCTGGCCCGGCCGCAGGGCACGGGCGGGCCGCCGCCGGGGGTGGTGGCGATGCACGAGGCGGTGGAACGGGCCGTGGAGCGGGCCCGGCTGCGAGGGCCGGGCCTGCGGATCCGCGCCGAGGTCGGGCCCTGGTACGTCCGGGCAGACCCGGGCGCGCTGGAGCGGGCGGTGGTGAACCTGCTGGACAACGCGGTGAAGTTCAGCCCCGCGGGCGGCGAGGTGACGGTGCGGCTCGCCGCCGGGGAGCTGACGGTCCGGGACCACGGCCCTGGGATCGCCCCCGACGAACTCCCCCACGTCTTCGAACGCTTCTGGCGCAGCCCCTCCGCGAGGAGCCTGCCCGGCAGCGGCCTCGGCCTGTCCATCGTGGCCCGCACCGTGGCCCACCTGGGCGGCACCGTCCACCTGACCCCGGCCCCGGACGGCGGCACGACGGCGACGGTGCACGTCCCCGGCGCACCCACGGCTCCCCCGCCCGGACGGGCCGCATGAGTCAGGCCGCCATCTCGAACCAGAGCAGCTTCCCCCCGACACCGAACAGCTCCTCCGTGAGGGCGTAGCCACCCCAGTCGTCCGCGAACCGCTTCACCAGCAGCAGCCCGCGACCGTGCTCGGCGTCGGGATCGCCGGGATGGTCGAGGACATCGAGCCCGTCGTCGTCGAACAACACGGGAAAGGCCGGATCGGTGTCCCACACACTGACCCGAAGCCTCCCCCCGAGCCCCCGCACCCGCATGGCGGAGGGCCCGCCGGAGTGCACGTAGGCGTTGGTGACCATCTCACTGACCAGCATCTCAGCGGTGCAGAGCGGCCGGGTGAGGTCGTGCGCCTTGAGCACGGCCCGGAGGGTGGCCCGTGCGATGCCGGGGGCGCGGGGGTCGTGGGGGAGGTGGAGGGTGTAGGCGAACTCCATGCGAAACCTCCTGCGACGGAGAGGAGTTGAGTGGAGTACTGCCACAATGTAGGGCATGCGCCTTAAACTCTGAACCACGCAAACCCGAAAGAGTGAACCGGGGGCCTGGATGCCACTTCGAAGCACCTCGACCGCAAGGCAGCAGCGCCTCGGGATCGAACTGCGCAAGCTCCGCGAGCGAGCAGGACTTTCGTCAACGGAGGCGGCACGCAGACTCGGCACAAGCCCGACCCAGATCAGCAACATCGAGGCCAGCCGCCTGGGCGTGAGTGCCGAGCGGCTGCGGGCGATGGCCTATGTGTACTCCTGCTCGGACCAAGCCCTGATCGACGCCTTGGCAGCGATGACGGGGGAACGCAAGCACGGATGGTGGGAGCAGTACCGCAACATCCTTCCCGCGCAACTGCTTGAGTTCGCCGAGCTCGAGTACCACGCGACGGAGCTACAAACCGCCACAGTGCTCCACATCCCTGGCCTGTTGCAGACGGTGGACTACGCGCGGGCCCTCTTCCGTGAGGTAATGACGCCGCTCTCCCCACCGGAGGTGGAGCACCGGCTCTCGTTCCGCATCAAGCGGCAGGAAGTGCTCTACCAGGAGGATCCGCTGCCCTTCACGGCGATCGTCCACGAAGCTGCGCTGCGGATGAGGTTCGGCTCCGAGGAGACAACCCGGGAACAGCTCCAGCACCTCATCGACATGGGCGAGCGCGATAACATCACGGTCCTGGTCATTCCCTTCAGCGGGAGGGGATTTCCAGGCACGGGCCAGTCCATCGACCACCTGTACGGCCCAGTTCCGCAGCTCGACACCGTTGTGGTGGAGAACCATCACGGCAGCGACTTCGTCAGCGCTGAGGCGCAGCTTGAGAAGTATCGCTACGTGTTGGGCCGCATGGAGGCAACTGCCCTCAAGCCCGCAGAGTCACGCGACCTGATCCACCAGATCAAGCAAAGCATGTGAAAGGCACGCAGTGTCCGCCCTCAACTGGCAGAAGTCGTCCTACAGCGTCGAGTTGGCCAACTGCATCAACGTCGCCACCACCCCCCAAGGAACGATCGCCCTCCGTGAGAGCGACGACCCCGACGTCATAGTCACCGTCTCCCCCGACGCCTTCGGCGGACTCATCCAGAGCCTCAAGGCCGGGCTCGGCCCGGTCTGACGGCTCAAGTCCTCACGGAGCCCCGCTCGTTTGACACTTGACCGTCAAGATCGCTTCTGGGTTAGGCTGCCGCGAACGTCAGCCCACAGCGGGAGCGTCCCGCCGTGGGCACGTCAACGGGAGGAACCGCCACATGAAGTTGCGCAAGAGCAGGGTCGCCTTCGTCACGCTCGCCGCGTTCGGCATGGCCTTCACCATGGCCAACTCCGCGAGTGCCGCGTCCTTCAGCTACGGCGCCTACGAAGGCGGCGGCTACGGGTACTGGAACCAGGACCCGGGTGACACCCCGATCAGCTTCGACGCGCCCGGCGACTCCATCGCCGCGTGCGACACCGCGCGGGACGGCTGGGGCATCGAGGTGCGGCTGGACATCGGCCGGGACGGCGACATCGACCGCAAGGTCAGCACCCGCGGCTACCAGGCCCCGCACTGCTCGGGCTGGGCCAGCGGCGACATCACCGAGGGCACCCCGATCCGCATGTACGTCGTGAAGGTGTCCGGCACCACCGACTACCACCCCGTCTACAAGGACGGCAACGCGTAAGGCCGCTCGGCGGTGACGCACCCGGTCGGGGCCGAACCCCGACCGGGTGCGCTGTTTCTACGCGCGGCCGCGGCGACCCCGCCGTCCCCGGGGAGCCGTCAGGACGGCCAGGCCCCCGGCGAGCACGGCCAGGCCGCACCAGGACGCCGCCGGGAGGCGTTCGCCCAGGACGGCCACGCCCAGCACGGCCGCCACGGCGGGTTCGGCCAGGGTGAGGGTGGTGGCCACCGAGGCGGGGGTGCGGCGCAGGCCGTGGCCGTACAGGCGGTAGGACAGGAACGTGGTGAACACCGCCAGGTGCGCGGCCACGGCACCGCCGCGGAGCGAGAGCAGCCAGCCGGTGCCCGCCGACAGGGCGACCGGCAGCACCAGCAGCCCGGCGGCGCCGAACATCGCCGCCATCACCTGGCCCGAGGCGTGCCCCCGGGTGATGAGCCGCCCGCCGACCAGCGAGTAGACGGCGTACAGCAGGCCGCCCAGCGCCGCGAGCCCCGCGCCCGCCACGTCGATGTGCGAGGTCCCGCCGCCCAGGACCAGCAGGGCGCAGCCCGCCACCGCGGCGAGGGTGGCGCAGGTCCACCGCCCGGTCGGCCGGGTCCCGGTGGCCGCCCACTCCAGCAGGCCGCTGAAGACGGGGGCGCTGCCCAGCGCGAGCACGGTCGCCACGGCGACGCCCGTCCTGGCCACGGCCGGGTAGTAGCACAGCGGGTACCCGGCCACGGCCACGGCGCCGATCAGCAGCAGCCACCGTTCGCCGCCGGTGCACGCGGCGGGGAGCCGCCGCGCGGCGGGTGAGGCGAGCAGGTGCAGCAGGCCGCCGAGGGCGAGCCCGGCGGCGCCGACCGCCGCCGCCGAGGCGCCCGACGGCGCCAGGGAGCTGACCGCGCCGCTGGTGCCCCACAGCACGCACGCCGCGAGGATGGGCAGGGAGCCGCCGAGGGCGCGGGGCGCGCGGGGGCGCTCGGCGGAAGAGGGCAGGGGGAGTGTCTGATCCGACACGTCGTGAACTCCGTCGTCGAAGGGTGCGGAACCGGCTTCGCGAGCGGGCGCACGACTTCGGTCCCCGGCTGCCCGAAGCGGTCAGCGGGGGACGCGGAGCGAGTCTGTCAGCGTGTGCGCCCGGTCAGGCGCACAGCGGCGGCAGAACGACGTGCCAGTAGGTGTTCACGCGGTGATCGTACACAGGGGGCGGGCGGTCGCGCCCGCCCCCCGGGCCGGGCTCAGACCTCGGCGTCCTGCGGGTACCAGCGCAGCTCCACCGTGTTGCCGTCCGGGTCGCGCACGTACAGGGACTCGGCGTCGCCCCGCGCGCCGAAGCGGCGGCCCGGACCGTCCAGGACGGTGAACACGCCGGAGGCGACGACCTCCGCCCAGTCCACCGGCTCCACGACCAGGCAGATGTGGTCCACGTTGGACTCGCCGCGCGGGCCGCTGACCAGGTCGATGATGGTGGTGGGGCTGACGCGGACGGACGGGAACGGGACCTCGCCGGCGCGCCACTCCGCCACCCAGACCGGCGCCAGGCCGAGGGTTCCGCAGTAGAAGTCCAGGGAGCGCTCGACGTCCTCGACGTTGAGCACCAGGTGGTCGAAGTCCTTGACGCGCAGCATGCGGCGGCCCTCCGGTGGTGCTGTGCCCGGCCCTCGCGGCCGGGCGGGTACCCGCCAGTTGTACCCGCGGCGGTGGACGGCGCGGACGCCGGGGCGGGTGCGGGGCGCGGAAAGCCGAGCGGGCCGCCCGGGCGCTGGTGCGCCCGGGCGGCCCGCCGTGACGGGGTGCCGTCAGGAGGGGGACGGGATCACTCGGTCGGCCGCAGGACGTAGCCCGTGTACCGGTAGTCCCCGCCGTGGTCGCGGCGGACGGCGATCTCCCGCTCGGTCCAGGCGAGGGCCTCGGCCATGCCGGGAGCGGAGCGGTCGGCGGCGGCCGCGCGGGCGGCGAGCGGGGTGTAGTACTCGTCCCACCAGTCGCTCTCCGGCTGCGGCAGGACGGCGGCCACCTGGTAGCCCGCCTCCCGTGCCGCCGCCGCGTTCTCCTCGGGCGCGCGCAGCGGGTACATCGGCTCCCAGAACGCGCGGGCCTCGGCGGACGGGCCGGGCACGGCCCACTCGCACTCGGTGAGGACCAGCACGCCGCCCGGCGCGATCAGGCGCCGCCACAGGCGCAGGGCCCGGTCGAAGCCGATGTTGTAGGCGGAGCTCTCCGCCCAGACGGCGTCGAAGCCGCCGTCCGGGTACGGCAGGTCGTCCATGGAGCGGTTGACGGTGGTGATCCGGTCGGCCAGGCCCCGCTCCGCGGCGGCCAGCGCCAGCTCGTCCAGGAACGGCTGGTGCAGGTCCACGGCGGTGACGTGCGCCCCGGCCTCCTCGGCGAGGAGCAGGCCGGAGCGGCCGGGGCCGCAGCCCAGGTCCAGGACGCGGGGCCGCTCGGGCAGCGGCGCGG
This sequence comes from Streptomyces capparidis, assembly GCF_054782095.1. Lineage (NCBI taxonomy): Bacteria > Bacillati > Actinomycetota > Actinomycetes > Kitasatosporales > Streptomycetaceae > Streptomyces > Streptomyces capparidis. Next base: position 32,285 of record NZ_BAAGTD010000059.1, on the reverse strand, counting down.
CCAGGGCCAGCAGGCGGCGGGTGGTCGCGTCGGAGCCGGGGGCCTGGCGGGGCAGGCCGTGGTGGAGGGCGAAGAACGCCTCGGTGACGGCGTCGCCGGAGGCGGTGTTCCCGCCGGTGGGCTCGCCGGCCTGGCCGGTGGCGTGCTCGTCGATGTGTTCGTTCGTGTGCTCGGACAACGTGGTCGAGTCCTTCGGGATGGGCCCCGGGACAGGGAACGGCGCCGTCCGCCCGGTTGCGGGCGGCAGATCGGGCGCGGGGTTCAGACCGGGGCGTGGGACGTGAGGATGGTCCGGAACGCGCTGCACACGGCAGCGGCCTGCACGGCGGCCATCGATCTCACCTCCCGTTTCCCTCACGCGTCTGGTTGTCCGACGATCGAACTCTAGCATGATCGGTTCGATGGTGGGTGTGTGGTGATGCGTCACTTCGCGGACGGGCGGCAGCGCGCCGCCCCGGTCCTGGCCGCCCGGGACCGGGGCGCGCCGATGAGATCCGGGTCACGCCCGGGGGACCGGGGGGCGCCCGTTCGCGTATCAAGGAGCGTGCAGTACCCGACCCCGTCCGCCCCCGCGGCGCCCCGGCAGGACCCGGAGGCGCGCCATGCCCGATGACCTGGCCCCGGACACCCCCGCCCAGGAGCTGACCGGCCGCGACGAACTGCTGCGCCGAGCCGAGGACGCCCTGCGCGAGCACCGCAGCCTCACCCTCACCGGCCCCGCGGGCGCGGGCAAGACCGCGCTGCTGCGGGCCCTCGCGGCCCGGGCCTCGGCGCGCGGCCACCGCGTGGCGTCCGCCGCCCCGCACCCCGCCGACCGGGCGCTGCCCGGAGCGGCCGCCGCCGCGCTGCTGGCGGGGCTGCCCGAGCGGGCCCTGGACCGGCTGCCGCCCCCGCAGCGCACGGCGGTGGCCGTGCTGCGCCGGGAGGAGCCGGGCGGCGCCGCCGGGGCCGACGTGATCGCGCTGCGCCTCGCCGTCGCCGACGTGCTGCGCGCCCTCGCCGCCGACCGGCCGCTGCTGCTCGTGGTGGACGACGCCCAGTGGCTCGACGACCTCAGCGCCGACCTGCTGCGCGCCGCCCTCGCCGCGGTGCCGGGCGGCGCCGCGCGGGCACTGCTCGCCGCCCGGCCCCCCGTCCCCGACCCGCAGGCCGGGCCGCTGCTGCCGGTCCCGCCGCTGACCGCCGACGACGTGGCCGACCTGCTGCTGCGGCACGGCCTGCCCGTCCGCCTCACCGGCCGCGTCCACCTGGCCGGCGGGGGCAACCCCGCGCTCACCCTCGCCCTCGGCCGGGCCCTGGCCGAGGGCTCCGGGGACCGGGCGTACGCCGCCGACCTGCCGCTGCCCGAGCCGGCCCGCCGCACCGCGCGGGAGCTGCTGGCGGCGCTGCCCGACCCGGTGCGCCGCACCCTGCTGTACGCCGCGCTGGCCGGGCGGCCGACCGCGGAGCTGCTGCGGCGGGTGGCCGGGCCCCGGGCGGAGGCCGACTGCGCGCTCGCCGAGGAGGCCGGGGTGGTCGCGGTCGAGCCGGACGGCACGGTGTGCTTCACCGCCGGGCTGCTCGCCGCCACGCTGACCGCCGACGCCGGGTACCGGGCCCGCACCTCGGCGCACGCCGCGCTCGCCGCCGCCGTCACCGACCCCGTGCAGGCGGTGCGGCACCGGGCCCTGGCCAGCGGCGCCTGCACCGAGGAGCTGGCCGCGGAGCTCGCCGCCGCCGCGGCCGCCCGCCGCCGCGCCGCGGACCGGGTGCTGGCCGCCGAGCTGGGCCGCCTCGCCGCCGACCGCACCCCCGCCGACCGGGCCCGCGCCCGGCTCGCCCGGCTGGTCGCCGCCGCCGAGGACGCGGGCCTGGCCGGCCGGGCCGACCTGGCCCGGCGCGCCGCCGAGGAGATCCTGGCCCGCGACACCTCGCCCGCCGACCGGGTGCGGGCCCACCTCGCCGTCATCGACGCCGCCGGGCAGGCCCTGGACGACCTGGACGACACCTACGCGCACGCGCTGCACGACGCGGCGGGCGACCCCGGGCTGCTGGCCGCCGTCCACCTGCGCCTGGCCGCCCGCAGATCGCTGCGCGACGGCGACCTGGCCGGGTCGCGGGACGCCGCCGCCACCGCCGCCCGGCTGGCCGCGCTCGTCGGCGACCCGGCCACCGAGGCCATGGCGTACACCGTGCAGGCCCGCCGGGCCCGCGCCCTGGGCAGCCCCGACGCCGGGCGCCTGCTGGAGCGGGCCCGGGTGCTGCCCGCCACCGACCGGCCGCCGCTGATCCGGGACTCCCCCGCGTTCGAGGCCGCCCGGCACGCCCTGTACGACGACCGGCTCGCCGAGGCCCGCGCCCTGACCCTGCCGCTGCTGCCCGCCGCCGAGCGCGCGGGCTCCGCCGAGGACGTGATCGCCGCGCTGCGCCTGCTGGCGGAGATCGAGGCCAGAGCGGGCCGCTGCGCGACGGCGCTCACCCACGCCCGGCGCGCCGTGGAGCTGACCGCGCGCGCCGGGCTCTCGCTGGGCCCCGCCTGGTACACCGCGGCGCTGGCCGAGACCGCGGGCGGGTCGTTCACCCGGGCGGCGGCCTGCGCCCGGCGGGGGCTGCGGGCGTCCCGGGAGGAGGGCGACCGGCTGTTCCTCACCCGCTGCCACCACGCGCTGGGGGTGGCGCTGCTGGCGACGGGCGACACGGCGGCGGCGGTGGCCGAGCTGGACCGGGTGCGGGAGCTGGAGACCGGGCGCGGGGTGGTGGACCCGTCGATGCTGCGCTGGCCCGGGGAGCTGGCCGAGGCGCTGGTCGCGGCGGACCGGCCGGAGGAGGCGGCGCTGCTGATCGGGCGGGTGCGGCCGGTCGCGGCGCGACTGGGGCGGGACGGGGTGCTGGCGGGGCTGGACCGGGCGTGGGCGGGGGTGGTGGCCGCGGAGGGGGACGCGGGGGCGGCGACGGCGCTGCTCGACACGGCGGCGGAACGTTTCTGCGGGCTCGGGCTCCCGGTCGAGCGGGGCCGCGCCCTGCTGGCCCTGGCCCGGGTGGAGCGCCGTCGCCGCAGGCGGGCCGCGGCCCGCCGGGCGCTGCGGGCGGCGGTGGAGGTGTTCGCGGCGGCGTCGGCCGAGCCCTGGCGCCGGCTCGCCGAGGCCACCCCGCCGGGCCCCGACGGCGGGCTCGGCCCGGCCTCGGCGCCCGCGCCGCCGCGGGAGGGCAGCGGGTGGGACGCGCTCACCGAGGCCGAGCGGCAGCTCGCCCTGCTGGTCGCCGAGGGCGCCACCAACCAGGAGGCGGCCGGGCGGCTCTTCGTCAGCGTCAAGACCGTCGAGGCCCGGCTGACCAGGATCTACCGCAAGCTCGGCGTGCGCTCGCGGGCCCGCCTCGCCGCCGAGGTCCGCGACCGCGACCCGCTCCGGCGGGGGCGGCCGTGGCCGCCGTGAGAGCACCGTTGCGAACACTGGTGCGGGACGCCGAGAGGGCCGTGCACCCGCCGGTGCACGGCCCCTCGGTGGTCAGCGTGCCGTCACGACCCGAGCAGCGCCCGCAGGGTCGCCGTCGCGTCCGCCAGGCCGGTGCCGCAGCCGCCGGAGCAGGTGCCCGGCAGCGCCCGCGCGCTGGACTTGATCAGCGACTCGGTCCGCGCCGGGGTGATCGCCGGGTCCGCCGACTTCAGCAGCGCGGCCAGGCCCGCGATGTGCGGCGCGGCCATGCTGGTGCCCTGGTAGAAGGCGTAGCTCTCCGACGCGGGCACCGTGGTGCCGGTGTTCAGCGTGGACAGGATGCCGTTGGCCCGCACGGCCGTCTCGCCGCCGGGCGCGGCCACGTCGACGGTGGTGCCGTAGTTGGAGTACTGCGCCCGGTTGCCCTCGCGGTCGGTGGCCGCCACGGTGATCACGTTGGAGCAGTTCGCCGGGACGGAGCTGCTGGCGTTCCGGTTCTCGTTGCCCGCGGCGACGACGACGGCGGTGCCGCGGCCCACCGCGCCGTTGATCGCGCTCTGGATGGCGGAGTTGCACGTGCCGCCGCCGCCCAGGCTCATGTTGATCACCTTGGCCGGGGTCGGGTTGGCGGGCACGCCCGCGACCGAGCCGCCGGAGGACCAGGTGATGGCGTCGATGATGTCGGAGAAGCTGCCGCCGCACTTGCCGAGCACCCGCACCGGCTGCACCTTGGCGTTGTAGGCGATGCCCGCGATGCCCCGGCCGTTGTTGGTGGCCGCGGCGACGGTGCCCGCCACATGGGTGCCGTGCCAGGAGGAGTTGCTCGCCGGGGCCCCGTTGCACTCGCCCGCCGCGTTCCAGTCGCCCTGGTCCCTGGGGTTGGAGTCGCGGCCGCCGCCGTCGCGGGCCGCGGTGGCGTCGGAGATGAAGTCGTAGCCCGCCACCACGTTGGCGTCCAGGTCGCTGTGCGGGACGACGCCGGTGTCGATGACGGCGACGGTCACGCCCCGCCCGGTGGAGCGGTCCCAGGCGCCGGGCAGGTTCATCCCGGCCCCGGTGCCCGCCAGGTCCCACTGCTCGGGGTAGCGGGGGTCGGTGGGCACGGCCAGGGGCTTCGCCCTGAGGTCGGGGACGGCGTAGGCCACGTCCGGGTCGGCCAGGAACTTCTCGACGACCTGGTCGGCGGCCTTGTCCGACAGCTTGCCGCCGAGGTCCACCAGGACGGCCCCGGTGCCGAGCCGGCGCTTGAACGCCAGCTCCTCGCCGGTCCCGTCGCCCTTCGCGGCCGCGTCCTTCCGGGCGGCGGAGTTCGAGTCGTCCTCGGGGGCGCTGTCCTTGTAGCCGACGATGAGGCGCTCGACGGGGGCCTCGGCGGCGGAGGCGGCGGGCGCGGCGGAGGGACCGGCCGCGGGGGTGGCCGCGGCGCCCGGGGCCAGGGCCAGCGAGCCCAGCAGCGCGCCGGACGCGGCGAGGACGGGTATGAGGGCGCGTTTCGGCGCGGAAGTGGTCATGCGCAAGGTCGTCTCACCCTGAGAGTGTCGTGGGCATGCCAAGCCAAGGGGTGGAGGGATGCCCGGGGAACCGGATGGGGGGAACGGGGCGACGAGCGGCACTCCGCGGCCAGCGGGCGGAGAGCGGGGCCGTGCGGCCTGGGATCTTCCAGGCTCTTTCCGGCCGCCCCGGCCAGACTTCGTCGTCGGGTGAACAGACCGTAACCAGCCAGGAGCCGAGCGGGAAACGGGGGAAACCCTTGCTGTGGGGTGAGGGTGCGGCGCCGTGGGGGTGGGGACCGGGGCGGCCGGGCGTGCCGGCGGGCGGGCACCGTGGTGGTGCCCGCCCGGCCGCCGCCGTCCCGCCGGGGAGACCCTTCGGTCCCCGGGCGGCCCGGTCCTACGCCGTCCGCTCCGGCTTGCGCAGCACCTCCACCAGCGCCGAGATGCTGTGGTCGCGGTGCCCCTCGGCGACGGCGCGGCGCAGCAGGTCGTGCATGGGCGCGTGCCAGGAGACGTCGATGTCCGCCTCCGCGCCGAGTTCGAGGTCGTAGGCGATGCCCTCGTGGAACAGGCCCAGGGAGGAGGCGGGCTCGGAGTAGTCGCCCGAGTCGATCTCCTCCGCCAGGCTCGGCAGGACGGACGCGATCATCTCCAGCCACTTGGCGCTGTACCGCACCATCGTCTCCGCCCGCAGCCCGCGCGCGGTCACCAGCGCGGCGCCCTGGAAGAAGCCCATCAGGGCGGGCAGCAGCATGCCGCCCACGGCCATCTCGTAGAGCGCGGCGAGATCCGGCTCGGCACCCAGGTGGACGGTGTCGCCGCCGAGCACCCGCAGCGTCTCCTCATATTCCTCGAAAACCGCCCGGTCACCGCTGTAGTACAAAAGCGTGTCGGGCTTTCCCACGGCCGAGGGCACATTCTTCACCGCCCCGTCGAGGAATCGGGCGCCGCGCTCGGCCGCCCACGCGGCCATCCCCCGCGCCCCCGCCGGGCTGCCGCTGTTCAACGTGACCAGGGCCCGCCCGGCCAGGGCGCCGTCCGCCGCCCCGAGCGCCTCCACCGTGGCGTCGTATGTCGTCAGACAGGCCACGACCAGCTCGCTCGCCGCGACCGCGGCCTCCGCGGACCCGGCGTGCACGGCCCCCTTGGCGACGAGCGGCGCCGCCTTCCGCGCGGTACGGTTCCAGACGGTGACCGGGTGCCCGGCGTCGAGAAACGCCTCGGCGAGCGCGGCGCCCATCGCGCCGAGCCCGATGACGGTCACGGGGACGGGGTTGTTCTCAGTCAATTTATTCCACTCCAGCAGGCGGCAGGGCATCGGGGGGCGAACAACGGGTGGCGAATCACGGGTGACGAACAACCGGCGACGAACAACCGGCGACGAGTACTCGGCAACGAATACCCGGCGACGAACGCCGGGAAAAGCAGCCGGAAAACACTCCCGGAAACGCGGGATTCAACGCCTCCATGCTGGGGCTTCGCAAACATTCCCACAAGTACCTACAATTCTGTTCGGTACGCACATTTCTGTCAGTGAGGGCCGTGCATGAAGAAGCGCACCTACGTCTGCGGGCTCGACGCCGCCTTGGACGTCATGGGAGGGAAGTGGAAGGCGCTGATCCTGTGGGCGCTGCTGGACGGCCCGCTGCGCTTCGGGGAGGTCAGGCGCGCCGTCCCCGGCATCAGCGAGCGGATCCTCACCCTCCAGTTGCGGGAGATGGAGAACAGCGGCCTGGTGCACCGCGAGGTCTACCCCGAGGTCCCGCCGAAGGTGGAGTACTCGATGACCGACTTCGGCCGCTCCCTGCTCACCGCGCTGATGCCGCTCGGCGAGTGGGGGGAGCGGAACATGGCGCGCATCGAGTCCATCCCCTGACCCGCCCGCCCCTGTCCGCCCGACCCGCCTGTCCGCCCGGCCCCGCCCGGCCCGCCGCGCGTCCGCCAGGGCGCCGTGGGCCGCGGGCCGTCCGGAGAACGCCGAGGGCCGGCCCGACCCGCCGTGCGGATCGGACCGGCCCCATGTGCCGCGGCGCGCGAGCGCGGGCGCGGGCGCGGGCGTTACCTGATGACCGTGATCCGGTCGGTCGCCGGAGGCGCCAGCGGCGCGCCCGCGGAGGAGTGCGCCCCCAGGTACGCCAGCAGGATCTCCAGGTCGGAGGCGCCCACCAGCTTGTTCTTGCCCTCCTTGAACACCGGGAAGCCGTCGCCGCCGCCGCCGAGGAACTCGTTCATCGCCACCCGGTAGGTCTTCGCCGGGTCGATCGGCTCCCCGTTCAGCCGCACCGAGTCGGTGACCACCCGGGCCGCGCCCGACTTGGTCAGGTCCAGGGTGTAGGTCAGGCCCCTCGAGACGTGCAGGATCCGCGGGTTCGCCTCGTTGGACCCGCTGACCTGCTGCTGGAGCGCGGTGACGAGCTGGGCGCCGGTGAGGTCGAGGACGTTCATCATGTTGGTGAACGGCTGGACGGTGAACGCCTCCGCGTAGGTCACCACCCCGTCGCCCTCCGCCCCCGACGCCTTGTACGCCAGGTCCGAGCGCACCCCGCCCGGGTTCATGAACGCGATCTGGGCGCCGCCCTTGTCCGGCACGGCCAGGCCCTCAAGCTGCGCGTCCGCGATCACATTGCCCAGCGGGGTCTCCAGCGTGCCCGCGCCCCGGCCGTTGACGTCGGCGGAGATCCAGCCCACCGGCCGGTTGGCGACCGGCGCGGCCAGCTTCTGCCAGCGCTCGATCAGCGCGGTCATGTCGGACGCCTTGGGCTGGTCGCGCCGCACCACGTGGTTGGCCGCCGCCACCGACGTGCGCACGATGTCACCCGTCCGGCGGTCGTAGCGCATCTCCAGGTCGGTGTAGAGCCGGCCGAAGGACGCCGCGCTGGTCACGGTGCGCGGACGGCCCGCCGGATCCGGGACTGTGCACGCGTACGCCTGGTGGGTGTGGCCGGTGACCACCGCGTCCACCTGCGGGGACAGCTTCTCGGCGATGTCCACGATCGGGCCGGAGATGCCCGCGCCGGGGCCGGGGCTGTCGCAGTCGTAGTCGTACGCGGAGCCGGACGGCGGCAGCCCGCCCTCGTGCACCAGGGCCACGACCGACTTCACCCCCTGGCGCTCCAGCACCCGGGTGTACTTGTTGATCGTCTCCACCTCGTCGTGGAACTTCAGGCCCTTGACGCCCTCGGCGGTGACGATGTCCGGCGTGCCCTCCAGGGTCACCCCGATGAAGCCGACCCGCACGCCGCCCTTCATCTCCTTCACCCAGTAGGGCTTCAGGATCGGCTTGCCGGTCTTCTCGTCGGTGACGTTGGCGGCCAGGTAGGGGAAGTCCGCGCCGGCGAACTCCTGGCCCGGCTCGGCGCAGCCGTCCTTCGGGTGGCAGCCGCCGTTCTGCATGCGCAGCAGCTCGGCCCGCCCCTCGTCGAACTCGTGGTTGCCGACGCCGGACACGTCCAGGCCCAGCTTGTTCATGGCCTCGACGGTCGGCTCGTCGTGGAACAGGCCGGACAGCAGCGGGCTGCCGCCGATCATGTCGCCCGCGGCGGCCGTGATCGAGTGGGAGTGGCCCGCGCGGGCCTTGCGCAGCGCCGTGGCCAGGTACTCCACACCGCCCGCCGGGGTGGCGACGACGGTGCCGTCGGGGCGCTTCTCGGTGATGGTGCCGGAGGAGCCCTGCGGCGGCTCCAGGTTGCCGTGCAGGTCGTTGAAGGCCAGCAGTTGGACGTCGACGATCCGGCCGGGGCCGCCGTGACGGTCCGCCGCGGAGTCGGCGGTCGCCGCGGGGCCGGAGGCCAGCAGCGCGCCGGCCGCGGCGAACACGGCGGCGAAGGCGACCGGCGCGGTCAGCTTGCGGGTGCGGCGCCTGGAAGGCGCGGGAGACGCGGTCATGGGTCCCCTTGGGCGAGGTGCGAACGAGTGGGCGGGCTCGGGGCAGGTGGGCCGGGCGTGCTCGGCGGTCGTGCGGGCGCGGCCCGACCCCGCGGGCCGCCCGCGGTGCGGGCGGCCCGCGGATCGTTCGGCCGTGACCCGTGGACCCGATGCGGACACGGCCACGGCGCGGGCCGCAGCCTACGGTTTACGCGCGTAGATGTCAGGAGCGGGACGGTAACGGAGACGTTGCCGGTTCCTGACGCCCACGCACCTCCGCGCGCCTGCCCCGCCTCCCCGCGCTGCACCCCCGCCGCCGCCACCCGCACGTAGGCTCGCCCCATGAGCACCAGTGCGGGACCCGACCGCAGCATCGACACACGCGACGAGCTCAGCGACGACCTGGCGCGGGCCGTGACGGAACTCATCGAAGAGGCCGCCGCGCACGACGGCCGCTCACCCGTGTCCGAGCAGGGCCTGCTGCACCTGCGCAGACCCCGCGAGGGCGTCCGCCACCTGCTGCTGCGCGACCGCGGCGGCGAGCTCACCGGCTACGCCCAGTTGGAGGACACCGACCCCGTGGAGGCGCCCGCCGCCGAGATGGTGATCCGGCCCGGGCACCGCTGCCTCGGGCACGGCCGGGCCCTGGGCGGCGCGCTGCTCGCCGTCTCGGGCAAGCGCCTGCGGGTGTGGGCGCACGGCGGGCACCCCGCGGCGCGGCGCCTGGCCGGGGCGCTCGGGCTCACCCTGTTCCGCGAGCTGCGCCAGATGCGCAGGCCCCTGGAGGGCGGCCCCGCCGTCCCCGAGCCCGCGCTGCCCGAGGGGGTGAGCGTGCGGACGTTCCGGCCGGGCCGGGACGAGGACGCGTGGCTGGCCGTCAACGCCGCCGCGTTCGCCCACCACCCCGAGCAGGGCTCGTGGGGCCCGCGCGACCTGGCGGACCGGATGGCCGAGCCGTGGTTCGACCCCGAGGGGTTCTTCCTCGCGGAGCGGGACGGCCGCCTCGTCGGCTTCCACTGGACGAAGATCCACAAGGCGGAGCGGCTCGGCGAGATCTACGTCCTGGGCGTCCACCCCTCCCAGCAGGGCACCGGCCTGGGCAAGGCCCTCACCGCGGTCGGCCTGCGGCACCTGGCCCGCACCCAGCCCACCGCGATGCTGTACGTCGACGCGGACAACACGGCCGCGGTGACCGTCTACGAGCGCATGGGCTTCACCGTCCACGACGTGGACCTGATGTACCGCACCGAAACCTGACCCGCCCCGCTCACGCGGGGGTCGGGGGGAGTGGGGCCGGGGTCCTCCGGAGGCCAGGGGCTTCGCCCCCGGCCCCCACCGGGGCTCCGCCCCAGGCCCCGCTGCGGTTTCACCGCGATCGGGGCGAGGTACGGGGCGGGTTCCGTACCGGACGGACAGGACACGAGACCAGCGCCCAGACTCAACCGGACCAGAGCAGGGCGGGTCCCACGCAGGCCAGGGCCTTCACCCACCGGGGTTCCGCCCCGGGCCCTGTGCGGCTTCGCCACGGTGGGGGCGGGACGCCCCCGAAGGGCCGCACGGCGCCGGGGGCGGGCCCCGGGGCCGGGCCCTCAGCGGTCCGGGGCGCTCGTACCCGGGCCCCGCGCCGCCGGGGAGCACCGTCCCAGCCCCGCCGCGGAGGGGCGGCGCCGGGTCGTCGAGACCCGAAGGTGACAAAAGGGCGCCCCGACCTGGTCGGGCACCCCTACGGCTCCCTGGCGCTTTCCTGAGCGCCATGTCCGCGTTACCGGATCTTCAAACTCCCTTGCGAGCATCGCCGGATGCAGCCCGCAGTCGTCCACGCCCCCGACCCCCGCCCCGGCGGCCCCGGCCCGTCCGGCCGCGGGCCGGACGGACGGACAATAGGGGCGACGAGGTGATGGCCGGGCGACCGCGCCCGGGCCACCACGCCGCACCGCAGGAGGAGCAGGCCGCGATGACCCACCCGACCGCAGCGAGCGCCGCCGACCAGGAAGGCGCCCCCGGCGACAGCCCGGCCACCGACACCCGCGGCGGACTGCGCCTCGCCGACACGTCCCGCCCCGAGCCCGTCGCCCGCCCCGAGTTCACCCACGACCACGACGAGGCGGACGCCCTGCCCGAGGGCCGCTTCCTGGAGCGCGAGCGCAGTTGGCTCGCCTTCAACGAACGCGTCCTGGAACTCGCCGAGGACCCCGAGACCCCCCTGCTGGAGCGCGCGAACTTCCTGGCGATCTTCGCGAACAACCTCGACGAGTTCTTCATGGTCCGGGTCGCCGGCCTCAAGCGCCGCATCGCCGCGGGCGTCGCCCACCGCTCCGCCTCCGGCCTGCGCCCCCGCGAGGTGCTGGAGGGCATCTGGTCCCGCAGCCGCGAGCTGATGGCCAGGCACGCCGCCTGCTTCACCGGCGACGTCGCCCCCGCGCTCGCCGCCGAGGGCATCGAGATCATCCGGTGGAACGACCTGACGGAGAAGGAGCAGTCCCGCCTGTTCACCCTCTTCCGCCAGCAGATCTTCCCCGTCCTCACCCCGCTGGCCGTGGACCCGGCGCACCCGTTCCCCTACATCTCCGGCCTGTCGCTGAACCTCGCCGTCGTCGTCCGCAACCCGATGAGCGGCCACAAGCACTTCGCCCGGGTGAAGGTGCCCCCGCTGCTGTCCCGCTTCTACGAGGCGTCCCCGCAGCGCTACGTCCCCCTGGAGGACGTCATCGGCGCCCACCTGGAGGAGCTGTTCCCCGGCATGGAGGTGCTGGCCCACCACACCTTCCGGGTCACCCGCAACGAGGACCTGGAGGTGGAGGAGGACGACGCGGAGAACATCCTCAAGGCCCTGGAGAAGGAGCTGATGCGGCGCCGCTTCGGGCCGCCGGTGCGCCTGGAGGTCGAGGAGACCATCGCGCCCGACGTGCTCGACCTGCTGGTGCGCGAGCTGAAGATCTCCGACGCCGAGGTGTACCCGCTGCCGGGCCCGCTGGACCTCACCGGCCTGTTCGTCATCACCGGCCTGGACCGGCCCGAGCTGAAGTACCCCAAGTTCGTCGCCGGCACCCACCGCGACCTCGCCGAGGTGGAGACCGCCTCCCCGCCGGACGTCTTCGCCGCCATGCGGGAGCGGGACATCCTGCTGCACCACCCCTACGACAGCTTCTCCACCTCCGTGCAGGCGTTCCTCGAACAGGCCGCCGCCGACCCCGACGTGCTGGCGATCAAGCAGACGCTGTACCGCACCTCGGGCAGCACCTCGGGCGACTCCCCGATCGTGGACGCCCTCATCGACGCCGCGAAGTCCGGCAAGCAGGTGCTGGTCCTGGTGGAGATCAAGGCCAGGTTCGACGAGCAGGCCAACATCAAGTGGGCCCGCAAGCTGGAGGAGGCCGGCTGCCACGTCGTCTACGGCCTGGTCGGGCTGAAGACCCACTGCAAGCTCTCCCTGGTCGTCCGCCAGGAGGGCGACCAATTGGTGCGCTACTCCCACGTCGGCACCGGCAACTACCACCCGAAGACCGCGCGCCTGTACGAGGACCTGGGCCTGCTCACCGCGGACCCGCGGGTCGGCGCCGACCTGTCCCACCTGTTCAACCGGCTCTCCGGCTACTCCCGCCGGGAGAACTACAACCGCCTGCTGGTCGCCCCCCGCTCGCTGCGGGACGGCCTGGTCGGCAGGATCACCAAGGAGATCGCGCACCACCGCGCCGGCCGGCCCGCGTATGTGCGGATCAAGGTCAACTCCATCGTGGACGAGGCCTTGATCGACGCCCTGTACCGCGCCTCCCGCGCCGGGGTGCCGGTCGACCTGTGGGTGCGCGGCATCTGCGCGCTGCGGCCCGGCGTGCCGGGCCTGTCCGAGAACATCCGGGTGCGCAGCGTGCTCGGCCGCTTCCTGGAGCACTCCAGGATCTTCGTGTTCGGCAACGGCGGCGACCCGGAGGTGTGGATCGGCAGCGCCGACATGATGCACCGCAACCTGGACCGCCGCATCGAGGCCCTGGTCAGGGTCACCAACCCGGCCCACCGCACCACCATCAACCACCTGATGGAGCTCGGCATGTCGGACGGCACCGCGTCCTGGCACCTCGGCCCGGACGGGGTGTGGACCCGTCGCAACACCGACTCCGAAGGACAACCCCTACGGCATGTACAGGAGCTCCTTATCAACGCCCGGAAGCGCCGACGTGGCCCGGCGAACCCCTGAGGCGCAGGTAGCCGCCACTGCCTCCGCCCAGACCGCCGAGCCCGTCCAGGCCGTCACGTCCACCGTCGCCCCGTCCTCCGTCGGCGCGCCCACCATCGGCGCGACCGTCGCCACCGCCGTCCCGGACCAGCGCCCGGGTCCGCCCCCGGCCGTCCGCGGGCAGACCTCCGGCGCCCTGCTCGCCAGGCATCTCAACGAGCAGGCCGCCGCGTTCCTGCGGGCGCTGCGCCGCAGGGAGGACGACGAGACGGAGGCGCTGCGCGCACTGCTGCGCGCCGCCCGCCGGATCGGCGGCAACCTGCACACCTACCAGGCGCTGACCGACCCCGAGTGGGCCCGCGACCTGCGAGAGGAGCTCGCCTGGCTGGTCACCGAGCTGCTGCGCGAGCACAGCAGCGCCGCCCGGCTCGACCGGCTGCTCGGGGCGCTGCGCCGGCTGTGCGGGGGCATGGGCCCCGAGCTGCCCGTCGCCGGGGCCGCCCGCGCCGGGGCGCTGCTGGAGCGGCAGCTCACCCTGGCCCGCACCCGGGGCCACTCCGCGGCGCTGCGGGCCATCGGCTCCTCCCGCTTCCACGCGCTGGCGGACTCCGTCGCGGTCCTCGCCTCCGAGGTGCCGCTCACCGGGGACGCCGACGCGCCGGCGGAGGAGGCGCTGCTGCCCCTGGCCGAGGCCGCCCACCACAGGCTCGCCGAGGCCGCGGACGCGCTGCCGCTGGGCCGGGCGGGGACGGCGTACAACGGGGAGGGGCTGCTCGCCGCGCTGCACGCCGAGCCGGGCGCCCCGGACGAGGCGGGGGACGAGGGGCGGGACGCGCCCTGGCACCGGGTGCACCTGCTGGCCACCGTCAGCCGCTACGCCCTCGAGGTGTGCGGCACCGCCGCGGACGCGCCCGGGGCGGAGCGCCTGGAGCGCGCGGGGATGGTGCTCGAGTTGCACCGGGACGCCGCCGAGGCCGCCGCTGCCGCCGCCGCGGCGGCCCGCACCCCGCGGATCGCCCCGGCCACCGCCTACGCGCTCGGGGTGCTCCACGCCGACCAGCGCCGCGAGGTGGAGGCCGCCCGGTACACCTTCAGCAGGCTGTGGCACGGCCCCGCCGGGACGGGGTGAGCGGCGGGCGGGTCGGCAGGGGGACAGGGGCGCCGCGCCGCGGGCCGGGCGCGGCGCCACCCTCCGTTCACCACCGCGCGGGGGCGCCGCCAGGTGCCGTCCGGCGGCCTCCACCGGGTCGCGCGCGCACCGCACCACAGGCGCTCGGGCATGGGCGAGCGCGCCCTTGCGCGCGCCTCGCGCGCCCCTTGAGTCGCCCGTGAACCAATCGTGACCTAGGACCCCCCACCGCAAGTCACGGTTCACCGCGCGTTCATTCGGAGCCGTCGGCTCCTTCACCTCTCCGGCCTAGCGTTCCCAGCGTCAGCGACCGGAGTGGTTGCTGGATCATGCAAGAGCCCCGAGCGATCCAGGGGTTTTCCAGTTAAAGGGGACACACAGTGAAGCTCCAGCGCATCGGCCGTTCCAAGGGCATCGCTCTCGGCGCCGTGGCGGTCGTCACCTCGCTGACGCTCGCGGCGTGCGGCTCTGACGACAACTCCGGGGAACCCAGCGGGGACGGCTCGAAGGCCGCGAACGCCGCCGACATCACCTGCGGCGACAAGGGGCAGATCCTCGGCGCCGGCTCCAGCGCGCAGAAGAACGCGATGGACCAGTGGGTCAAGGACTTCCAGGCCGCATGCTCCGGCACCACGATCAACTACCAGGCCAACGGCTCCGGCGCCGGCATCCAGAACTTCCTGTCGGGCAAGGTCGCCTTCGCCGGCTCCGACGCCGCGCTGAAGCCGGAGGAGGTCGAGCAGTCCAAGAGCACCTGCAAGGGTGGCCAGGGCATCAACCTCCCGATGGTCGTCGGCCCGATCGCGCTGGGTTACAACATCGACGGCGTGGACAACCTCGTCCTCGACGCCGAGACGATCGCCAAGATCTTCAACAACGAGATCAAGAAGTGGGACGACGAGGCGATCAAGAAGCTCAACCCCGAGGCCAGCCTGCCGAGCCTGCCGATCCAGGCCGTCCACCGCTCGGACGACTCGGGCACCACCAAGAACTTCACCGCCTACCTCGGCAAGACCGCCCCGAACGTCTGGAAGTACGAGGCGGACAAGAAGTGGCCCGCCAAGGGCGGCCAGTCCGCGGACGGCTCCTCCGGTGTGGCCGCCCAGGTCAAGCAGGGCAGCGGCACCATCGGCTACTTCGAGATCTCCTACGCCGAGGCCAACCAGATCAAGACGGTCAGCCTGGACACCGGCGCCGGTGACCCGATCGTCCCCTCCACCGAGGCCGCCTCCAAGGCGATCGCCGAGGCGAAGATCGTCGGCACCGGCAACGACCTGGCCATGGACATCGCCTACGACACCAAGGCCGCGGGCGCCTACCCGATCTCCCTGGTGACCTACGAGATCCTCTGCGACAAGGGCAACAAGGCGGACACCCTGAAGTCCGTCAAGGCCTTCCTCGAGTACACCGCCAGCGAGGCCGGCCAGCAGTCCATCGCCGACAAGGGCTACGCGCCGCTGCCGACCGAGGTGGCCGAGAAGGTCCGCAAGGTCATCCCGACCCTGTCCTGACCCACCCCAGGCACGACGGCCGGTCCTGCCCCGCGACACAGTCTTCCCCGCGTGCCCCACGGCAGGGCCGGCCCCCCTCCCGCTCGACCAGCAAGTCCGGTGCACCGCCGCCAGGAGCCCCGCCCCACCACCCGCACGGGCGCGGCTCCGCCAGACCGGAGAAACCATGGACATATCGCCGTCCCCCAAGACGGACCCCACCCAGGCAACCGACAGCCCCGTACAGGACGCCGTGCCGCCGCCGGCCGATGCCCCGCCCCCCGGCCACGACGGCGCCGCCGCGCCCGCCCTCGCGCTTCCCGTGAGCAACCCGGGCAAGGTCCGCCTCGGCGACCGGATCTTCTCCGGAGCCGCCCGCGGCTCCGGCATCACCCTGCTCGTCGTCATGGCGGCCATCGCCGCGTTCCTGACCTACCGGGCCGTCATCGCGCTCGGCAAGAACGAGGGCGACTTCCTCACCACGTACGAGTGGGCCCCCAACGCCGACCCGCCGGTCTTCGGCGTCGCCGTCCTGGCCTACGGCACCGTGGTCAGCGCCATCATCGCGATGATCGTGGCCGTGCCGATCGCCGTCGGCGTGGCCCTGTACATCTCGCACTACGCGCCGCGCCGCCTCGCCCAGCCGCTGGCCTACGTCATCGACCTGCTCGCGGCCGTGCCCAGCATCGTCTACGGCCTGTGGGGCGCGCTGTTCCTGGTCCCCCACATGGAGGGCCTGCACACCTGGCTGGACAAGTACTTCGCCTGGACGGTGATCTTCGACCAGACCACCACGGGCCTCACCCCGCGCACCCTGTTCACCGCGGGCATCCTGCTGGCGATCATGATCCTGCCGATCGTCACCAACGTCAGCCGCGAGGTCTTCCTCCAGGTGCCCCGGATGCACGAGGAGGCCGCCCTGGCGCTCGGCGCCACCCGGTGGGAGGTCATCCGCACCGCCGTCCTGCCCTTCGGCCGCTCCGGTGTGATCAGCGCCTCCATGCTCGGCCTCGGCCGGGCGCTCGGCGAGACCATGGCCGTGGCCACGGTGCTCTCCCCCGCCCCGATCCTGTCCGCGCACGTCCTGGACATCGGCGGCGGCACCATCGCGCAGAACATCGCCGCCAACTTCGGCGAGGCCACGCAGTTGGGCCGCGACGCGCTGGTCGCCTCCGGCCTGGTGCTGTTCCTCATCACCCTGCTGGTGAACGGTGCCGCCCGCATGGTCATCGCCCGGCACAAGGAGTACTCGGGGGCCAACGCATGAGCACCGTGACCGACAAGCCGACGGCCGACGCCGTCGCCCCGCTGCCCGCCTCCCTGGCCGGCAACCGGCTCCCCGCCTGGGCGCCCCTCGTCACCGCCCTCGGCGCCGTCGCGGTCGCCGTCGCGGTCGGCCTGCCCGTCGGGCTCAGCGGCATCCAGTGCGGACTCGTCGCCGCCCTGCTGTTCATCGCCGGCGTGCACGGCCTCTCCGCGCGGATCGAGGGCAACCGCAGGGCCAAGGACCGGCTCGCCACCAACCTGGTGTGGGGCTGCTTCCTGCTCGCGGTGATCCCGCTGCTGTCGCTGCTGGAGTACACCATCCGCAAGGGCGTCAAGGTCCTCGACGGGTACTTCCTCACGCACTCGATGAACGGCGTCGCCACCATCGAACCCGGCGGCGGCATCTACCACTCGCTGCTGGGCACCCTGGAGCAGGTGGGCCTGGCCACCCTCATCGCCGCCCCGATCGGCCTGCTCACCGCGGTGTACCTGGTCGAGTACGGGCGGGGCCCGCTGGCCAAGGCGGTCACCTTCTTCGTCGACGTCATGACGGGCATCCCGTCCATCGTCGCCGGCCTGTTCATCCTGTCGTTCTGGATCATCTGGCTGGACTTCGGCTACTCCGGCTTCGCCGGTTCCATGGCGCTGGCCATCCTGATGATGCCGGTGGTCGTCCGCTCCACCGAGGAGATGCTCAAGCTCGTCCCCAACGAGCTGCGCGAGGCCAGCCTCGCCCTGGGCGTGCCCAAGTGGCTGACCATCCTCAAGGTGGTCCTGCCCACCGCCATCGGCGGCATCGTCACCGGCCTGATGCTCGCGGTCGCCCGCATCACCGGCGAGACCGCCCCGGTGCTGCTGCTGGTCTACGGCGCCAACACCATCAACGGCAACCCGTTCGAGGAGCCGCAGGACTCCCTGCCGCTGTACATCTTCCAGCAGTGGAAGAACGGCAACGACGCCTCCTACGACCGCGCGTGGGCCGCCGCCCTGGTGCTGATCTCCCTGGTCATGCTGCTGAACCTGCTGGCCCGCGGCGTCGCCCGCT
Source organism: Streptomyces capparidis (assembly GCF_054782095.1). Taxonomy (NCBI): domain Bacteria; kingdom Bacillati; phylum Actinomycetota; class Actinomycetes; order Kitasatosporales; family Streptomycetaceae; genus Streptomyces; species Streptomyces capparidis. The sequence continues at coordinate 14,414 of NZ_BAAGTD010000059.1, read as the reverse complement.
GGAAGGCCCCCAAGTCCGGTCGCTGACGCGCACCGACACCACCGGTCGACTCGACGAAGAAGCACACGAGAAGAGACTCACGACACCATGGCCAAGCGAATCGACGTCAGCGGCCTCTCCGCCTACTACGGTGGCACCAAGGCCATCGAGGACATCTCGATGACCGTGGAGCCGCGCTCCGTCACCGCCTTCATCGGCCCCTCCGGCTGCGGGAAGTCCACCTTCCTGCGCACCCTGAACCGCATGCACGAGGTCATCCCCGGCGCCCGGGTCGAGGGCAAGGTGATGCTCGACGACGAGAACCTCTACGGGCCCGGCGTGGACCCCGTCTCCGTGCGCCGCACCATCGGCATGGTCTTCCAGCGGCCGAACCCCTTCCCCACCATGTCGATCTACGACAACGTGGCCGCGGGCCTGAAGCTCAACGGCATGCGTCGCAAGAGCGCCCTGGACGACCTGGTGGAGAAGTCCCTCAAGGGCGCCAACCTGTGGAACGAGGTCAAGGACCGCCTCAACAAGCCCGGCGCCGGCCTGTCCGGTGGCCAGCAGCAGCGGCTGTGCATCGCCCGCGCCATCGCGGTCGAGCCGCAGGTGCTGCTGATGGACGAGCCGTGCTCCGCGCTCGACCCGATCTCCACCCTCGCCATCGAGGACCTGATCGGCGAGCTGAAGGAGCGCTTCACCATCGTCATCGTCACGCACAACATGCAGCAGGCCGCCCGCGTCAGCGACCGCACCGCGTTCTTCAACCTCGCGGCGGTCGGCCAGCCGGGCAAGCTCATCGAGATCGACGACACCGAGCGGATCTTCTCCAACCCGTCCGTCCAGGCCACCGAGGACTACATCTCCGGCCGCTTCGGCTGACAGACGGCTTCGCGGCGCTGCATGGCGGTGCCGCCGCGAAGCACGGGACCCGTCCCCTGCCTGGGGGGACGGGTCCCGCCTTTTCCGGGGACGGGGCGGTGGGGGACGGCGGGCGCGGCCCGGGTCCGCCGTCCGGCCGCCTAGCCGACCAGCAGGTCCGTCACCCACCACACCAGGGCCGCCACGCCCGCCGCCGCCGGCATGGTCAGGAACCAGCCCGCCACGATGTTCTTCGCCACGCCCCAGCGCACCGCCGAGAACCGCTTCGTCGCCCCCACGCCCATGATCGCCGAGGTGATGATGTGCGTCGTGGAGATCGGCGCCTTGAAGATGAACGCCGTGGTGTACAGGATCGACGACGCCGTGGCCTCCGCCGCGAACCCCTGCGGCGGGTCCAGCTCGATGATCTTGCGGCCCAGCGTCCGCATGATCCGCCACCCGCCGGCGTAGGTGCCCAGCGACAGCATCAGCGCGCAGGCGAACTTCACCCAGATCGGGATGCCGTGGTCGTCGTGGTACCCGCCGGCGATCAGCGCCATCACCACGATGCCCATGGTCTTCTGCGCGTCCTGGATGCCGTGCCCGAGCGCCATCCCCGCCGCCGAGACCGTCTGGGCGATCCGGAAGTGCCGCTTGGCCTTGTGCGGGTTCGACCTGCGGAACGTCCACAGGATCGCGACCATCACCAGATAGCCGACGCCCAGCCCGATCAGCGGCGAGACCACCATCGGGATGACGACCTTCTCCAGCACCCCGTCCCAGTGGACCGTGCTCGACGCGGCCAGCGCCGCGCCCACCAGCCCGCCGAACAGCGCGTGCGAGGACGACGACGGCAGGCCGAAGTACCAGGTGATCAGGTTCCAGCTCACCGCGCCGACCAGGGCGGCGAAGATGATCACCAGTCCTTCGTGGCCCTCGGGCGTGGCGATGAGCCCCTTGCTGACGGTCTTGGCCACGCCCTCGCCCAGGAACGCCCCGGCGAGGTTCATCACCGCGGCCATCGCCAGCGCCGCCCGCGGGGTCAGCGCCCGGGTGGAGACGGAGGTGGCGATGGCGTTGGCGGAGTCGTGGAAGCCGTTGGTGTACGTGAAGAGCAGGGCGACGCCGACGACGACGATGAGACCAGCGAGTTCCACTGAAGTCAGGACTCCTTGACGGCGATGGTCTCAACCGTGTTCGCCACGTGTTCGAACGCGTCCGCCGCCTCTTCGAGCACGTCCACGATCTGCTTGAGCTTGAGCACCTCGATGGCGTCGTACTTGCCGCTGAACAGGTGCGCGAGCAGCTTGCGGTGGATCTGGTCCGCCTGGTTCTCCAGCCGGTTGACCTCGATCCAGTACTCGGTGAGGTTGTTCATCGTCCGCAGGTGCGGCATGGCCTCGGCGGTGAGCTCCGCGGCCCGGTTGAGCACCTCGACCTGCTGCTCGACCCCCTTGGGCAGCTCCTCGACGTTGTAGAGCACGACGAGGTCCACCGCCTCCTCCATGAAGTCCATGATGTCGTCCAGCGAGGACGCCAGGGTGTAGATGTCCTCCCGGTCGAAGGGGGTGATGAAGGAGGAGTTCAACTGGTGGAAGATGGCGTGCGTCGCGTCGTCGCCCGCGTGCTCCGCTGCCCGCATCCGGTCGGCGATCTCGGAGCGCGCGGAGGCGTCTGCGCCGAGCAGTTCCATCAGGAGCTTCGAACCCGTGACGATGTTGTCCGCGGACGCGGCGAACATGTCGTAGAAGCTCGTCTCCCTGGGGGTCAGACGAAAGCGCACCTGATATCTCCGTGTTGCGTCCGATGTGGTCGGGATGATGCTAGGCGCTGTGAGCCGCGACCGTTCATACCGGGGGTGCCCGCGCCCCCTCCATTTACCCGTTCGCGGCGGGTTGAACGCGTCCGGGGCCTCCGCCGGGCCCCCACCCCACCGGAGGCGCACGGCGGCGAAAGGCGCTAGCATACCCAATGGGGGTATATCGGGGCAGGCCCGCGCAGAGCGGGGGCGGATCTCAGCCAATGGGCGGGACAGGAGAACCTGTGGACACACAGGCCACGCAGGCCACACCGGAGAGCACAGGCACCACACCGGACGGGTCCGGGCAGGCACCCGACGCCTGCGCCGCGACGGGCGCCACCGCCGGCGGCGGGCACGGCTACAGCAAGCAGAAGGACCAGCACCTCAAGCGGCTGCGCCGGATCGAGGGCCAGATCCGCGGGCTCCAGCGCATGGTCGAGTCCGACGTCTACTGCATCGACATCCTGACGCAGGTGTCGGCGGGCACCAAGGCCCTCCAGTCGTTCGCGCTGAGCCTGCTGGAGGAGCACCTGCGGCACTGCGTGGCCGCCGCCGTCGAGGAGGGCGGCCCCGAGGCCGACGCCAAGGTCGCCGAGGCCACCGCCGCCATCAAGCGCCTGCTGGGCACCTGACCGGGGCGGGCCGCGCCGCCGCCACCACGGGTGGCGGCGGCGCCGGAGGGCCTCAGCCGGAGGGCTCGGCCCCCCGGCTGAGCCCTCCGGCCGGCGACCCGTTCAGCACGGCCCCGCCGAGCAGAGCTGGCCGCCGTCGGGGCGGCCCACCTGAAGAACCTCGTCGATCCGGTCGCGGCTGAGCCGTTCCTCACCGGCGGCCGATGCCGCGATCATCAGCTCACCGCACAGCTCGATCTCTGCCAGGGCCACAAGGTCGTGGACCCCTGCACCACGCGGCGACGTCACGTGCACCACCTCCTCGTCATGGATGACGGCACTGAAGCTGAGCTTCCAGACTAGGGACCGGCGCACCGCCCGCGCATGGCACGGACGGACCATTTGGCACCGCCCGCCGGAGCACGCGCGGCCCGGTCCGGATGAGCCGGGGCCGCCGGCGACGCGCCTAGGAGCGCGCCCGGCCCCGCGCCGCGGGCGAGACGATCCGGCCCGCGTAGATGTCCCCCGGCCTGGGCAGCTCGATGTCCACCTCGCTGCCGAAGTCGTACAGGCGGGTGACCGACACCACGCGCACCTCGTTCCCCGCGCCGCCCACCGAGCTGGCACTGCGGAACGTGAACTCCTGACGCACCTCACGCAACCGCCCCCGTTCGTCAAGACAGGCGTCGAACGGCACCCGCGTGACCGTGAAGCTCCGCAGCGCCGCCCGCAGCGCCCCCGCCGTGTCCCGCGGCGCCGTCCGCGCGGCCCGGCCCATGTCGGCCGTGCCCCGCAGCCGCCGCACCCGCACCCCGTCCAGGACCCGCTCCCCCACCAGTTGCACCCCGCGGGCGCCGCGCAGCAGCTCCGCGGCGGTCACCGGGTCGGTCGCGCCGCCCGTGACCAGGTTGCCGTCGGCCAGCCGCGCCGTCTCCACCCGCACCCACTTGCCCCGCGGCACCTCCGCGCCGCGGTTGCGCATGTACAGGGCGCCGGGCACCACCAGCTCCGTGATCGGGCCCCGCTCCGCGCCCGCCGTGCCCGGCAGCGTCACCACCAGGCGCCCCCGGCGCGCCGCGTAGTCGAACCGGCCCTCGCCCCGGATCGTCACCCGGGTGCCCCCGTTGACCATCCGCATCGTGGTGCGCACCTTCGACGTGCCCGCCCTGGCCAGCACCCGCGCGGCCCGGCGCACCGCCGCCCCCGGGTCCTCGACCACCACGTCGGAGGACAGGGCGCGGCGCTCGTTCACCGCGGCCCCCGCGGAGCAGCCCGCCAGGCAGCAGGCGCCGCACACCGCCGCGAGCCCGAACGCCGCCAGCCGGAGCGCCGCCGGCCGGAGCGCACCCGCACCGGAGGGCGACGACCCGTGCTCGCCGTTCATGCGCGGCAACCCCCTGGGAGAAGAATCCATTCGGTTAACGAGCCCGCCCGGCGCCGGTCACGGCCGGGCGGACCCGTCCACCGCGCGGCGGGGGCCCGCGGCGGCGCCCCGCGGGCGCTGGCTACCGTGGCCCCGTGCACCCGAAAGCGCCGGAGCCCGCCTCCCCTCCCCCGCGGCACGACACCACCACCACGGAGCGGGGCTCGTTCTGCACCGCCCGCTGCGTGTGCGGCTGGTCCGGCCCCGCGCGGCGCAGCCGGGAGCTCGCCCGCCGCGACGCCGCGCGCCACGCGGAAGCGGGCTCCTGAGGCCCTCCGGCCCGCCCGCGGGAGCGCTCCCGGGGGTCAGGCCGCCAGGTCGGTGCTGCGGCTGCCGGCCGGCTCCGTGCGCGGCGCGGCCTCCACGGCCCTGGGGCGCGCGGCCACCAGCGGGCGCAGCGGGGAGCGGGCCACCGCGGAGGTCAGCGGGGTCAGCAGGGCCAGCGCCAGCGGCGCGAGCAGCAGCGCGGTCGCCGTGCCGAGCGCGAACCCGCCGATGACGTCGGACGGGTAGTGGACCCCCATGTAGACCCGGGCGAACCCCTGGAAGAACGCCACCGCGATGGCCACCAGGCCGAGCTTCCTGCTCACCAGGAACAGGCCCACCGCGATCGCCATGCCGAGCGTGGCGTGGTCGCTGGCGAAGGAGTAGTCGGTCTTGCCCTCCACCAGCACCTCGAGCCCGGCGTGGTCCAGGAACGGCCGGGGCCGCTCCACCAGCCCCCGGATCGGGATGTTGAACAGCAGGGCGACGCCCGCGGCCAGCCCCGACCACAGCACGGCGGCCACCGCCGCGGGCGCGTCCGGCCGGCGCCGCGCCGCCAGCCAGGCGGCGACGGCGAGCAGGCCCAGCAGGCCGACGCACCCGTACTCGCCGATCAGCTCGACGGCCCGGTCGGCCGAGTGCGGGGCCCGCTCGGCGACTCCGTTGATGTCGTAGAGCAGGCTGACGTCGGGGTTGGAGCTCTGATCGACGAGTCCAGCCATGCGCAACCCCTTGCTCCGTTCGGTATCGGCCTGCCCCCGCGGACAACGAGAGCAGCGGTATCCAGCGTTCCGCTTCCCGGGCCGCGATCACGCGAAGTTACCGAAAGGTGATCGAACGGAGTCCTGAAGCGGATCAGGCGCGGTCCGGGAGCGCGTCGGCGCCCTCCCGGGTCACCCTGGTGGCACCGAAGTAGTCCGGGGTGTCGATCTTGTCGAACCTGATCACCGCGCCGGTGTAGGGCGCATTGATCATGTATCCGCCGCCGACGTAGATGCCCACATGGTGGATGCTCCGCGGGTTCTGGAGATCGTACGCGAAGAACACCAGGTCCCCCGGCTGGAGTTCGTCCCGCTCCGGGTGCTGGCCGGCGTACCACTGGTCGTTCGCCACCCGCGGCAGCTCGATCCCCACCGACGCGTACGCCGCCTTGGTCAGCCCCGAGCAGTCGAACCGGCCGCCCTCCTCCGGGGTGCCGTCACCGCCCCACAGGTACGGGGTGCCGAGCTTGTCCTGCGCGTAGTAGATCGCGCCCGCCGCCTGCGACGAGAACGACACCGGCTCCGTCCGGGCGGCGAAGCTCTTCTCCAGCGACCTGATGCGCTTGACGTAGTTGCGGGTCTCGGTGATGTTCGGCACACCGCCCGCCGCGATGACCCGGTACGGACCCGCGTTGTAGGCCGCGAGCATGTTCGCCACCGGGTCGCCCGGCACGTCGGCCACGTCCTTCGCCAGCGTGCAGTCGTACGACGCCGCCGACGGGATCGCGTCCGCCGGGTCCCACACGTCGCGGTCCCCGTCCCCGTCCCCGTCCATGCCGTGGGTGGCCCAGGTGCTCGGGATGAACTGCGCTATCCCCTGCGCCTCCGCGTGGCTCTGCGCCCGGGGGTTGAATCCGCTCTCCTGGTACAACTGGGCGGCCAGCAGCGGCGGCGATATCGCGTCGCACAGCCGCCCCCACTTCTGCACCAGGGACGCGTACGCCGCGGGCACCGTGCCCTTGGCCAGATTCAGCGCCCTGCCGTCCCGGGAGACGCCCGCCGGCGTCAGGGCGTACGTGCCCACCACGAGCAGCACCACGAACCCCGAGAAGAGCGCCAGACCGCCGCTGACGGCGAACCAGACCTTGCGCCCGCCCACTGCCGGCCACCTCCCCTCCCGGGCCGCCACCGCCCCCGCGGCGGGCCCTCCCGTCGCCCGCGGTCATTCTCGCCGCCACCGTTGCCCAGCGCAATCATGCGTGCTACACAGAGTGAACGACATGACCCTGCGCACACGCAACCGCTCCAGTCTGCCCCCAACGGGCCCCGCGCACACCGCGATCGAGACAGAAAAGACGCCAAGTCGACAACACGGAACGGGATTTCCGCTCAGGATAGTGAGCCAGGATAGTTAAGGTGCCCTCGTATGCCCGGCGGGGAGCGCCGCAACCGACTCGAGGTGGTGAAAACCATGAATCTCAGTGCCGAGAAGGGTGACATCGAGGTCATCATCGGTGGGATCGCCCCGGACTGGGGGCCTTTCGGCACCCTGGGCACCGAGGCCCGGGTGATGGTCGAAGTCGTGATGGCCGTGGCCATCCTCATCTGCATGGCCATCGCCATCTGGGGCGCGGCCAAGCAGCGCATCGGCGCGACGGCCATGCGCGACACCTTCAGCGCGGAGCAGGGCAAGGGCCTGATCATCGCCGGACTGACCGGGGTGTTCATCATCGGCTCGCTCGGCACCCTGTTCACCATCGTCTACGGGATGGCCGTATAGCCGGCCCGCCCCCTACGCCACCGCCCGTCCCCGTGCCGGTCCCACCACGGCAGCGCCTGTCCCCTTGAGGTCCTGAAGCATGTCCAGCGACGACGGTCCCCACACCAGAACCGTGCTGCCCGAGGACGACCAGCAGGACGGGACGGCGTCACGACCGCGCCCGCTGCGATCCCTGCTGATCACCGTCACGGTGCTGACGCTGCTCGTCGTCGGCATCGCCGTCCTCAACCGCGCCGACGGCGGCACCGGCGACCAGGCGGCGGGCGGCGACGGCACCCGGCACTCCAACCCCACGGCCCCCTCGGGCGTCCCCCCGGTGACCACCACCGCGAACGGCTTCCCGAAGGGCTTCGACCAAACCGCCCAGGGAGCCCAGTCCGCCGCGGCCAACTACGCCGTGGCCCTGGGCTCCGACCGCATGTTCAAGAAGACGGACCGGCACTCGATCATCGACGCTATCTACACCCCGGAGCAGGCGCGGGTCCGCAAGGCGGAGCTGGACAAAGGATTCTCTGCCGCCGTCCTCCGCAACGCCGGCCTGGACCAGGACGGCGACGCCCCCGACGGCATGACCTTCGTCTCCCGGACGGTGCCGGTCGGCACCAGGGTCGAGAAGTTCGAGAAGGACGCGGCCACGGTGTCGGTCTGGTGCACCGGCCTGTTCGGCATGGCCGGCACCGGCTCCAAGGACCCGGTGCGGACCGACTGGTTCACCATCACCTTCGAACTCCGGTGGACCGGCGGCGACTGGAAGATCGTCAAGGACACGGACGAAGAGGGCCCCGCCCCGGTGGACGGCGACGTCCCCGCGGCGGGGGCGGAGGAGATCGCGGGGGCCGTCGAGGAGTTCGGGGGTTTCACCTATGCCCGCTAGCCACCGCCTGCGCAGGCTCCTCACCGTCACGAGCGTGACGGCGACCGGGGTCCTGCTGCCGGCCGTCGCCGTCGCGGCGCCGGACCCCGACACCAACTGCGACGAGCTGCCTCCCGGTCTCCAGAAGCACTGTGACGGCAGCGAAGGCGACCGCGCCGACCCCACCCAGACCCTCGACCCCCTCCAATCCCTCGCCAACGGCTGCGCCGAAGCCGCCCGCTGGGTCATCGACCAGCTCTCCAAGGCCGTCAACGAGACCACCGCGGTCGACTTCACCAACGCCAGCTTCGTCCGCCAGTACGCCGTCGTCTTCGGCGCGTCCACCATCCTCACCCTCATCCTGTGGATGCTGGCCGTCATCAAGCGCGCGGTGCGCGGCGTCCCCTTCCACGAGGCGGTCCTCGAGGCCGTCGGCTTCCTCTGGCTGACGGTCGTCGCCTCCGCCTTCACCCCCTTGGCCCTGTACTCCCTGGTGAAGGTCACCGACGGCGTCACCGAGGCGATCGCGGTCGGCACCAAGTCCGACACCACCCTGTTCTTCGACAACTTCGCCAAGGCGCTGGAGCCGAACAACGAGATGGGCGGCGGCCCGGTCATGCTGATCGTGGTCTCCCTGGTGTCCATCGTCGCCGCCGCCATCGTCTGGCTGGAGCTCCTCATCCGCGCCGCCCTGCTCTACGTCGGCGCCCTGCTCGGCACGGCCGTCTACTCCGGCCTGGTGGACAAGAAGCTGTGGGGACACGTCAGGCGCTGGGCGGGCATCATGATCGCCGTGCTCCTGGTCAAGCCGGTCATCGTCATCGTCCTCGGCCTCGCCGGGGCGATCACCGAGAACTCCGAGGACTCCGAGTCGTACTCGGCCGTCTTCTCCGGCCTGGCCATCATCCTGCTGACGATCTTCGCCAGCTTCATGATCTACCGCTTCGTCCCCGGCTTCGGCGACGACATGTCCAAGCTCCTGGAGGCCCGCAAGACCGCCCTCCAGGCCCCGGCCGCCGCCGTCATCAACAGCCCGGCGTCCACCGTCAGGCAGGGCATCAAGACCCACAGCAGCCGCCCCGAGCCGCAGGCGGCGCGCCCCTCGGGCGGCAGCGGCTCGAACGCCGTCTCGTCCGGCATCGCCGCCCACAGCTCCCGCGGCTCGCAGACGGGTGGCTCCCCCGGCCGCCCCGCGGCGACCGCACCCCGCACCCCGCAAGCACCGCACGACAGGAGGTGACCGGTGACCACGCAGCCCGTAAGCCCGCGCCGCACCTACCTCATCGGCAAGGCCCGCCCGAACGCCATCGTCGGCAAGAACCGTGAGACCGGCGAGATCGTACTCATCATCGCCGGCGGTTTCCTCGGCATGATGAGCGGCCTGCTGATCCCGGTGCTGATGCTGCGCATCATCGGCCTGGTCGGGTTCCCCTTCCTGGCGTTCGCCGCCGTCTACGTGCCCTACCGCGGCCGCACGTTCTACCGCTGGGCGGAGATCAACCGCACCTTCCGCCGCACCACCCGCAACCGCGCCACCGCCGTCTACCGCTCCGCCGCCCCCGAGGCCGGCATCCGCATCGACGGCCGCGAGGTGGAGATCGGCCCGCCCCCCGGCATCGGCCGCGTCACCTGGCTGTCCGCGCCGTTCGGCCCGGACGAGATCGCGGTGCTGCTGCACATGGACCGCCGCACCGTCACCGCGGCCATTGAGATCGAGGGCCCCGGCGTCGGCCTGCGCGACTCCGAGGACCAGGAGGCGCTCGTCGACCGGTTCGGCACCCTGCTCAAGCACGTGGCCAACGGCGACGGGTTCGTCACCCGCCTCCAGATGCTGGCCCGCACCCTGCCCGCCGACCCCGACGCGCACGCCAAGGACGTCGAGCGCCGCGGCGACCCGTCCTCCCCCGACTGGCTCCAGGACTCCTACGAGCAGTTGCTGTCCATGGTGTCCACCTCCAGCGAGCAGCACCGCGCCTACCTGGTGGCGTGCATGCACTACAACCGCGACCTGGCGAGCGAGGCCAACGCGCTGGCGAAGGCGTCCCGCTCGTCCCGCGACGCCGGCCTGGCCGCCGTGATGGCCCGGGAGCTCACCGACATCTGCGCCCGCCTCGCCGAGGCCGACATACGGGTCCGCCAGCCGCTGGGCCAGGCCCGCCTGTCGTCCCTGATCCACTCGATGTACGACCCGGACCACCCGATCGACCACATCCAGGCGATGACCCGCCGCAACGCCTGGCCGGCCGAGCTGGACGCCACCCACCCGCAGTACCTCCAGGCCAAGACCCGAGAGTCCGTCACCCGCGAGCCGTGGTGCCACGCCACCGCCTGGATCAAGGAGTGGCCGCTCACCCCGGTCGGCGTCAACTTCCTCGCCCCGCTGCTGGTCCACACCCCCGACGTCATCCGCACCGTCGCCGTCACCATGGACCTGGAGCCCACCGAGCTCGCCATCGAGCGCATGCTGACGGAGAAGACCAACGACGACGCCGACGCCAGCCGCGCCGCGAAGATGAACAAGGTCGTCGACCCCCGCGACATCGCCCACTCCGGGCGCGTGGACCAGCGCGGCGAGGACCTGGCCAGCGGCGCCGCCGGCGTCAACCTCGTCGGCTACATCACCGTGTCGTCCCGCAACCCCGAGGCGCTGGCCCGCGACAAGCGCACCATCCGCGCCTCCGCCGGCAAGAGCTACCTCAAACTCGAGTGGTGCGACCGCGAGCACCACCGCGCTTTCGTCAACACCCTGCCCTTCGCCACCGGCATCCGCCGCTAGGATCCCTACACCTCCAAGGAGGGGCCGATGCCCGGTTTCGAGCCGATCACCGCCATCACCGAGGCGTTCACCAGCTTCCTGTTCGGGAGGGTGGAGACCACCCGGCTGCCCGTGCGCACCTCCACGGGCCAGGCCCAGGCCGTCTACCTGCCCACGGCCGCGCCCGGCCTCGGCGACTCCGGGGTGATCATCGGCCGCGAGGTCTACTCCGGCAAGGGCTACATCTACGACCCGTTCCTCCTCTACGGCCAGCAGTTGCCCGCCCCGCACTGGCTGGTCCTCGGCGAGTCCGGCAACGGCAAGTCGTCGCTGGAGAAGACGTACGTCCTGCGGCAGTTGCGCTTCCGGGACCGGCAGGTCGTCGTCCTGGACGCGCAGGGCGAGGACGGCGTCGGCGAGTGGAACCACATCGCCCAGGCGCTGGGCATAACCCCCATCCGTCTGGACCCGGCCGCCGCGCTCGGCGGCGGCATCCGCCTCAACCCGCTCGACCCGGCCATCACCTCGACCGGCCAGCTCGCCCTGCTGCGCACCATCATCGAGGTCGCCATGGGCCGCGGGCTGGACGAGCGCGCCGGCTTCGCCCTGAAGGTCGCCCACACCCACGTCCACGCCGCCGTCACCGACCGCCAGCCGGTCCTCTCCGACATCGTGGAGCGCCTGCGCCACCCGGTGGTGGAGGCCACCGAGGCGATGAACGTGGGCCTCGAGGACGTGCGCAACTGGGGCCTGGACGTGGCCCTGGTGCTGGACCGCCTCGTGGACGGCGACCTGCGCGGCATGTTCGACGGCCCGACGACCATCGGCATCGACCTGGACGCCCCGCTGATCGTCTTCGACCTGTCCCACATCGACCGCAACTCCATCGCCATGCCGATCCTCATGGCGATCGTGGGCGTGTGGCTGGAGCACACCTGGATCCGGCCGGACCGCAAGAAGCGCATCTTCCTGGTGGAAGAGGCCTGGCACATCATCAACAGCCCGTTCGTGGCGCAGTTGTTCCAGCGGCTGCTGAAGTTCGGCCGCCGCCTCGGCCTGTCCTTCGTCGCCGTCGTCCACCACCTGTCGGACGTGGTGGACGGCGCCGCCGCCAAGGAGGCCGCGGCCATCCTGAAGATGGCCTCCACCCGCACCATCTACATGCAGAAGGCGGAGGAGGCCCGCGCCACGGGCAGTGTCCTCGGCCTGCCCCGCTGGGCCGTGGAGATCATCCCCACCCTCACCCCCGGCATCGCCGTGTGGGACGTCAACGGCAATGTGCAGGTCGTCAAACACCTGGTCAGCGAGGCCGAGCGCCCGCTGGTCTACACCGACCGCGCCATGACGGAGGAGGCGTCCGAGCGCGCCGTGGACAAGCAGTTGGCGGACGACGCGGTGGCGTGAGATGACCACACCGCCACCCCGCCGCGAACCCCGCGACAGAGGGGGCATCCCCGACGGCGCGCTCGTCGGATTCCTCGCCGTCCTGCTGGGCAGCGTCACCCTGGTCTGGCTGGCCACGGGCCTGGCCGCGGTGCTCCAGCACGGGCGGTGGCCGGACATCACGTTCACCCACAGCGCGCCGGCCCTGCGCCGCCTGGTGACCGAACCGTCGGACGTGGACGCCGCCTGGCGCCACCCCGACCCGGTCCAGGGCCTGCCCTCGACCGCCGTGTTCTGGACCACCCTGGGCATCCTGCTGGCGCTGCTGCTCGCCGTGGTCCTGCTCGGCATGATCGGCTGGACCCGCTTCCGGGCCCCGGTCAAGGCCCAGCGCGCCGCCAGGGAGCGCGCCGCCCAGGCCGCCGCGGCCACTCCCCCGCCGGCTGCCGCCGCCCCGGCCGCCGTCCCCGCCCCGGAGCCCGTCCACGCCCCCGCCACGGCCCCCCAGCCGCCCCCGCCCGCCGCGCCCGCGCCGCCGGTCCCGCCGCCGTCCGCGACCCCGCCCGCCGCTCCCCCGGCCGACGTCCCGCACCCGCTGTCCGAGGCGGCCCTGGTGCCCCGCGCCCGCGACATCCGTCCCGAGATCCCCGTGATCGGCCGCTCCCTGCACGACCCGCTGGCCTACGCCATCCCCCTGGGCCGGGACACCGCGACCGCCACCGACCTGTACGGCGGCCTGGACCGGACGTTCCGCGTGCTCGCCCCGCCCGGTGCCCGCGCCACCGCCCGGCTCCTGCACGCCGCCGTGTCGGGCGCGCCCGGCCCGGTCCTGCTCACCTGCACCGGCCCCGCGGCCGTCGAGGCCACCAGGGCGGCCAGGGAGAAGCTGGGCCCCCTCCTGGTCTTCGACCCGCTCCAGCTCACCGGCGCCACCCAGCGGCTGCGCTGGTCCCCCGTGCAGGGCTGCGAGAACCCGGCGACCGCGGACAACCGGGCCCGCGCCCTCCTCGAGCCGGTGCGTCCCCTGGCCCGGACCCTGCCGGCGGATCGCCACACCCAGCAGACCGCGCACACCCTGCTGCGCTGCTGGCTGCACGCCGCCGCCTTGGACCACCGACCCGTCCGCCAGGTCCACCGCTGGGCCAACGGGCAGGCGTCCCGGGACCCGGTGAAGATCCTCCGCACCGCCAAGGACGCCGCCGCCGACTGGGCGGGCACCCTGGAGTCCCTCCTCACCGGCCACGAGCAACAGCTCGACGACGCCAGGGCCCTGACGGCCCGTGCCCTGGAGTGCCTGACGCAGTTGCACGTCCTGAACTCATGCAGCCCTTCCGGTTCCGATGCCTTCCGGATGGAATCGTTCTTGCGTGAACGGGGAACCATCTATCTGGTCGGTGAGGCCATGGAAGCGCGCTCCAGCAGAGAACTGCGCCTGCACCCGGGTGCGATGCCGCTGCTGACGGCGCTCGTCGAAGACGTGGTCGAGCACGGCCGGCGCATGGCCGCCAGGTCATCCTCCGGTCGGCTCGACCCACCACTGCTCCTGGCCCTGGACGACGTGGCCACCCTGGCCCCCGTGCCCGTGCTCCCCGACCTGATGTCCGTCGGCGGCAGAACGGGCCTCCCGACGATCGCCGTCCTCCGCTCGGACGAGCAGGCCCGCCACCGCTGGGGCGACCGCGGCGCGACCGTCATCGAGCAGTCCGCCGCCCTGCACATCGCCATCGACTCCACGACGACGGAGACCGCCACGGTACGCCTGGAGGACCAGGCGGCCTTCCGGACGAGCCTCTGACAGTCCCCCGGCAGCGGAAGCGGGAGCGGCAGCCCGAGACGCCCGAGACAGGGGCATCGGCTCACCGAAAACGCAAACAAAAAAGGCTTCGGTTCCCGGGTCAATGACCCAAGGAACCGAAGCCTTTTCAAAGTGAGTCCGGCGGTGTCCTACTCTCCCACGAAGTCCCCTCCGCAGTACCATCGGCGCAGTAGAGCTTAGCTTC
>NZ_BAAGTD010000058.1:0-43652 GCF_054782095.1 Streptomyces capparidis | reverse complement strand
CGAACACGCCGTGTCCACCGTCACCGCGGGCCCTTCGAGCCCGAACGTGTACGCCACCCGGCCCGACACCACGCTGCCCGCCGTGCCGGTGAGGGCGTAGCCTTCGGCCTCGTCGGGCATCCGGTCGGCGTGGGCGGAGTAGTCGTGGTACATCAGCCCGGCGAACACTCCGGTCCGGGAGCCCTTGAGCGTCGCCGGGTCGATGCCCGCCCGCTCGAACACCTCCCACGAGGTCTCCAGCAGCAGCCGCTGCTGCGGGTCCATCGCCAGTGCCTCGCGCGGGGAGATCCCGAACAGCGCCGGGTCGAACAGCCCGGCGTCGTACAGGAACCCGCCCTCCCGGGCGTAGGACGTCCCCACCCGCTCCGGGTCCGCGTCGAACAGCCCGTCCAGGTCCCAGCCGCGGTCCGCGGGGAACTCCCCCACGCCGTCGGCGCCGTCCAGCACCAGCCGCCACAGGTCCTCGGGCGAGGCCACCCCGCCCGGGTAGCGGCAGGCCATGCCGACGATCGCGATCGGCTCGTCGTCCGGCGGCAGGGGGCGCGGGCCGGGCCGCGCATCGGTGTCGGGGGTGGTGGTGTCCGGCGTGCCCAGCAGTTCGGCGCGCAGGTACGCGGCCACGGCGGCCGGGGTGGGGTGGTCGAAGATCAGGGTGGGGGGCAGTCGCAGGCCGACGGCCGCACCGAGCTGGTTGCGCAGTTCGACGGCGGTCAGGGAGTCGTACCCGAGTTCCCGGAAGGGCTGGTCGTCGCCGATCGCGGCCGCCGAGGAGTGGCCGAGGACGGCGGCCGTGCGCTCGCGCACGAGATCCTGGACGAGGTGGAGCCGCCCTGTCTCCGGGAGGCGGGCGAGCCGGTCGGTGAACGTCCCGCCGTCGCGGTCGCCGGTGCCGGGGGCGGCCCGGTGGGGGGTGGCGGGCACCAGGTGGCGCAGCATGTCCGGCACGGGGCGGCCGGTGGGGTGGGCGCGCAGCCCGGCGAGGTCCAGCCGCGCGGGGACGAGCAGGGCGTCGGCGCGCCGGACGGCGGTGTCGAACAGCGCCAGGCCCTGCTCTGCGGGCATGGGCAGGACGCCGGAGCGGGCCATGCGCGCGCGGTCGGCCTCGGTCATGGCGGCGGTCATGCCGCTGGCGGGCGCCCACAGGCCCCAGGCCAGTGAGGTGGCGGGCAGCCCCTGGGCGCGGCGGTGGTGGGCCAGGGCGTCGCAGAAGGTGTTGGCCGCGGCGTAGTTGGCCTGGCCGGGGCCGCCGAGCACGCCGTTGACGGAGGAGAAGAGGACGAACGCGGAGAGGTTGGCGTCCCGGGTGAGCTCGTGCAGGTTCCAGGCGGCGTCGGTCTTCGGCAGCATCACCCGGTCCACCCGCTCGGGGGTGAGCGCCTCGACGACGCCGTCGTCGGTGACCCCGGCGGCGTGGAGCACGGCGGTGAGCGGGTGCTCCGCGGGGACGCGGGCCAGCAGGGCGGCGAGCGCGTCGCGGTCGGCGGCGTCGCAGGCGGCGACGGTGACGTGGGCGCCGAGGGCGGTCAGCTCGTCCCGCAGTTCGGTGGCGCCCTCGGCGTCGGGGCCGCGCCGCCCGGTCAGGAGGAGCCGGGTGACGCCGTGCCCGGTGACCAGGTGGCGGGCGAGGAGGCCGCCGAGGGTGCCGGTGCCGCCGGTGATCAGGACGGTGCCTTCGGGGTCGATGCCGGGGGCGGCGGAGCCGGGTTCGGCTGCCGCGGGGACGAGCCGGGGGACGGTCACCGTGCCGCGGCGCACGGCCGCCTGCGGGGCGCCGGAGGTCACGGCGGCGTGCAGCGCGGCGGGGGAACCGTGCTCGTCGTCCAGGTCGATGAGCTGGAAGCGGCCGGGGTGCTCGGTCTGCGCCGACCGGATCAGGCCCCACGCGGGGGCGTGGACGAGGTCCACGGCGGTGTCGCCGGGTCCGGTGGCGACGGCGCCCCGGGTGAGGACGACCAGGCGGGTGCCGCCGAACCGGTCGTCGGCCAGGACGGACTGCGCCAGGGACAGCAGGCGGCTGGTGGCCGCCCGCGCCTGTGCCGCGGGGCCGGGGCCGGTGCCGTCCGCCGCGTGGGACGGGGCGTGCACCGTCAGCAGGACGTCGGGGGCCGGTGCGCCGGCTTCCACCGCGGCGACGAGGGCGGCGAGGTCCGGGTGGGCGGCCGGCGCGGCGCCGTGCGCGGCGAGGGCGGCGGACAGCTCGTGCGCCGCGGCGCCGAGCAGGGCCCAGCGGGCGGGGGGCTCCCGGTGCGCGGCCGGGGCGGCCGGGGTCCACTCCACGCGGTGGAGGCCGTGGTGCGCGGCGGAGCGCAGGCCGTCCGGGGACAGCGGGCGCAGCGTCAGCGACTCGACCACCGCCACGAGCCGGCCGTCGGTGTCGGTCGCGGTGAGGGTCAGGGCGCCGTCGGCGGACGGCACGGCCCTCACCCGCAGGGTGGTGGCGCCGGTGGCGCGCAGTGACACGCCGGTCCAGGCGAAGGGCAGCAGCAGCCGGGTGGCCTGCTCGGGAGAGCCGAGCAGGGCGGTGTGGAGGGCCGCGTCCAGCAGGGCGGGATGGACGCCGAATCGTTTCGCCTCGTCCTGCTGCGCCGGGGACAGCGCCACCTCGGCGAACACCTCGCCGCCGGGCGTTCCCCCGGGCAGGGGCGGGCGGCGCCAGGCGGCGCGCACTCCGCGGAACTCGGGGCCGTACTCGTATCCGGCCGCGGCGAGCTCCGCGTACATCTCGTCCGGCGGCAGGGGGGTGCCGGCGGGCGGCCACTGCTCGGCCGGGCGGGCCGCGGGAGGGGCCTGCGTCCCCGCCCCGGCGGCCGTGAGGAACCCTCCGGCGTGCCGGGTCCACGGCGCGTCGGGGGCGCCCTCGGGGCGGGCGTGGACGCTCACCGGCCGGCGGCCGGACGGCTCGGGCGCCCCCACCGAGACCCGCAGGTGGACGCCGCCGCGCTCCGGCAGCGGCAGCGGCGCGGCGATGGTGAGCTCCTCGACGCCGAGGCAGCCGGCCTCGCGGGCGGCGTGCAGCGCCATCTCCACGAAGGCCGTGCCGGGGACGAGGACCGTGCCGGCCACCATGTGGTCCGCCAGCCACGGGTGGGTGTCGAGGGCCAGCCGGCCGGTGAGCAGCAGCCCGTCCGACTCCGGCAGTTCGACGGCGGCGGCCAGCAGGGGGTGGTCGGCCGCGGCGAGACCGGCCGAGGCGAGGTCCCGGCCGCCGGGGGCCGGGGTGAGCCAGTGGCGTTCGCGCTGGAAGGGGTAGGTGGGCAGCTCCACCCGGCGCACGTCGTGCCCCGCGAACGCCGCCGCCCAGTCCACGGGGGCGCCGGCGACGTGGGCCTCGGCGAGCGCGGTCAGCAGGCGGGGCCGCCCGCCGTCGTCGCGGCGCAGGGTGCCGACGACGGCGGCCTCGACCGCGGCCGCCTCGGCGGTCTCCTGGATGCCGACGGTGAGCACCGAGTGCGGGCTGACCTCGATGAACAGCCGGTGCCCCGCGGCGAGCAGGGACCGGGTGGCGCGTTCGAACTCCACGGGTTCGCGCAGGTTGCGGTACCAGTACCCGGCGTCCAGGCCGGTGGTGTCGAGCGGCCCGCCGGTCACCGTGGAGAAGAACCGGGCCTCGGCGGCGCGCGGCGTGACGGGGCCGAGGGCGGCGAGCAGGTGCTCGCGGATCGCCTCGACCTGCGGGGTGTGCGAGGCGTAGTCGACGGGGACGCGGCGGGCCCGCACCTCGCGGGCGGCGCACTCGGCGAGCAGCTCGCCGAGGGCCGCCGGGTCGCCGGCGACCACCGTGGAGGACGCGCCGTTGACGGCGGCCACCGACACGCGGCCCGCCCAGGGGGCGATCAGCTCCCGGACCTCGGCCGCGGGCAGCGCGAGCGACATCATGCCGCCGCTGCCGGCCAGGGCGGGCAGCGCCCGGCTGCGCAGGGCGACCACGCGGGCGGCGTCGGGCAGGGACAGCGCCCCGGCCACGCAGGCGGCGGCGATCTCGCCCTGGGAGTGCCCGACCACGGCCGCGGGGCGCACGCCGTGGGCGCGCCAGACCTCGGCGAGGGACACCATCACCGCGAACAGCGCGGGCTGGACGACGTCCACCCGGTCCAGGTCGGGGGCGCCCGGGGCGCCGCGCAGCACGTCCTCGAGCGACCAGTCCACGTGCGGGGCGAGCGCCTCGGCGCACTCCCGTATCCGGGCGGTGAACACCGGCGAGGAGTCGAGGAGCCCGCGGGCCATGCCGGGCCACTGCGAGCCCTGCCCCGGGAAGACGAAGACGGCTTCGCGGGCCGCCCCGGGCCCGGCCGTGCCCCGCACCAGGCCGGGGGTCTGCCGTCCCTCGGCGAGCGCGGTGAGGGCGCGCACGGCGTCGTCCCGGTCCGTGACCGTGAGCACCGCCCGGTGGGGGAAGGCGGCGCGGGTGGTGGCCAGGGAGTGGCCGATGTCGGCGAGGCGGGCCCGGGGGTGCGCGTCCAGGTGGGCGCGCAGGCGGGCGGCCTGGGCGCGCAGCGCCGGCTCCGCGGCGGCGGACAGCACCCACGGAACGGTCCCCGCGCTCTCCGCCCGGTGGCCGCCTGGGGCGGCGGTGCCGGTCGGCGGCTCGTCGGTGCCGCGGTCCAGCTCCATGATCACATGGGCGTTGGTGCCGCTGATGCCGAAGGAGGACACCGCCGCCCTGCGGACGCCGCCGCGGTCCGGCCAGGGCACGGTCTCGGCCAGCGGCACGACCCGCCCGGACGACCAGTCCACGTGGGGTGTCGGCTCGTCCAGGTGCAGGATGCGGGGCAGGGCGCCGTGCCGCATCGCCAGCACCGTCTTGATCACTCCGGCGACGCCCGCGGCGGCCTGGGTGTGCCCGATGTTGGACTTCAGCGAGCCCAGCCACAGCGGCCGGTCCTCGTCGCGGCCCTGCCCGTACGTGGCCAGCAGCGCCTCGGCCTCGATGGGGTCGCCGAGCCGGGTCCCGGTGCCGTGCGCCTCGACCGCGTCGATGTCGTGCGGGGCGAGGCCCGCGTTGGCGAGGGCCTGCCGGATGACGCGCTCCTGGGCGGGGCCGTTCGGCGCGGACAGGCCGTTGCTCGCGCCGTCCTGGTTGACCGCCGTGCCGCGGACGACGGCCAGCACCCGGTGGCCGTGGCGGCGCGCGTCGGACAGCCGCTCCACCAGCAGCATGCCCGCGCCCTCCGCCCACGCGGTGCCGTCCGCCGCTGCGGCGAACGGCTTGCACCGCCCGTCGCGGGCCAGGCCGCGCTGGCGGCTGAACTCGGCGAACATGCCGGGGTTGGCCATGACGGTCACGCCGCCGGCCAGGGCCAGGGTGCAGTCGCCCTGGCGCAGCGCCTGGGCGGCCAGGTGCAGGGCCACCAGCGAGGAGGAGCAGGCGGTGTCGACGGTGACGGCGGGGCCTTCGAGCCCGAAGGTGTAGGCGATGCGCCCGGAGGCGACGCCTGCCGTGGTGCCGGTCAGCACGAAGCCCTCGACACCGTCGGGGGCCTGGTGCAGCCGCGGCCCGTAGTCCTGCGACATGGCGCCGACGAACACCCCGGTGCGGGTGCCCCTGACCCGGGCGGGGTCGATCCCGGCGCGTTCGAACGTCTCCCAGGAGGTCTCCAGCAGCAGCCGCTGCTGCGGGTCCATGGCCTGGGCCTCGCGGGGGGAGATCCCGAAGAAGGCGGCGTCGAACCGGTCGGCGTCGTGCAGGAAGCCGCCCTCGCGGGCGTACGAGGTGCCGGGGCGGTCGGGGTCGGGGTCGAACAGCGCGTCCAGGTCCCAGCCGCGGTTGGTGGGGAATCCGGTGATGGCGTCGCCGTCGGAGGCCAGCAGCCGCCACAGCTCCTCCGGGCTGTGCACGCCGCCGGGGAACCGGCACGCCATGCCGATGACGGCGATGGGCTCGTCGTGGGCGGGCGCGGGCGCCTCCGCGCCGGTGTCGGCGGCCGGGTCGGCGGTGCCGCGGATCCCGGCGCGCAGCCGCCGGACCAGGGCGGCGGGCGTGGGGTGGTCGAAGACCACGGCCGCGGGCAGCCGCACACCGAGGGCGCCGACGAGCCGGTTGCGCAGCTCCAGCGCGGTGGAGGACTCCACGCCCGCGTCGCGGAACGGCCGGTCGGGGTCGAGGTCGCCGCCGGCCGGCTCGCCGAGGACCGCGGTCAGCTCGTCGCGGACCAGGGCGGCCAGGGCGCGGTCCAGTTCGGGGTCGGGCAGTGCGGCGAGGCGCTCGGCGGGGGCGGCGGAGACCGCGGGCGGGTCCTGCGGGCCGGGTCCGGGGGCGGGCAGCTCCGCGGGCCGCGGCTCGGCTCCGGCGAAGACGGCCCGCCAGTCGGGGGTGACCCCGTGCACGTGCAGGTCGGCGACGGCGGTCAGGAACCGGCGCGGGCCGCCCTGGTCGCGGCGGAGGGTGCCGAGGACCCCGGCGTCGCTGCCCGCGTCGTCGAGGGTCTGCTGCATGCCCAGGGTCAGCACCGGGTGGGCGCTCACCTCGACGAACGCCGCGGGCCGCACGGCGAGCGCGGCGCGGACGGCCTGGTCGAACAGGACGGGCTGCCGGGCGTTGCGGTACCAGTGGCCGGCGTCGAGCTCCGCGGTGTCGATGCGGCCGCCGGTCACCGCCGAGTAGAAGGGGATGTCCGAGGGGCGCCCGGTGACCGTCGCCATGTCGTGCAGCAGCCGGTCGCGCAGGGGGGCGAGCTGCGGGGAGTGGGCGGCGTAGCGGATGCCGACGGTGCGGCCGCGCACGTCCTGGTCCGCCAGTCGGGCCCGCAGTTCCTCGATCGCCTCCGGGTCCCCGGAGACCACCGTCCAGGAGGGGCTGTTGACGCCGCCGACGGCCAGCCGGTCGCCCCAGGGCCGCAGCAGCGGGTGCAGCCGGTCCGCGGGCAGCGGCACGGAGAGCATGCCGCCGCGGTCCGTCAGCTCGGCCTGGACCCGGCTGAACAGGGCGATCCCCCGCATCGCGTCCGGCAGCGCCAGGGCGCCCGCGACCTGGGCGGCGGCGAACTCGCCGATGCTGTGGCCGACCACGGCCGCGGGCTCGACGCCGTAGGAGCGCCACAGCGCCGCCAGCGAGATCATCACCGCGACGAGCGCGGGCTGCACGACCTCCGGCCGCGTCCAGTCCCCGTCGTCCCCGCCTTGGGTGAGGACTTCGGTGACGGACCGTTCGGCGTACGGCGCGAGCGCCTCGTCGCACTGCTCCAGGTGCGCGCGGAACACGGGGGCGGACTCCAGCAGTTCGCCCGCCATCCCGGCCCACTGCGCGCCCTGCCCGGGGAAGACGAACACCGCCCCGGACCCGGATCCGGCGACGTGGTGGAGCAGGTGCGGGGCGGTGGTTCCGCCGGCCAGTGCGCGCAGGCCCGCCAGGTGGGCCTCGCGGTCGCCCGCGACGATCGCCGCGCGGTGCCGGGAGGCCGGCCCCGGGGCCGGGGAGCCGGTCGCCAACGCCCAGCCGATGTCGGCCGGGCGCAGCTCGGGGCGGGCGCTCACATGCTCCCTGAGGCGCTGGGCCGCCGACCGCAGCGCGTGCTCGGTCGGGGCGGCCATCACCCAGGGAAATACCGGGGAATCGCTTTCCTCACGCCGCAGAGAACGCGATTCTTCCATGCCAAGCTCCCCGTACCCAATGGAATTCCATATGGAAACCCGCCCAGACCGGGCAGAAGGCACAGGTCAATGCGCGTGAGATCTTCCGAGGTGTTCTGAGCTGCCGCGGGCAGCATTCATGGGAGCATGTCCCACCGCAGGCGCGCACGGCCGTTGACTTTTCCCCCGAAAGAGCACACACGCACCGACGTACGCGAACGCCCCAGTCAACGAGGCGTGTTGACCACGGACAGCAATGCCCCGGCCAAGATCCTCGATCGCCACCTAATACCCAGTGGCGGCGGCATGTCAAGCAAATGCCTGCCGCCCCCGGTGGCCCGCTGACGCACCGGCAGCTATCTGTGGCTCCCGCCACACGCGCGTGGCAACATGCGCGTTTCGATGATATGAACGCATAGTGCGGGCAGCCGCGGTAACGCCTCCTCAGGGCAGTGAGGAGGCCGCTCCTCGGGGCAGTGAGGAGCCGCCCGCGGCACCCGGCTGCCCGGGGGCGACCGCACCGGCCGCCCGCGCCCACCGGCGCGGGGCGGCGCTTCGGCGTGCCCGCGTCACAGGGGTGACCACGGCAGGACGCCCTGGGCGTACACGTCCCACATCCGGCCGGCGAAGAACTGCCCGAACCTGCGCAGCGCGGTCACCCGGCCGCCCGCCGTCGGCGCCTCGGCGCGGAACGTCGTGAGCTGCCTGGCGAAGTCGGCCGGGCGGACGCGGACGACACCGGAGGCCACCACCTGCGCCGTGTCGTCCTGCCCGGGGCCGAGGTGGCCGCGCAGGACGCGGGTGTGCAGGGTCGTGGTGTCGTGCCAAAGACCGTGCGGGGAGTCCTCGCTGACGTCCTTGAACCCGGTGAGCGTCAGCGGGTGGCCCGCGCGGTCGGTGAAGTGCAGCCGGTAGAGCATCCGCAGGTGCTGCGGGTCGGGGTGCTGCACCAGCAGCCGCAGCGTGCCCTGCCGGACCGGGAGCCGTCCGCCGAGCTCCTGGCAGACCACCTCGCCCGACACGGCGGCCTCGTGCCCGGGGTCGGTGAGGAAGCGGTCCACGCCCCTGACCTCGACGGCCAGCCGCAGATCCAGGTCGGCGACCGCGCCGGGGTCCGCGGCACCGGCCGCGTCGAAGTCCTCCCGGCCGAAGGCGACCGAGCCCGTCATGCGCTCCCTGAACCGCAGGCGGGCCGAGTCGTCCGGCCGCCCCGGATCCGGTCCGGGCTCGACAGGTACGCCCTGTTCCGCGCACCAGCCGCGGGCGTGCCGGACGCCGAGCTCCACGGCCTGCGCGAACCGGTCGCGGCCGAAGTTGACCAGGTAGTGGAGAGGCACCTCGGCTTTGATCAGCCGTACGGTGATCAGCCGCCCGAACTCCCCCCGGCCACCGCCGCGGATCGCCGAGTTGCTCGCCTCGATGCGGCGGAGCCAGTGCCGCAGCCCGCCGTTGGCCACCGTCTCGATGATGTGGAAGTAGCCGGCCACGAAGCCGTCGCGCCAGCGGTGGCGCTCACTGACCGTCCAGATGATCCACAGTTCGTCGCAGCCGCGCCGCACCGCCTCCTCGACGTTGGCGTCCGTCAGGAACACGGGGTCGATCCAGGTGTGCCCGTCGATGACCACCGGCGGGAACCACATGGGCAGCGACACCCCGGCGCACAGACGGTCCTCGTCCATCCGGTCGGGGGTCACCGCCACCAGTTCGTTGGCGGTGAAGTCGTACAGGGTGAAGGTGGCCTCCCGGTCGGTGGCCCGGATCCGCTCCCAGTCCAGGCCCCAGTCGGGGAAGACATGGCGCCGGTACCCGTCCAGGGTGAACAGGGAGCGGGCATATGGGCCCTTGAGCAGCTCGCGCCGGTTGGGGGTGACGCCTTTCAGCGGGCGCAGCCGCCGCCAGTTGTCGGCGATCTCCCGCCCCGACCTGCCCTGGCAGTACATGGCGAGGTTGAACACGCCTCCGCTGGCGCCGTCCACGTGGTCGAAGCGCACCCCGGCCTCGTCGAGGAGCACTTGCAGGACCCCGGCCTGGAACGCGACCTTCAGCCCGCCGCCCGCGAGGAGCAGCGAACGGCGCGGAGGGCCGTCCGGGGGCCGGTCGGCGGGGGGCCGGCCGAGTGGCCGGGGTTCGCCGGTGTCCCGTTGGCGCGGCCGGTGCTCGTTCGTCATGACGGCCCCCGGGGGTGCCTCTCGTGGTCCGCGATGAGCCGGTCCGCCGACCGGTTCGCCAGCGCGGCGATGGTCAGCGACGGGTTGGGGCCCACCGGCCCCGGCATGACCGAGCCGTCGGCGACCGACAGACCGGGGCAGCCGTACACCCGCCCGTGGGAGTCCACCACGCCCTCGCCGCGGTCGCGGCCCATCGGCGCGCCGCCCAGCGGGTGCACGGTGATCAGCCGGTTGAGCCACCACAGCGGGCTGGACGCGTACACCCCGCCCAGGCTGCCGGCGACCTGTCTCATCGTCCGGTTCATCCGGTGGAAGTAGGCCGCGGAGGGGCCCAGGTCCCAGGCCAGGTCCAGGTGGCCCTCGCGCAGGAACAGCCGCCCGTTGGGCACGTCCCTGCCCATGCCGAGCAGCGGCAGGGACGTGGCCGTGAACAGCCCCTTGCCCATGGCCTCCGACACGTGCCTGCCCACCTGGCTGCGCGGGCTGCGGGTGGCCTGCGACCAGACGCGCCGCAGCAGGAACCGGCCGACCTGCCGGGACATGGTCAGCACGTTGTGCTCCACCAGCCAGTTGAGGAACTGCGGGTACCCGGCGTCCTCGATGTAGAAGCCCCGGCCTGTGGCGCCGCCGCCGTCGTGCGCGTCCGGCATGACCATGGCGCTGGTGATGACGGGCCCGAAGCTCGGCTCCAGCAGCCACGGCCACGTCTCCTCCGCCGCGTCGCCGCCCCCGCGGAGCCGTCCGGCGCGCGCCTTGAGCAGCAGCCCGAGGAAGTCCCCGTTCCCGGAGAACCGGGTACCGATCGCCGGGCTGAGCGCCGGGAAGGCGCTGCGGTTGCGCAGCAGCAGATAGGGGGTGCCGAGGGCGCCGGCGGACAGCACCAGCCGCCTGGCCCTGACGGTGCGCCGGAGCGGGGGCTCGGCCGGGTCGGCGTCCCCTGCGGGGCGGTGTTGAAGGTAGGTGACGGTGAATCCGTGGTCGGCCGGTTCGAAGGAGCGGACCTCGCAGAGCGTGCGGATCTCGGCGTCGAGGCGCCGGGCCGCGCTGAGGTAGGTGAGGTCCAGGCTGTTCTTGCTGCCGAAGTTGCAGCCCAGGTCGCACTCGCCGACGAGCCGGCAGGTGTAGCGGGGGGTGCCGTGCAGGTTGTCCTCGCCGCCGTCGATCTGTACTCCGGGCACCGGCGGCCGGCCGGGATTGCCGAACGTGACCGCCAGCGGCGCGGGCGCCCACTCCAGCCCGAGCCGCTCCGCCGCCCGCCGGAGGGCAGCGGTCTTGGGCGTGTCGCGGTAGGGCTCCTCCGTGACGGGGTAGTCCCGCACGCCGAGCATCCGCTCGACCTCGCGGTAATGGGGGTCGAGGTCGCGTCGGGTCACCGGCCAGTTCTCGTAGCTGCCGTCGACCTTCTCGGTCACGAACCATTTCTCGGGCTTGCGGAGCAGGACGTTGGCGTAGATGAGCGAACCGCCGCCGAGCCCGCTGGACACCAGGGCGTCCAGCTTGGAGAAGCTCCACAGGTCGTACAGCCCGTACAGGGCGGAGTCGGGATCCCACAGGTTCTTCGCCGTGTCATGGGGGGAGCGGGGGAAGGAACCCGGTGGATAGTCCTTTCCGCGCTCCAGCAGGCAGACGCGCACTCCGGCCTCGGCGAGGCGGAAGGCCGTCACCGAGCCGCCGAAACCCGAACCGACGACGACCACGTCGAAGGAGTCCACCGCCCTCGCGGCACTCACGGCGCCGCCAGGCGGCGAAGGGCGGATACCGCGCCGTTCCCCGGGGACCGCCCCGCGGCGGGGAGGAGAACGGCTCCGGCCGCGCGGATTCCCGCGGCGCGAATTCCCGGAGAACGGCGGAGAGGACGGCGGCACTCCCCGGGCAAGGCGATGCGCCCGCCCCGCTCGTTCCGGTGGTCGGCGCGCATGATTCCCCTCATCACGAAACCCTCCACAACTGCCCACCCGCCGACACCAGCCCACGGGGTTGTGGTGCCGGGGCGGAGCGGACCGGGTGTCACTTTCCGCCCGCGCGGCTTTGGTGCTCCGTGCCTATCCAGGCCGGCGTACGGGCTGATTTCTCGATCTTTGTGCGGACCGGTTTTTCCGGGTGCTTTCGCGGCCGATGCGCCGGGCCGGTTCCCGGCTCGATGCGCAGGGCCGGTTCCCGGCTCGAAGTCCGAGCCGGATTTCCGGCATGTTCCGGGCCGGTACCCCGACGATGCCTGAACACACCTCCCAGCCGATGGCCGCGCCGGTCTCCTGCCCGCGTCCAGCCCGGTATCCCGGCCCGCGCCCGGGCGAAGCCGGACGGCGCCCGAACGAACCCGCCGGCCGAACATCCGGACCGGTCCGCCGGCCGGCGGGGCCGGCACCCCGGCGGTGGTCCGGGCGGACCTCCCAACCGGTGCCTGCGCCGGCACCCGGCCCCGGCAACGTCCGTACAGACCCTCCAGACCCACGCCCGGCCGGTTGCTTCCCCGACCCCCGCCCGGGGCGGAGACCCCGGCGGGGCCCGAGCGGACCTCCCGGCCGATGCCTGCGCCGGGACCGGTACCGGGGCAATGTCCGTGCACACCTCACCGGACCGATGCCGGTCCGGTTCCCCGGCTCGCACCGATGCCGGCCCGGCTCCCCGGCTCGCGCCGGGGTCAAAGCCGAGCGACGTCCGCGCCGGTCTCCTGGTGGCCCGCGTCCACGCCGGATCCCCGACCGGCCACGCAGCGAGGTCCGGGCGGCGCCCGAACCGGCTCCCGGTCCTGTCGCCGCACCGGCCGCCCGGCCCCGCGCCGCGATGGGCACCCCAGCGACGTCCGGCAGACCTCGGCCGACGTCCTGTGGCCAGGCCGGTTTCCCGGTCGGCGTCCGCGCCGGGTTTCCCGGACGGCTCCGGACCGCTCCCCCGGCCTGTGTTCGAGAACCGGTTCCCCGGGCCGTGCTCGAGCCTTCACGCCCACCTGCTCGCGAAGCGCCACCCGGCACCCCCGGACCCGGCCCCTCACTTCCAGTAGGCGCCGGTCGCGGAAGCCTGTCAAACGCGGAGGAAACCCACTCGGCCCGCGCGGCGGACAGGGCGCGCAAGCACCGTCACGCGGGACCCGGCCCGTCGTCGGAAGCCGCCCCGCTCCCCTCGCCCCGGCGATCAACGAACCGTCGGCCGACCCCCCACGGGCTTCTGGACGCCTCCCCCGAGGCTGCCCTAAGGTGACGGGGGAAAGCGCTTTCTGCAAGCGCTTTCCGCAAGGGCATGCCAGCAACCTCGTGCCTCCACCGTCTTCGCGAGTCGCGCGTCACGTCCCGCCGGGGCCCGGACGAGGAGCCGCCGCGGGGCCGCGCGGAAAGGATGCCTGATGCCGATTCCGATGCCGATGCCGCACAACGAGCCCTCCGACGAGTCCCGCCGGTGGACCAGGAAGGCGTTCCTCCGCGGGATGGCGGCGGCCGGGGTGGCCCCGCTGCTGCCCGGCACGGTGGCGACCGCCCGGGCCGCGTCCTCCACCGGGGCCGGGTTCCCCCTGGTGCGCGGCGGGGCCGCGGTGGACGTGTTCGTCGACGCGGCGGACGACCCCGCCGTCGTCCGGGCGGCCGGGGACCTGGTGGTGGACGTGGAGCGGGTCAGCGGGGTGCGGCCGGCGCTGCGGCACGCCGTCCCGGGCCGGGCCGCACGGCTGGTGCTGGTCGGCACCCTGGGCGCCAGCCCCGTCATCGACCGGCTCGCCGCCGAAGGCCGCCTGGACACCTCGGGCGTGGCCGGCCGCTGGGAGGCGTCGGTGACCCAGGTCGTGGACCGCCCGCTGCCCGGCGTGGACCGCGCCCTGGTGATCGCGGGCAGCGACCGGCGCGGCACCGTCTACGGCGTCTACGACACCTCCGAACGCATCGGCGTGTCGCCCTGGTTCTGGTGGGCCGACGTACCCGTGCGGCGCCAGGACACCGTGACCGTCCCGAGCGGCCCGTTCAAGCGCCGCGAACCGTCCGTGCGCTACCGGGGCATCTTCATCAACGACGAGCAGAACCTCACCACCTGGTCCCACCTCACCCTGGAGCCCGACAAGCACATCGGCCCGGCGACGTACAAGCGCGTCTTCGAGCTGCTGCTGCGTCTGAAGGCCAACTACCTGTGGCCGGCCATGCACCCGTACTCCGACTACTTCAACAAGCACCCGGAGAACGCCGCGCTGGCCGACAGGTACGGGATCGTGGTCGGCTCCAGCCACCCGGAGGCGCTGCTGCGCAACGGCGTGCACGAGTGGGCGCCGTGGGCGGAGGAGCACCGCGGCGCGGACGGCTCCCTCCCGGTGTACGACTACACGGTCAACCCGGAGGTCATCGCCGAGTACTGGAGGGCGCGGGCGCGGCAGAACGCGGGCTACGAGAGCAGTTGGACGCTGGGCATGCGCGGTCTGCACGACAGCGCGCTGGAGACGCGGTACGCCACCACGATCCCGGAGAAGGTGGCGGTGATGAACCGCATCATCTCCGACCAGCGCCGCATCCTCGCCGAGGAGGTCGGCGAGGCCGCGGCGCCGCAGATCTTCATCCCGTACAAGGAGGTCCTGGAGCTGTACAACGCGGGTGTGCGGGTCCCCGACGACGTCACGCTGATCTGGCCGGACGACAACCACGGCAACATGCGCCAACTGCCGGACGAGGCGGAGCGGCGGCGCGCGGGCGGCAACGGCATCTACTACCACCTCTCCTACTGGGGCCGCCCCAGGAGCTATCTGTGGCTGGACACCACGCAGCTCGGCAAGGTGTGGCAGGAGCTGCGCCGGGTGTACGAGCACGGCGCCGACCGGATGTGGATCTTCAATGTCGGCGACATCAAGTCGATCGAGACCGGGCTGTCCTTCTGCCTGGACATGGCCTGGGACGTGGACCGGTGGGGCCCTGCGAGCGTCGAGGAGTTCCTGGTGGAGTGGGCCGGGCGGCAGTTCGGGCGCCGCCACGGCAGGGAGCTCGCCGCCATCCGCACGGAGTACTACCGCCTGGCGGCGGAGCGGCGCCCGGAGTTCGTCGACCGCGGTGTGTTCTCCGTGGTCCAGCACGGTGACGAGGCGGGCGGCCGGATGGCCGCGTACGACAGGCTGCTGGCGCGGACCAGGGCGCTGGGGGCGCGGCTGCCGGCCGCCCACCGGGACGCCTACTACGAGCTGGTCGAGTACCCCGTGCACGGCGCCTATCTGATGAACCTGAAGTACTACTGGGCGGATCGCAACGCGCTGGCCGTGCGCCAGGGCCGCGGAGCGGGCACCAACCGGTTCGCGGACCTGGCCGAAGCCGCCCACGCCGCGGAGCAGGCGCTCACCGAGCGGTACAACACCGAGGTGGCGGGCGGGAAGTGGAACGGGATCGTCAACCCGTACCCGTCGCAGATCCCCAAGGCGCCGGGCCGCCCGAGCGTGGTCCGGGTCCCGCGGCAGGAGACCTCGGGCCTGGGGGTGGCGGCCGAGGGCAACGACACCGGGGCGCAGCGGCCGCTGTCCTTCTCCTCGTACACCCGCGACCAGCGGTTCGTGGACGTGTTCAACACCGGTTTCCTCCCGGTGGACTGGAGCGCGCGGGCGGACGCGCCGTGGGTGCGGCTGAGCGCGGCGGGCGGGCGCGTGACCGAGCAGACCCGGGTGTGGGTGGAGCTGGACTGGGACGCGGTGCCCGAGGGCGCGCACGAGGCGTCGGTGACCTTCACCGGTGCCGGGCGGAGCTTCGCGGTGCCGCTGCGGGTCCGCAACGACGGGCGGCGGGCGCGGGCCCGCGGGTACGCCGAGGCCCACGGCCACGTCTCGATCGACGCGGCGCACTTCGACGGCCGGGTGGCCCGCGGCGGCGCGCACTGGCGGGTCGTGCGGGGGCTCGGCCGGCGGGCGGCGGCCGTGGAGACGGCGCCCTCGACCGCGCCCGCCTTCACCGGCGGCGACCTCGCCGCCCGGGCACCGGAGCTGCGGTACCGGGTGCGCTTCCTCGGGACCGGCGCGTTCCCGGTGACGGTCTTCCGCCTGCCGTCCCTGGACGAGCGCGGACACCGCCGGGTGGCCTTCGCCCTGGACGACGGCCCGGTCACCGTCCTTTCCGGGCAGGCCGTGGCCACCGGCAACCGGGGTGACGCCTGGGCCCGCAACGTGGAGGAGGGCGTCGAGAAGCTGACCGGCACGGTGACCGTCACCGAGCCGGGCGAGCATGTGCTGCGGCTGTTCATGGTGGACGCGGCCATCGCGGTGGACCAGATCGTCATCGACACCGGTGGCCTTCCGGCCGCCTACCTCGCGCCGCCGGAGAGCCACCACCCGCGGTTCAATCCCCGGCCCGTCACCGGGGTGAGCCGTCGGGCGCCGCAGCCGTAGCGGCAGCGGACGGCCGCGCGGACCCGCCGGGGCGGGGCTCGCGCGGCCGTCGGGCCCCGGCGGCGGGCGCGGCGCGCCGGGTGCGGTGCCGTGCCTCCCGCCCGGGCGGGGCGGCGGGGGCACAATGGCCGGATGGCAGGCACGATGGCCGAAAAGTTCCCCTTCGGGCGCACCGACCGCCCCGCCGGGCCGCGCACGCCGCTGCGCGCGTTCCTGGGCACCGAGAGCGGCAGCGCGACCGTCCTGCTGGCCTCCGCGGTCGCCGCCCTGGTGTGGGCGAACGCCGGGCCGGGGGCGTACGAGTCGTTCTGGCACACCCGGGCGTCCGTCACCCTCGGCGGGCACGGCATCGACCTGCCGCTGCGCGAGTGGGTGAACAGCGGGCTGATGAGCCTGTTCTTCTACGTGATCGGCCTGGAGGCGCGCCGCGAGTTCGACATGGGCGAGCTGCGGGAGCGGCACCGGGTGGCGCTGCCGCTGCTGGTGGGGCTGAGCGGGATGCTGGTGCCGGTGGCGGTGTACCTCGCGGTGAACGCGGGCCGCCCGACGGCGCACGGCTGGGGCGTGGCCATGTCCACGGACACCGCGTTCGCGCTGGGGCTGCTCGCGCTGCTGGGCGGGCGGCTGCCGGGGCGGCTGCGCACCTTCCTGCTGACCGCCGTGGTGGTGGACGACCTGGTGGCGCTCACCGTCATCGCGTTCGTGTACAGCGACGACGTTGACCTGCCCGCGCTGCTCGCGGCGGCCGGCCTGTTCGGGGTGCTGCTGCTCGCCCGGGCCGCGGGCAGGCGGCACGGGGCGGTGTTCGCGGTGCTGGGCACGGCTGTGTGGGCGGCGCTGCTGGAGTCGGGCGTGGACCCGGTGGTCATCGGGCTGGCGCTGGGCCTGCTCACCCCCGCCTACCCGGCGCCGCGGGGCGCCCTGGAGCGGGCCAGCGGCCTGTTCCGGCTCTTCCGCGAGCAGCCGACACCGGAGCTGGAGCGCACGGCGCGGCAGGGCATCGCGGCGGCGATCTCGCCGAACGAGCGGTCGCAGCGGTCGTTCCACCCGTGGGTGGGCTTCGCGGTGGTTCCGCTGTTCGCGCTGGCCAACGCGGGCATCGAGCTCGACGGGGACCTGCTGGAGCGGGCGGTCACCTCGCCGGTCACGCTGGGTGTCGTCCTCGGCTATGTGCTGGGCAAGCCGGTGGGCATGGTGGGGGCCTGCGCGCTGGCCGCCCGGCTGAGCCGCGGCGCGCTGCGGCCGCCGGTCGGCTGGGGGTCGGTGCTCGCGGGCGGCACCATCGCGGGGATCGGGTTCACCGTCTCGCTGCTCATCGCCACCCGCGCCTTCGACGGGGAGCGGCTCGAGGAGGCCAAGGCGGGGGTGCTGGCGGCGGTGGTCTGCGCCGCCGCGCTGACCTGGGCGGTCACCGCGGTGGCGGGGGCGCTGCCGCGCCCGGCGCGGGTGCGGCTGCTGCTGGGCACCGCCGAGGGCGTCGTGGACCTGGCGGCGCCGGCCGACCCGGAGCGGGACCACGTGCGCGGCCCGGCGCGGGCACCGGTGACGGTGGTGGAGTACGGCGACTTCGAGTGCCCCTACTGCGGGCGGGCCGAGGGGGCGGTGCGCGCGATGCTCGCGGACTTCGGGCAGGACGTGCGGTACGTGTGGCGGCACCTGCCGCTGAACGACGTGCACCCCCGCGCGCAGCTCGCCGCCGAGGCGGCCGAGGCCGCCGCGGAGCAGGGCGCGTTCTGGCCGATGCACGACCGGCTGCTGGCCGCGCAGGACGCCCTGACGCCGCGGGACCTGCTGCGGCACGCGGAGGAGCTCGGGCTCGACGTGGAGCGGTTCCACCGGTTCCTGAGCGCCCACCGGGGGGCGGCGCGGGTGGCGGAGGACGTGGAGTCGGCGGACCTGAGCGGGGTGGCCGGGACGCCGACGTTCTTCGTCAACGGGCGGCGGCACCACGGCGCGTACGACCTGGCCGCCCTGTCCGCGGCCGTCCGGGCGGCGCAGGAGCGGGCGGCGGTGCGACGGTCCCCGTGACATCGCCGCCGCGATGTCACGGGGACCGCCCGTCGTGCTCGTCGTGCCGGTGGTGCCCGGTGCCTGGCGGGTGCCGGGCGGGGGCTACTTCAGGCCGCTGTCGATCGCGGTCATCAGCTCGCCGTTGGCGGTGTCACCGCTGAGCTCCCAGAAGAACGCGCCGCCGAGGCCCTGGCTCTTCACGTACGACATCTTCCCGGCGATGGTGGCGGGGGTGTCGTAGCTCCACCAGTTGTTGCCGCAGTGGGCGTAGGCGGTGCCGGCGACCGTCCCGGTGGCGGGGCAGGAGTTCTTGAGGATCTTGTAGTCCTCGATGCCCTGCTCGTAGGCGCCGGGCGCGGGGCCGGTGGCGCTGCCGCCGGGCGCGCTCTGGGTGACGCCGGTCCAGCCGCGGCCGTAGAAGCCGATGCCGAGGTTGAGCTTGGCCGCGGGGACGCCCTTGCTCTTGAGCTTCCGGATCGCGGAGTCGGAGTCGAAGCCCTGGGTGGGGATGCCGCTGTAGGAGGTGAGCGGCGAGTGCGGGGCGGTGGGCCCGTCGGCGTCCCAGGCGCCGAAGAAGTCGTAGGTCATGACGTTGTAGAAGTCGAGGTACTGGGCGGCGCCGCCGTAGTCGGCCGCGTCGATCTTGCCGCCGCTGGTGGCGTCGGCGGTGATGGCGGCGGTGACCAGGTTGCCGTTGCCGAACTTGGCGCGCAGCGCCTGCGACAGGTTCCGGAACGCGGCCGGGCCGCTGGTGTCACAGCTCAGGCCGCACGCGTTGGGGTACTCCCAGTCGATGTCGATGCCGTCGAACACGTCGGCCCAGCGCGGGTCCTCGATCAGGTCGTAGCAGGACTGGGCGAACGCCGCCGGGTTCTTGGCGGCCTGGCCGAAGTTGCCGGACCAGGTCCAGCCGCCGAAGGACCACAGCACCTTCAGGTTCGGGTACATCTTCTTCAGCTTGCGGAGCTGGTTGAAGTTGCCGCGCAGCGCGCCGTTGTCCCAGGTGTCGGCGACGCCGTCCACGCTGGTGGCCGCGTCGTAGAACTTGCTGGTGGCGGCCTCGGCGTCACCCATGGCGCACTTGCCGTCAGAGGTGACGTTGCCGAACGCGTAGTTGATGTGGGTGAGCTTGGCGGCGCTGCCGGAGGTGACCATGTTCTTCACGTGGTAGTTGCGGCCGTAGACGCCCCACTCGATGAAGTAGCCGAGCTTGACCTTCCCGCCGCCTCCGCCGTTGTCGCCGCCGGTGGTGGTGACGGTGAGGGCGCCGCTGGACGGGCCGACCTGGTCGGCGGTGTCCCTGGCCCGCACGGAGTAGGAGTAGGTGGTGCCCGCGGTCAGGCCGGTGTCGGTGTGGCTGGTGCCGGTGACGGTGGCGATCCTCGTGGAGCCGCGGTACACGTCGTAGTTCTTGACGCCCTTGTCGTCGGTGGCGGCCTTCCACGACAGGGTGACCGAGGTGTTGGTCAGCCCGCTGTGGGTGGGCGTGCCGGGCGCGGAGGGCGGGGTGTCGCCGGGCTGGGATCCGTCGCAGGGCACCCCGTTGACGCGGCAGTTGGCGGGGGAGCCGGAGCCGGTGCCGTTGAAGCCGAAGCTGATGCTGGCGCCGGGGGCGAGCGGGCCGTTCCAGCTCTTGTTCTTCGCCGTCCAGTGGGTGCCGGAGCCGGACGGGGTGCTGGTGACGTCGGCGTCCCAGGCGGAGGTGACCGCGGTGCCCGACGGGTAGTCCCACTCGACGGTCCAGCTCGACAGGGGCGCGGTGCCGGTGTTCTTCACCGTCCACTTGCCCTCGAAGCCGGTGCCCCAGTCGGCGACCTTGGTGTAGGTGGCGGTGGCCTCCGCGGCGTGGGCGGGGGCGGCGAGGCCGACGATCAGGGCGAGGGGGAGCAGCAGCGCGGTGAGCGCCGCGGCGGCTCTCGTGCGGGGGATGCGGCTGCGTCTGCGTTGCGGGGTTCCGGTACTCAAGGGTGCTCCTGGGAGAGGACGGACGTTCGGGGACCTGTGCGTCCGTGATCCGCCCGACGAGGTCAGGCGGTCGCGTCGTGCGAGGTGAGCGGCGGAGTCACCCGCCGCGTGTCATGCCCATCACACTGCCGAGCAGCGTAGGAAAGGTCTGGACCAATGGTCAAGGTCTGGACCACGGACGGTTTTCCGCGCGTTCACCCGACGGCACCCCGGGCGCCGGGGCACACGACCGCGCGGGGCGACCGCTCGGCCCGCGTCCTCCGCTCCGCCACCCCGTCCCGGCGGCGGCGCCCCCGCGACTAACCACGAGTCGGCGGCAACGGGCCCGCCACCCGGCCCGCCCCCACCCCGTCACGCGCCGGGACGGCCTGCCTCCGGTCGGGGTCGGTCAGCGGCACGCAGCAGACCCGAGGCCCCCGAAGCCCTCCCAGTGGATCCCCGGCCGGCCGCCACCGAGGCGGTGCGCCACCGACGTCGCGTCGGCGCGTCGGCGCGTCGGCGCGGCCGCGCGGACCCGTGGCGGCGGACCCGTGGCGGCGGGCCGCCGGTGCGGCCGATCGGGTACGGCGGCACGCGGCCCATGCCGCGGATCGTACGGGCCGACGCGCCGGGACGACGCGGCCTCATCCCGCCGTCCCGGTCCGCCGTCCCGGCCCGCGGTCCGCCCGCGTCACGCGGTGGGGCGGGCGGGCGGTGGGGACGGCGTTCCGGCTCCTCCCCTCTTCACCGACACCTGTCGGTGGGAGCCGGAACGCCGCCGGGCCCGGGGCGCGTGGCGCGGCCCGGGGGATTCGGGGTGGGCGGGGGCGTCCTGGTCGGCGTGCGCCCGGAGGCGTCCCTTCGGCGCGCCTCGGTCTTCGAGTTCAGTTGTCCGGAAGTTGTCCAGCAACCCGTTGCCAGCGCGTGGACAAACAATCCGTGGCGGTTTGTCATGATTTGCGGTGGAGACAGGGTGCGTAACATGGCCACGCCCGGCGGCGGGGGGCCGCCGGCGCGGGTGAGGGGGTCCTGCGTGGGGCGTCGTGAGAAACCGGTGGATCCGGCCGCGGGACCGGTGCAGCGGTTCGCGTTCGAGTTGCGCAAGCTGCGGCAGGAGGCGGGCGGGCCCACCTACCGGGCGATGGCGCGGGACGCCGGGTACTCGGTGGCGGCCCTGGCCGCCGCGGCCTCGGGCGAGAAGCTGCCGTCGCTCCCGGTCGCGCTGGCGTACGCCGAGGCGTGCGGCGGGGACCGCGGGGAGTGGGAGCGGCGGTGGCGCGCCGCCGCCGACGAGGAGCGGCGGGCGGCGGGGCCGGGCGAGGACGACGAGGACGGCGCGGGCCCGCCCTACCGGGGGCTGGCGCGGTACGAGCCGGGCGACAGCGAGCTGTTCTTCGGCCGGGACGGTCTCGTGGACGACCTGGTGGAACTCGCCCTCGCCCGCCGGTGCGTCGCCGTGCTCGGGCCCTCCGGCAGCGGGAAGTCCTCGCTGCTGCGGGCCGGGCTCATCCCCCGGCTCCGGCAGGCCCGGGAGGGCCTGCCGCGCCCGGCGGCGATCCGGGTCCTCACGCCCGGCGCGCGGCCGTGGTCCACGCACCGCGAGCGGCTGCTCCCGGCCGCGGACGACGGCGACACCTGGGTGGTGGTGGACCAGTTCGAGGAGGTGTTCACCCTCTGCTCCGACCCGGCCGAGCGGGAGGGGTTCGTCGACGCGCTGCTCGCCGCAGAGGCCCCCGGCAGCCGGCTGCGGGTGGTGCTCGGCGTGCGGGCGGACTTCTACGGCCGGTGCCTGCGGCACCGGGGTCTGACCGCGGTGCTGAGCCGGGCGAGCGTGCCGGTCGGGCCGATGGGCGCGGAGGAGTTGCGGCAGGTCGTGGTGAAACCGGCCGCCGCCCGGGGGCTGGTCGTGGAGCGGGCCCTGACGGCGACGCTGGTCGCCGAGGCGGGCGGCGACGTGGGCGGGCTGCCGCTGATGTCCCACGCCCTGCTGGAGACCTGGCGCCGCCGCCGCGGCCGTACGCTGACGATGGAGGGGTACCGTGCCGCGGGCGGGCTGCACGGCGCGATCGCGCAGACGGCCGAGGGGCTGTACGCCCGGCTGACGCCGGAGCAGCGGTTGCTGGTCCGGCGGGTGCTGCTGCGCCTGGTCGCACCGGGCGAGGGCGCGCCCGACACCCGCCGCCCCGCGGGCCGGGCCGAGCTGGAGGCTGCGCTGGGCGACGGGGCCGGGCAGGTGCTCGAGCGGCTGTGCCGGGCCCGCCTGATCACCCTGGACGGACACGGCGTCGAGCTGGCGCACGAGGCGCTGCTGTCGGCCTGGCCCCGGCTTCGCGGCTGGATCGAGGAGGACCGGCGGCGGCTGGTGCTGCGCCACCGGCTGGCGCGGGCCGCGGACGGGTGGCGCGAGGTGGGCCGGGATCCGGGCGCCCTGTACCGGGGGCTGCGCCTGGCGGAAGCGCTGGAGGCGTTCGGCCCGCCCGGCGGCGCGGTGGACCTCGCGCCGGGCGAGCGGGAGTTCCTCCTCGCCAGCCGGGCCGCCGTCGCCCGGGAGCGCCGGCGCCATCGGGCCTCGGTGGCGGCGGTGGCCGCGGTGGTGGTGCTCGCGCTGCTGGCGGGGGTGGTGGCGTGGCAGGAGAACCGGGAGGGCGACCGCCGCCGCGCCGAGGCGGGCGCGCGCCGCATAGCCGTCCTGGCCGCCTCGATGCGGGCCTCGGACCCGGTGCTGGCCATGCGGCTGAGCGTGGCCGCCTGGCGGGTCAGCGACACCGCGGAGACCAGGGCGGCGCTGTTCGACGCGGCCACCCAGGCGCACCAGGACCTGCTGCCGGTGCCCGACGACGTCGGCGCGGGGCAGGTGTTCCTCGGCGCCGAGGGCCGCACCATGACCACGCTGAGCCCGAACGCCGGAGAGTCGTTCAAGGCGGGCGCGCCGCTGCGGCGGTGGGACGTCCCCGCGCGCGAGGCCGCCACGTCCGCGTCGGTGTTCCTGCCGCCGGGCAGCCAGGTGGACGTGTCGCCCGACGGCCGCCTAGTGCTGGCTGGCTCGGAGGACGCCGTCTCGGTGTTCGATGTGTCCTCGGGCGATCCGGTCGGCGCGGACTTACGGCCGGCCGGCGGGAGCGGACCGGTTTCCGCCGCCTTCAACCCCAGCGGCCGGACGGTCACCGTCGCCGGGAACGGGTCGCTGCGACTGTGGGACGTCGAGCGCCGGCGTCCGCTGTTCGAACGCGGGGTGCGGCCGCGGTTCGTGCGGCACGCGGGCGCCGGAGCGGACCGGGGGGACACCCCCACGGGGGCACCGGGGGCCGGGGCGCGCCTGGCGCGGGTGGCGGTGAGCCCCGACGACCGGCTCGCGGCGCTGTGCACGGCCGCCGGCGGCTTCCAGGTGTGGGACGTGCGCGCCGGGCGGCGGGTGGACGCCCCCTGGGTGCGGGCGGCCGCCCCGAGCGCCTGCTCCTCGCCGCGTCCCATGCGGTTCGGCCCGCACGGCCGCCGGTTCGCCGTGCTCACCGGTGACGCCGTGCGGATGTGGGACACCGCCACCGGCGGACAACTGCCGGAGCTGCGCACCGAGGCGCCGCGCGAGCTCGCGTTCAGCGCGGACGGCGGGTACGCGGCGGTGAGCGGTGACACCGGCATCCGGATGTGGCGGATCGACGGCCGGCCGCGCGAGGTGTTCCGGTTCACCCCGCGCCAGGAGCGGGTCGCGCAGTTGCGGATCGACGCGGCGCGCGGCGTGGTCCGCTATCTGGCGTCCTCCGGCGGTGCCGTCCTGGCGGTGCGGACCGTGTCCTTCGCGCGGGGCCCCGCCGCCCCGCGCCGTGAGGAGTACGCGGACGCGGCGCAGTTGAGCCCGGACGGCCGGCTGCTGGCGCGCGCGGTGCGCGCGGGCGACCGGTTCGAGGTCGAGTTGCGGCCCACCCGCGCGGGTGGTCGGCGGCTGCGGCTGCCTGCGGTGTCCTGCGCACCGGCGCGGGTGGGCGAGTGCACCGTGCTGACGGCCTTCAGCGCCGACGGGAGGAGGTTCGCCTACGCGGCGGCTCCGCGCGGCGGCGCCGACGGGCGCGGGCACCGCGTCCGGGTGCGGATCTGGGACACCGTCAGGCCGCGGCAGAAGGCGTACCTGGACGTCACCGGCGACGTGGCGGAGCGGCCCGTCGCGGGCATCGCCCTCGATCCGCGCGGCGTGCGGCTGCTGGCGCACCGGTTCGGGGCGAGCCGCTGGGAGGAGTGGGACATAAGGCGGGGGGTGCGCGTGTCCATCCGCCTCACCTCGCCGCCGAGGCCGGGCCGGGCGCCCTCCTCGCGCGGCCTGTTCCTGCGGCCCGACGGGCGGCTGCTGGCGACGGTGCACGGCCAGGTGGCGGAGCTGCCCTCCGGCCGCGACCTCAGCCGGCCGCTGAGCCCGGAGACCGTGACGGTCCTCGGCTTCTCCCCCGTCGGCGACCGCCTCGCGGCGGGGGACGAGGCCGGCTGGGTGTCCCTGTGGGACGCGGACGCCGGGCAGCGCCTCGGGGTGCTCGCCGGGACGGTGCGGGACGAGGCGTGGCAGGACGCCGATCCCGTCACGGCGCTCGCCTTCTCCCCCGACGGGAGCATGCTCGCCGTGGGTGGCGCCCGGGGCACCCTGCGCCTGTGGGACGTGGCCACCGCCCGCCCCGTGGGCTCGTTCGTGCCCACCTTCGGCGAGGCCATCCGGGACCTGGTCTTCAGCCGGGACGGGCGGACGCTGCTGCTGGCCGGGACGCATGTGGCGCTGCGGCGGTACTCCGTGGACCCGGGGCGGGTCGCGGTCTCCGTGTGCGGGCGCACCGGGGGCGGGCTCACCCGCGAACAGTGGCGGGTGCACCTGCCGGAGGTGCCGTACCGGGAGGTGTGCTGACGGGGGGTTGCGCCCGGTGGGGGTGCGCGGCGGGCGCCGTGCCGCCCGCCGCGCGCCGTCGGGCGTCAGGCGTAGGGGTCGAACGGGATGCCGGCCGGCTTGGCCTTCGCGAGGTGGGCGTTGAAGCTGCCGTCCTTGAGACCGAAGTTCGCGCTGCCGAAGTCCGCCTGGCTGAGCCGGTCGCGCAGGCCCGCGGGGTAGCCGTTCCAGCCGACCAGTGCGGGGTACTGCCAGGTGCGGTAGTGGTTCTCCGGCGGCTCGTCGTTGGCGTTAGCGGCGCGGAAGGCGTGCGTGCTCAGGCCGTCCTTGTGGTAGACGATCTTGGGGTGCGTGCCCTCCCAGCGGATCCGGTCGCGGCTGTGCACGACGAACGCGCCGTGGGCGGAGGTGGCCACGTACTGGGCCTGGTTGTCCTGCACCCACACCACGACGTGCTCCCAGTCGTGCCGGTGCCCGCCGATCGTCGCCTGGTCCTTCTCGAAGTACAGGCCGTACATGACGGCGCACCAGCCGTTGTTGCACTTGTAGCGGGAGTACCCGTTGGTGTTGTCGAGGTCCGAGGCGTCGCGGCACTGGCCGTTCAGGGCTCCGGACGGGTTGAGGCCGGGGTTGAGGGTCCCGTCGGGGCCGATGGCGGGAGTGGAGTAGCAGCCGTCGGTGTCGTAGTCGTAGGCCGGCTGGTACGTGCGCTCGAAGCTGTCGGCGTTGGCGGGCAGTGCCGTGGGAGGAACGGCGAGTGCGCTGCTGGGGAAGGCGATCACCAGGGCGATGGCGCTGCCGAGGATGAGTGGGGCCTTGCGGGCGAGCGACCTTCTGTTCACTGCGTCCTCCTGCTCGTCCGCCCGCGCGGGGCGGGTGGGTCGGCGCCGGTCCGCGGGGTGGCGCCCGGGGCGGCTTGGCATGCGCAGAACAGTTTTTACCCGTTCGCCCGCGCACTGGCCATCGAGCAGGTGACGGCGCGGTGAAAGATCGGCCACGGCGAGGGCGGGCGCGGCGCGAGGAGGAGGGGCGGGCGGCGAACGAACACGGGCGCCCCGCCTGCGAAGGGCCGGGGCGCCCGCCTCTCCGGCGGTCGTCAGCTCTTCTGAAGTGCCGTCCAGAACTCCTCGAAGGACAGCAGGCCGTCCTTGTCGGTGTCCTTCGCCGCGATCACGGCCTCCGCGACCGGGCCCGTGACATACGGATCGCCCATCTCGGCCATCGCGTGCTTGAACTCCTCCGGAGTCACCAGCCCGTCCTGGTTGGCGTCGAACCGCGCGAACGTCGCCTTGGCCGCCTCGATATCCGCCACGACAGTCTCCTCCCTCGCGAACAATGATCACTGTGCCGCCACTTGGGCGCCCGGCGTACCCTAACCGCCGCGGCCGCGTCCCCTGGCGGCACCCGGGGCAATGGTGCCCTGAACGTGATCATCCGGCCGGGGCGGGGTGGTGTGCGTCCGGTCGGCGGGCCGCGCGGGGCGGGGCGCGGCCCGCGTCTCAGCCGCCGGGGCGGGGCTCGAAGCGGGCGCGCCTGGCGACGGCGGTGAAGCCGAGGCCGCGGAAGAGAGCGGCCGAGGCGGGGTTGTCCACGTTCACGTCGAGGAACACCTCGCCGCCGCCGGGGCGCATGCCCTCGAGAGCGGCGGCGGCGAGCGCCCTGGCCAGCCCCCGGCGCCGCCACCGCGGCACCACGCCGACCTGGACGAGGAAGCCCTCCGCGCAGGTCACGAACCCCGCGGCGGCGCCGTCGGCGCCGTGGGCCACGAGCGAGCAGCCGGGCAGGAAGCCCTCGGCGGCCGTCCACCGCCGCCACTCGCGCTCGGAGCGGCCGGGCCCGCCCGGACGGTCGGCGAACGACGCCCGGTACGCGTCGTGGAAACCCGCCCCGCCCGTGTCGGCCCACGTCCGGGTCACCACACCGGCGGGCAGCGGCGCGAGCGGGAGCGGGAGGCGCAGGTCGCGGCGGAGCACGTCCTCGGCGAACACCTGGTGGAAGCCGCGCGCCGCGAACAGCTCGGCGGCCGGGCCGGTCAGCGACTCCGTCTCCAGGCGCGGCCGGCCGGGGCGGCGCCCGGCCTCGCGGAGCAGCCGGTCCAGCAGGTCCGCCCCCAGCCCGCGGCCCCGGCGCTCCGGGGCGACCAGGCCGGAGGCGGCCGGCCCGCCGTCAGCCGTGCGCACACGGCCGGCCGCGAGCAGACCGTCCTCGCCGAGAGCGCCGAGGGCCACCGCGCCGTCCCCGAACCAGCGCCGGCGCAGGAAGTCCGCGGACGCCGTGAGCGGCAGCCCGCCGTCGGCGGCGGCGCACCGACCGGCCAGCGCGGCCACCGCCGCCAGGTCCCGCTCCGTCAGCGTCCGCCACTGCGCACTCATCCGGGCTCCTCGGGCGTCGGCGGCAGAGGGCCGCAGCGTAGCGCGGAGCGGGGCGGTGCCGGTCGCGATTGTCCCGGCGCGGGGCCGCGGGCGCCGGGTCAGCGGTAAGTGCGGCGGCCCCTGGTGCGGCGGTAGCCGAACGGGCCGGGCAGGTCCATGGAGGTGGTGCGGCGGCCGGTGCTCGACCAGGTGCGCCTGGGGCCCCTCCCCTTGCCCACCGTGATGGACCACGATCTGCCGTTCAGGTTCAGGCGCACGCCGGGGAGGATGCGCAGCGACTTGCGGAAGGTGACGGGCACGTCTGGACCTCCTGTGCGGTCGGATCCCTGGACTGCGTGGGTGTCACGAGCAGCCTCCTTCCCGCTGCACGGCGTTTCACCGCGGGGGGGACCGCGCCCGATCCGGGCGCCGCGGCGGCGCTCCCCCGTACGGGAGCGCCGCCGCCGCTCCCCCTCACGCGTAGTCGGGCGTCATGGCCGCGGCCAGCCTCAGGTGGGGTGCGGCCTGGTCCGCCAGGCCCTGGCGCTGGAGGGTGCGGCCGAGCAGGAGACGGGCGTAGGAGTCGTCCGGCCGGTCGGCGACCAGCCGCTCCAGGGTCCGGCGGGCGCGTGCGAGCTGGGCGGAGTGGAAGTAGGCGCGGGCCGCCAGCAGCAGGACGCCGGGGTCGCCGCCGTGCGCGTCGAGCAGGGGCTCGAGCAGGGTGAGAGCGCCCAGCGCGTCGCGCTGCTCCAGCAGCGACTCGGCGTCCCGCAGGCGCCTGACCTCCTCGGGCAGCGGGCGCGCGGGGCCGCCACCGGCGAGGAACTCCGCCATGGTCTCGGGCGGTTGGGCACCGGCGAGGGCGCGATTGCCGACCACGAGCGTCGGTGAGGTGGCGATGCCGCGGGCCCTGCCGGTCAGCAGCAGCTCCCGCACCTCGCGCTCGCCCGCCCCGGTGGCCAGCAGGGCGCCGCCCTCGGCGAAGCCGGACCTGGCCGCTATGCCGTCCAGGGCGCGGCGGGAGCTGATGTCGGCGCCCTCGACGAAGTGCGCCCGCATCACCTCCTCGGCCACCCGGTTCTGCAACGGGGCGCCGCCGTGCTCCAGCGCCAGGACCAGCAGGCGGTGCGCGTCGTGGCTGCTGGCCCGCCACACCGCGCCCCAGCGGGGCCCGATCCCCTCCTCGGCGGCGATCCGGGAGACCCGCACCCGGTTCTCCTCGGGCGACAGGCCGGGGGCGCACCGGCGCAGGGCCTCGTCCGCCACCGGGTCCCGCAGCGCCTCCTCCAGCGGGACGGCCTGGGCGGGCGCGCCCGGGTCGATCCTCAGCGGCCGCCAGACCACCTCCACCGCGGTGGGAGCCGCCCCCGGGCGCCGCAGGGCCGCCTCGAGACGCCGTTTGCCGATGTAGGCCCAGGCGCAGACCACGTCTGCCCATATTTCGATGCGCATGTCCGGAACACTAATCGACAACTGTCGCTCAGTAAAGCGACATCTGTCGGCTAGTGTTGGACGGCATGAACGTGCACGATCCCCGTGCGGTGCGCAGCAGGGCCCGGCTGCGCACCGCGATCCTCGAACTGGTCACGGACAAGGAGCCCGGCGCGATCACCATGGCCGAGGTCGCGCGGCTCGCCGGGGTGAACCGGGCCACGGTCTACAAGCACTTCCCGGACGTGGACGCGCTGGTGACCGACGCGATGGAGGACGCCGTGGCCCAGGTGGCCCGGGCGGCGGCCGCGTGCCCGAGGGACGCGGACCGCGACGCGCCCCCTCCCCCGCTGACCGGGCTGTTCCGGCACGTCGCCGACAGCGCCGCCCTGTACCGGCGGATGCTGGGCGCCCAGGGCAGCGCGCTGTTCGGGGCGCGGATGCGGGAGCTCCTGACGGCCGAGCTCACCGCGGCGTTCCGCGACGGCAGGCGCCCGCCGGGGCCCGCCGGGGTGCCGGCGGACGTACACGCCGCGTATCTGGCCGGGGCCCTGGTCGGCGTCCTCGCCCACTGGGTCGCCGACGACTCGCCCGTGCCCGCCGAGGAGGCGGCCGCCGCGTTCTGGCGCCTCTTCCGCGGCTGACCCGTCCCCGGGACGGCGCACGGCCCGCTCACCGGTGCGGCGAGCGGGCCACGGGTGGGGGGAAGGGCGCGGTCAGGAGGGCACGGAGCAGGCCGCGCCGTTCAGGGTGAACGCCGCGGGGCGGGGGTTGCCGCCGGTCGAGGTGCCGGTGAAGCCGATGCTCACCGAGCCGTTCGCCGGGATGGCGGCGGTGTAGTCGGCGGAGGTCACGGTCACGTCCGCGCCGCTCTGCCGGACGGTGCCGCCCCACAGGTTGGTGACGGTCTGCCCGCCGGTGAAGCTCCAGCCCAGCGTCCAGCCCCGCACCGCCGAGGTGCCGGTGTTGCGGATGGTGACGTCCGCCTGGAAGCCGCCCGGCCACTGGCCGGTGATCCGGTAGTCCACGGCGCAGGAGGCGGCGGGGCCGCCGCCGGTCGTGGTGGTCACCGAGACGGCGGCCGAGCGCGGGGAGCGGTTGCCGGCCGCGTCGCGGGCGTAGACGGCGAAGGAGTAGGT
The DNA here is from genome assembly GCF_054782095.1 of Streptomyces capparidis. Taxonomy (NCBI): domain Bacteria; kingdom Bacillati; phylum Actinomycetota; class Actinomycetes; order Kitasatosporales; family Streptomycetaceae; genus Streptomyces; species Streptomyces capparidis. Next base: position 13,851 of record NZ_BAAGTD010000058.1, on the reverse strand, counting down.
GGTGCCCGCGCTCAGCCCGGTCACCGTGACGGAGGTGCCCGAGGTGGTGGCGGCCGCGGTCTCCGTGGAGCCGTTGACCCGGACCACGTCGTAGCCGGTCACCCCGACGTTGTCGGTGGCGGCGGCCCAGGACAGCGTGGCGCTGGTGGAGGTCACGCCGGAGGCCGCGGGGGTGCCGGGCGCGGTGGGCGCCGCGATGTCGGGGCCACCGCCGCCGCCGTAGACGGTGGCCTCCTTGGAGGTGGCCTTGATGCCGTTGGTCCCGTTGAAGATGCGCTGGCCCCAGGAGGTCAGCGCCGAGGCGTTGAAGCCGGTCGCCATGTCCAGGTACTCCACGCCCCCGCCGTTGCCGCTCCAGGACCAGCCGAGGTAGCCGATGCCGAGCGACTGGGCGGTGGCGAGGATGGCGTTCTCGTCGGGGTCGCCGTCGGAGTGGTTGTGGCCGAACTCGCCGACCACCAGCGGCAGCTTGGCGGCCACGAAGCGGTTCAGGTAGTCACTGATCTCGGCGGCCGTGTCGAACACGCCGTACATGTGGATGGAGAACACCGTGTTGCGCGCGGGGTCGGACGCGAACACCGACGCGGCGTTGTCCCGCATGGTGAACGACCAGTCCTGGCCCCAGTTGGGCGCGTCCACCATCAGGGTGTGCTGGAAGCCCGCGTTGCGGAGCTTGGCGATGGCGGCCTTGGTGTCGGCGGTCCAGCCGGAGGCGTTGGTGTTGCCGTAGGGCTCGTTCCCGATGTTGACGACGACGTGGTTCTCCTGGCCGTCCAGGGCGCTCTTGACACTGATCCAGTAGTCGGCCGCGCGGGAGAGGGTGACGGCGCCGCTCTGCTCGCCGTAACCGGTGGTGTCGTGCACCTCCAGCACGCAGATCAGCCGGTTCGCCTTGCACTGGGAGACGACGTTGGCCACGTCGGCGGTGTCGTTCCTGGTCCACCGGTCCCCGGAGCTGAGGACCACCCGGACGGTGTTGGCGCCGAGGGCCTTGATGTCCCGCAGCGACGTGGCGGTCCGGTCGGTGTACCAGGTGTGGGCGTGGTTGACGCCGCGCATGACGAAGTCGTTGCCGTTGCCCTCGAGCAGCCGGCCGTTGCCGACGTGCAGGCCCGTGGCGGCGTGCGCGGGCTGTGAGACCGCGAGCATCGACAGCAGGACGCCCAGGAGCGCCGCGGCGACGGCGGCCGTTCGGGATCTACAGGTGTGCCGTGCTCTCATGACCGACTCCCGGTGGAGTGCCGGCCCGGTGGGTCCGGGCGGAGGGGCGGGGGTGCGCCATGCAGGGCGGTGCGTGGCGGCGGCCGGGGCGCCCGTCCGCGAGTGGCGCAGGGAACGCGGCCCCGCGGACGCCCACGGGGCGCGGACCGGACCGCGGGGGTCGTCCTCCCCCGGGTTCGGCGCGGACCTCAGCGTAGAAGGAGGCCGCGGGGACCACAACGCTTTGCGCAGAACCGGTTCAGGTGGGAGTAAAGGTCTGAGCCTTCGGTCGTCAACTGCCGAAAATGCGGGACATGGGCGGGAGTCGCATCGCCTGCGGCGGTCCGCTGCGACTGCGTCAACGAACCGGTTAATGAGCAGGTGTCGGGAGGTGGACGGCGCGGTCCCGGCCGCGGGCGGGGCCTGCGGCGCTCAGCGGCCGGGACGGAACCGAGCGGCCGGGACGGCGCGGGAGCGCCGGGTCAGCTCGCGGACGCGTGCAGGCGCCGCATGATCGCCATCAGCTCTTCGGGGGGCTCGATGGAGAACACCCGAGTGGCGTGGTCGATGACGGTCAGGGACGTGAGGGTGCCCCGGTGCCACCAGTACACCCGGGGGGAGAGCGAGCCGGGATTGTCCTGGTAGGTGCGCAGGCCGAAGCCCGCCAGGTCGTTGACGGCGTCGACCACCCGGCCGTCGGCGATCGGGTGGAAGGCGAGGTGGTGGCGGGTGGGCACGGCCAGCAGCGCGCCCTCGTCCGGCGGCTCGTGGCCCAGCACCGTGCGCATCACCTCGTCCAGCACCAGCGCCTTCCCGGCCACGAACAGGGACCGGCCGCGCAGGACGTGCAGCGTCGCGCCGCCCTGGCCCCGCACGGTCTCGTGCCCGACCGGCAGGGCGAGCAGGTTGGCGCGCGCGGCGGGGCGCAGCCGCTCCATGCCCACGGCGGCCACGTCCCGGTCGTCCAGCAGCCGGACGGTGTCGGGCTCGTCGAGGGCGATCGCCTCCAGCAGCCCGTCGGCCGCGGGGCGGACGTAGCTGAAGCCGCGCATCACCTCGGGCGGCAGCGCGTCGTCCGGTATGAGCCGCAGGTACGCGTTGCGCAGCACCTGGTCGGCGGGGCCGGGGTCGGGGTTCACGGCGAGCAGGGCGGTGAAGTGGCTGTCGACCAGCTCGGGCCACCGGTCGTCGGCGGACGAGCGGCACAGGTGGGCGAGGTTCTCCAGCGCCAGGAGGCGGTCCTCGGTGCGCAGGCTCGCGCCGTCCACGGCGACGGATGTGCCGCGGCGGGCGAAGTACGCGGCGGCGAGGCCGCGCAGCCGGTCGGCCTGCTGGCGGGTCAGCACCGGGAGGTGGGGGTCGGGCTGCGGGGCGGGGCCGGGCGGGGTGCTTGGATCATGGGATGTCACGGCCCGACACCCTAGGCCACCGGTGAGGCCACCGGCCGCGGGGGCACCGGCCCGGCGGCGGTGCCGGGGGCCGCGACGCGGGTGTCCGGCCCGCCCCGGCGCCGTGCGGGGCCGGGGCGGGCCGGACGGAGGGTCAGCGGATGGCCTGGTGCGCCCGGAGGTGGGCCGGGCCCGCCGTGAGGTGCGTCCGGTTCCCGAACAGGACCGAGTTCATCACGGTGGTGTCCGTCCCGACGTGGACGCCGTACACGGAGGCGTTCGCGGAGGCGTCCAGCACGGCGGCGGACGCGCTCGGAGCGGTGAGGGCCGCCGCGGCGGCGGCCAGACCGGTGGCGATGATCATATGGGCTTTCTTCATGCCCGGCCAACGAGCCCGGGGCGCGTTCGGTCACGCGCCCGGGGCGGCGGAAGCGCGTCAGGCCGGGTCCCCCTCCGGGGGCCGCCCCGGCCCGGTGGGGGCGGCGCCCGCGAGCTGCTCGGGGCGCAGCAGCTCGGCCAGCCGGTCGGGCGGTATCAGGCCCTTCTCCAGGACGAGTTCGGCCACGCCCCGCCCGGTGGCCAGCGCCTCCTTGGCGATGCCGGTGGCGGCGCCGTAGCCGATGTGCGGGTTCAGGGCGGTGACCAGGCCGATGGAGTTCTCCACCGCCGCGCGCAGCGTCTCGGTGTTCGCGGTGATCCCGGACACGCAGCGGCGGGCCAGCACCAGGCAGGCGTTCCGCAGGTGGGTGATGCTCTCCGCCAGCGCGTGCCAGATCACCGGCTCGAACGCGTTGAGCTGGAGCTGCCCCGCCTCGGCGGCCATGGTGATGGTGACGTCGTTGCCGATGACCTGGAAGGCCACCTGGTTGACGACCTCGGGGACGACGGGGTTCACCTTGCCGGGCATGATGCTCGACCCGGCCTGCACCGGGGGCAGGTTGATCTCGTTCAGCCCGGCGCGCGGGCCCGAGGACAGCAGCCGCAGGTCGTTGCAGCTCTTGGAGAGCTTGACGGCGATCCGCTTCAGCACGCCGGACAGGTGCACGAACGCCCCGCAGTCCTGGGTGGCCTCGACCAGGTTGGCGGCGGTCACCAGCGGCAGCCCGGTGAGGTCGGCGAGGTGGCGGCGGGCGGCCTCGGCGTAGCCGTCGGGGGCGTTGAGCCCGGTGCCGATGGCGGTGGCGCCCAGGTTGATCTCGTGCACGAGCAGGACGGCCTCCGACAGCCGGCTGATGTCCTCGTCCAGCATCACCGCGTAGCAGGAGAACTCCTGGCCCAGCGTCATGGGGACCGCGTCCTGGAGCTGGGTGCGGCCCATCTTCAGCACGTCGCGGAACTCGGCGGCCTTGGCGGCGAAGGCGTCCCGCAGGACGGACATGGCCGCGAGCAGCTCCCGCGCCGCGAGGACGGTGGCGACGTTGACGGCGGTCGGGTAGACGTCGTTGGTGGACTGGCCGAGGTTGACGTGCTCGTTCGGGTGCAGGTGCCGGTAGTCGCCCCTGGCGTGGCCGAGGATCTCCAGCGCCCGGTTGGCGATCACCTCGTTGGCGTTCATGTTCGTCGAGGTCCCGGCACCGCCCTGGAGGACGTCCACGACGAACTGGTCGTGCAGGCGGCCGTCGCGGATCTCGCGGCAGGCGGCGGCGATCGCGTCGGCCTTCTCCGGGGCGAGCAGGCCGAGGTCCTCGTTGGCGCGCGCCGCGGCCTCCTTGACCGCGGCGAGCGCGTCGATCAGGTGCGGGTGGGCGGAGATGGGCGTGCCGGTGATGGGGAAGTTCTCGCGGGCGCGCAGGGTGTGGATGCCCCAGTAGGCGTCCGCGGGCACTTCGCGCTCGCCGAGCAGGTCGTGTTCCATGCGATGGCTGGCGTTCATCGTCCGGGTGGTTCCTCGCTGGTGGTGGGTGGGGGACGCGGCCGGGGTCAGGCGGCCGGCGGGGGCGGGACGGCCGCGGCGAGCGGGCCCGCGGGGCGCAGGCCGCCGACGACCTCGCCGCCGCCGAGCACCGGCGCGCCGGTGAAGTCGGCCAGGGCGCGCGGGTCGGCCCCGCACAGGGCGAGCGCCGCGGCGGTGACGGGCATCCGGGCGCGGTCGCCGCCGTCGGCGATCTTCACGCCCACGGCCCGGCCGTCGGGCAGCGCGGCCACCTGCACGCCCTCGAACCCGTCCTTGGCGAGCAGGCCGGGCACCGCCCGCATCAGGCGGACCACGTCCCGGCCGGTGCCCGCGGCCATCTCCGGGTGCTGCCGCACGGCGTCGGCGACCCGGGCCTCGGGCGTGCCCGGGCGGGCGGCGGCGATCCGCGCGACCGCGCGGGTGAGCCCGCGCAGGGAGACGGAGAACAGCGGCGCGCCGCACCCGTCGGCCGTCACCCTCGCGATCGCCTGCCCGGTGAGGTCCTCCACGGTGCGGGCGATCTCGCGCTGGAGCGGGTGGCCGGGGTCGAGGTAGTCGCCGGTGGACCAGTTCCGCAGCCTGGCGGTGAGCAGCATCGCGGCGTGCTTGCCCGAGCAGTTCTGGGCGAGACGGGACGGGGAAAGGCCCCGGCGCAGCCACTCCTCGCGCACGGCGGGGTCGTGGGGCAGGTCGGGGACGTTGCGCAGGTCGGCCTCGGTGGCGCCGGCCGCCCGCAGGATGCGGCGGGCGCCGTCGAGGTGCCGCTCCTGCGCTGAGTGGCTGGCCGCGGCCAGCGCCAGCAGCTCGCCGTCCAGGGGCAGCCCGGCGCGCAGCATGCCGACGGCCTGGACGGGCTTGAGCGCGGAGCGCGGGTAGAACGCGGCGTCGATGTCACCGGCCCGGAACCGCACGCCGCCGTCGGCGTCCAGCACCACGACCGAGCCGTGGTGGACGCTCTCGACGATGCCGGCGCGCACCACGTGCGCCACCGGCACATGGGCGGGTTCGCGGACGGCGGGCGGTTCCAGCGGGGCGCGCCCCGCGGCGGGGGCGGGGCGCTGCCAGGTGGCGTTGTCCATGGTTCCTTTCGGTGCTGGTACTGCTGGTGCTGGTGCTGGTGCGCGGCGGTGGCGCGGGACGGTGACCGCGGGGCGGGTCAGCGCTCCGGTCCGGCGGCCTCGGCGGCGTCCCGTACGGCGTCGACCCGGCCGCGGACGCAGAACCAGCCGGCGACCAGCGCGGCGGCGAGGGCGGGCAGCGCCATCACGGTGAGCCGCCCCGGTCCGCCGTCGGCCCACATCAGCACCAGGACGGAGGCGAGGAAGACCAGGGTGACGACCTCGGTGTACGGGGAGCCGGGCAGCCGGTAGCCGGGCCGGCTGAGCAGGCCGGCCTGCGCCCGCCGCCAGAAGATCAGGTGGCAGACCATGATCATGGCCCAGGTGCTGAGGATGCCGATCGCGGCGAAGTTCAGCACGATCTCGAACGCCTGGCTGGGCACGACGTAGTTCAGCCCGACGCCCAGCACGCAGACGGACGAGGTGAGCAGGATGCCGCCGTAGGGGACCTGGGTGCGGCTCATCACGCCGGTGAAGCGGGGCGCGGACCCTGCCATGGCCATCGAGCGCAGGATCCGGCCGGTGGAGTACAGACCGGAGTTGAGGCTGGACATGGCGGCGGTGAGCACCACGAGGTTCATCACGCCGCCCGCGGCGGGGACGCCGATGTTGGACAGGACGGTCACGAACGGGCTCTCGTCGGACGAGTACAGGTCCGAGGGCAGCAGCAGCGACAGCAGCACCACGGAGCCGACGTAGAACAGGGCCACCCGCCACATGATGGAGTTGATGGCCCTCGGCATGATCTTCTCGGGCTCCTCGGTCTCCCCCGCCGCGACGCCGACCAGCTCGACCGAGGCGTAGGCGAACACCACGCCCTGGACGACCAGCAGCATCGGGAGCAGGCCGTGCGGGAACACCCCGCCGTGGTCGCCGATCACGGACAGGCCGGGGGTGTGGCCGTCCACGGGCTGGCGGGTGACGAGGAGGAAGATGCCGATCGCCATGAACAGCACCAGCGCGCCGACCTTGACGATCGCGAACCAGAACTCCAGCTCACCGAAGATCTTCACGGAGATGAGGTTCACCATGAGCACGACCGCGAGGGCGATCAGGGCGATCACCCACTGCGGGACGTCGGTGAACATGCCCCAGTAGTGCGTGTAGGTGGCGACGGCGGTGATGTCGGCGATGCCGGTGGTCGCCCAGTTCAGGAAGTACATCCAGCCGGCGGTGTACGCCCCCTTCTCGCCGAGGAACTCCCGCGCGTAGGAGACGAACGCCCCGGAGGAGGGGCGGTGCAGGACGAGTTCGCCGAGCGCCCGCACCACCAGGAACGCGAACAGGCCGCAGACCGCGTAGGCGATGGCCAGGGAGGGGCCGGCGTCCACGAGCCGCCCGCCGGCGCCCAGGAACAGCCCGGTGCCGATGGCGCCGCCGATGGCGATCATGTTGATGTGCCGGGCCTTCAGCGACTTGCTGTAGCCGGCGTCGCCCGCGTCGACGTGCGCGGCCGGGGTCTTCCGGGGCTCTTCTCGCAGCAGGCTCTGCTTGCTCATGCCTGGCTTCCGTCTTCTTTCGGTGGTTCGGTGGGATCGGCCCGCACGATGGAGGTGAGGGTGGACTCGACGCACTCCAAGTGGTGGCTCATCGCGTCCACGGCCTCCTGCCGGGAGCCCTCGATCAGGGCCTCGACGATCGCCCGGTGCTCGAGGTTGGAGCGCTCGCGGCGGCCGCCGATGTCGTTGAGGAACGCGGACTGCCGGGCGAGCGCGTCCCGGATCTCCTCGATGACCTTGCGGAACACCGGGTTGCGCGCCGCCTGGGCCACGGTGATGTGGAAGAGGGTGTCCATCGCCACCCACGCCGTGGTGTCGGTCTCCCGCTCCATGCGCTCCAGCAGGTGCTGGAGGCGGTCGAGGTCCTCCGGGGTGCGGCGCACGGCCGCGTACCCGGCCATCGGGATCTCGACGTGCCGCCGGACCTCCAGCAGGTCGCTCGCCGAGTAGTCGCCGAAGGTGGGGTTCTGCGCCGGCCCGTTGGAGATCACGAACGTGCCCTTGCCGGTCCGTGAGGCGGTGAGGCCCATCACCTGGAGGGCGCGCAGCGCCTCGCGCAGCAGCGGGCGGCTGACCCCGAGCGCGCGGCACAGCTCGGCCTCGGAGGGGAGCTTGTCCCCTATGGCGTATTCTCCCCGCTCGATGGCGGAGCGGAGGTGGGTGAGGACCGCTTCCATCGCGCTGACACGACGGGGCACCGCCCCACCTGTCTGGCTGTCTGACAGGTTCACGCGAGGCATCCTGCGGGGGGCCGCGCGCGGGTGTCAAGGCCCGCCGGGCGGCGACGGCCGGGCGTGCGGAGGACCACGGGCCTGGTCAGGGGGTGTTGGCGGGTCCGGTGTGACGCGCGCCTCACCGGCCGGGCGCCCGCGACGGGCGGCGGCGGGTCCGGGGGTGAGGGCGGCGGCGCGGTCAGGCCGGGGCGGGCCCGGGGCCGCGGCGGAACAGGGCCGTCCACAGGAACGGCTCGCCGAAGCGGGGTGACCCCGGCGGCTCGTCGCGCATGCGGCGCAGCTCCACCTCGGTCAGGTCCGCGAAGATCCGGCGCAGCGACTCCGGGGTGTAGGCGAGGCCGCCGTCCAGGCGGGCCTGCCGGTAGAAGTCGGCGTCGGACAGCTCGGAACCCATGGCCCCGGCCGCGAAGCAGGTGAGCGCGAACGCGCCGCCGGGCGCGAGCACACGGTCCAGCAGGGACAGGTAGCTGACCCGCCGGTGGGGCGGGAGATGGTGGAAGCAGCCCGAGTCGTACACCAGGTCGTACGGGCCGCCGAGGGCACCGGAGGAGGCGAGGGCGAACGCGTCGCCGCGGTGGAGGCGGACCTCGGCCCCGGCCTCGCGGGCCCGCTCCTCCGCCCAGGCGACGGCCGCCGGGGAAAGGTCCACGGCGTCCACCTCGAAGCCCCGCGCGGCGAGGTGGAGCGCGTTGCGGCCGGGGCCGCACCCCAGGTCGAGGGCGCGGCCCGGGGGGATCAGGCCCCGGTCGAGGTACGCGACCAGGTTCTCGTCCGGCTTCGCCGCGAAGAACGGCACCGGCCGGGAGCGGTCGGTGTAGAAGTCGTCCCACCAGCCGGCCGCGCCGGCCGACCAGCGGTCCGCCTCCGGCGTGAACAGGCCGTCCAGGAGCTGGAGCACGTCCTCGACGGTGCGGATGTTCCGGTCCATCGTCCGATCCCCTTTCAGCGATGCGGGAATCGTAGGGGCGGACGAGGTGAATGCCCAGGTCAGCCTGGGTGAGCGGGATCCGTCGGCGGGCCGTGTGCGGGGCCCGGGCGGGGCGGGCGGCACCCCCGGCGGGGGGACGGGGGAAAGGCCGCGGGCGCCCCCGCGCGGGCCCGTCGCGGGGGCGGTTCCGGGCGCGCCGGGCGCACTTTCCCGAGCGGTTCCCCGCGGCGCCCGCCCGCCTCCGGGTCAGGCGCCGAGGCGGCCGCGCAGCAGTTGCTTGCCCAGTTCGGCGCCCTTGCGGCTGTCGGCCTGGGCCTTGCGGAACAGCTCCGCCAGCTCCTGGTCGCCCGCCCGCTCCGCGTCCTGGACGTAGGTCTCCAGGCGCAGGGCGTTGTTGAGGCAGCTCTCGACGTACCAGATGAGGTTGTAGTCCTTGTCCTTGGTGCCGGTGACCTCGCCGGTCTCGGTGCTGCTGGCCATGGTGGACCGTCCTTGCCTGTCGTGGATGGACCGGGGCTCACGGTCGTGCGGCGCCCCCGCCGTCCGCTCGCGACAGGGCACCCGACCACCGGGACCGTGCGCCACCTGGGAACACGCCGACCGTAACCGCTCGGCCCGGCGACCCGGCCGCAGCACCGCTGACCCGGGCGCCCGTTCACACCAACGGCCCCGGCCGGCCGCGCCCCGCCGTCACCGCGGGGCATTACCCCGGTTTGTCCGGACTCGTTCAAAAAAGCCTGCCGCCGCCTTGACGGGGGAACTCGACCGGCTTAGCTTCGCTCGCGGCGGGGCGGAAGTGGCGTGGGTGCCCGCCTGAGTTCGTGTCATGCGCCGCGGCGGGCCGGTGGCGGCCGGACCCCGCGGGGAGTTGCGACGGAGGGTGCCCGAGCCATGAACCGGATCTCGCCGCTGGTCGGCCTGCTCGTCGCGGCGCTCCTCGCCGCCGCGGCCGCCCTGTCCACGGCCGTGGGGCACACGGCTCCGGGGCCGCGCCCCGGGGAGGCCGTCCCCGCCGCGTCCGCGCGGGGACACTGGGTGGACACCTGGACGGCGGCCCCGCAGTTGACGGAGCCGCACAACATGCCGCCCGCGCCGTTCACCCAGGACGGCCTGGTCCTCGCGGACACCACGCTGCGCCAGACCGTGCACGTCTCGCTGGGCGGCGACCGGGTGCGGCTGCACCTGTCGAACGCCTTCGGCGGCGCGCCGCTGCCGATCACATCCGTCTCGGTGGCCCTCCCCGCCGACGGGCGGGCCGGAGTCAGCGCCATCCGCCCGGGCAGCTCCCGGCCGGTGACGTTCCACGGCAGGTCCTCGGTGGTGGTGCCGAAGGGCACGCACATGGTGTCCGACCCGCTGGACTTCGCGGTCGAGCCCCGCACCAACCTGACGGTGACGGTGTACCTGGCCGAGGGCCAGGCGTCCGAGGACGTCACCTCGCACCCCGGTTCGCGCACCACCTCGCACCTGCTGCGGGGCGACCACGTCCGGGACACCGACCTGCCCGGCGCCACGCCCGTGGACCACTGGTACTTCCTCAGCGGCGTGGAGGTGTGGTCCGGGCGCGGCACCGGGTCGGCCGTGATGCTGGGCGACTCGCTGACCGACGGCCGGGGCTCCACCACCAACGGGAACGACCGCTGGCCGGACCAACTGCTGGAGCGCCTGCACGCGCGGCGGCCCACCCAGGGCGTCGCGGTGGTGAACCAGGCGCTGGGCGGCAACCGGGTGCTCAACGACGGCCTCGGCCCGGCGGCCCTGGCCCGGCTGGACCGCGACGTGCTCGCCCGCAGCGGCGCCACCTGGCTGGTGGTCTACGAGGGCGTCAACGACATCGGCACGGCCGAGGCCACGGAACAGGCCCAGCGGCGGGTGGCGCAGGACCTGATCACGGCCTACGACCAGATCGTGCTGCGGGCCCACGCCAAGGGCCTGCGGGTGTACGGCGCGACGCTGACGCCGTTCGGCGGCAACACCAACTACGACGACCCGGACGGGCACCGGGAGCGCGCCCGGGAGACCGTCAACGAGTGGATCCGCACCAGCGGCCGGTTCGACGCGGTGCTCGACTTCGACCGCGCCGCCCGGGACCCGGACCAGCCGCGGCGGCTGCTGCCCGCCTACGACACCGGTGACCACCTGCATCTGAACCCGGTCGGCTACCGGGCGCTGGCGGACGCCGTGCCGCCGCGGCTGTTCGGCCCGGGGTCCGCGGGGCTCACTCGGTGAGCGCCTCGATGGCCTTGAGCACCGCCACCATGTCCGACTTGGCCTCGCCCAGGGCCACCGTGCGGTCGAACAGGTCGTGGCAGACCGCCAGGAGCGGGGAGGGCAGTCCGGCCTCCCGCGCCGCCTGGTGGATCAGCCGGTTGTTCTTCAGCACGTCGTCGGCGGCGGCCTGCGCGGAGTAGTCCCCGGTCACGATCTTGCGGAGCTTCGCCCGGGACACGTCGCTGGCCATGGGGCCCGCGTCGTGCACGGCCAGGAAGCGGTCCATGTCCAGGCCGTGCCTGGCCGCGAAGTGCGCCGCCTCGGCGAGTCCGGTCACCATGGTGATCAGGAAGATGTTGACGGACAGCTTCATCAGCAGCCCGCCGGGCACCGGCCCGCAGTACACGGCGTCCCGGCACATCGGCGCGAGCAGCGGCCGCACGGCCTCGGCCGCCGCGCCGTCGCCCGCGAGCATCGCGACCAGGGTGCCGTCCCGCGCGGGCCCGCGGGAGCCGGAGACCGGCGCCTCCACGTACCGGCCGCCCGCGGCCTCGACGTCCGCGCCCAGCGCCCTGGACCAGCCGGGCGCGGTGGTGCCCATGTGGACGACCGTGCGCCCCGCGACGCCGACGCCGAAGGCGGAGCCGCGCCGCCCGAGCACCGCGTCGACGGCCGGCTCGTCGGCGAGCATGAGGAACACCGTGGCGCAGGTGCGGAACACCTCGGCGGGGTCGGCGGCGACCTCGGCGCCGGCCGCGCGCACGGCCGCGCACCTGGCGGGGCTCCGGTTCCAGACGACCAGGGGCGTGCCGCTCCTGGCGAGGTTGAGCGCCATGGGCTCCCCCATCAGCCCGAGCCCGAGGAACCCGACCTTCGCGGGTACGTCGACCGTCATGAAACTCGCCTCACCACGTAGGGAAGGGGAAGGGCGCGGCGGAGCTCCGCCGCGGCGCCGTCCCGCCTCGCTTGCCGCACCGCCGCCCGGCCGGTCCGGGGACGGGTACCACCGCACGGCGCGGGCCGCGCCGGCGGTGTTGTTATGACGACTGTCATGACCCATGCTTGGCTATGACAGCCGTCATGGTCAAGGGCGGACGCGCCACGGACACCGTGGGAGCCGATGTGCGAGCCGACGCGAGAACCGGCGTGGAAGGCGGCCTCGCCCGCTGGATGTGGGAGCGCTACGAGCCGGTGCACGACCTGGTGTACTTCACCCCCGAGGCGCGGCGGGAGGCGGACGCCGCCGGGCTGCGCGGCTTCTGGATGGGGTACTTCGCCCTGCGCGCCGCGCCACTGGGCCCGGTCGGCGGCGCCGTGGTGAACAGCGCGTTCTACGTCTTCCACCCCGAGCGGGTGGCGCGCGCGATACCGGACGCCTGGAAGTACGCCACTCCGGAGCGGGTGCTGGCGGCCCGGCTGCGGGCGGTGGACGGCGCCGCGCGGCGGCTGCTCGGCGCCGACGCGATCGACGGCCCGGAACTGGCCGAGGCCGCCGACCTGGCCTGGCGGGCCGCCGAGGCCGCCGACACCGAGGGCCGGGTGCTCGGCGCGGCCAACCAGGCGCTGCCCCGCCCCGCCGAGCCCCACCTGCGGCTGTGGCAGGCGTGCACCACGCTGCGCGAGCACCGCGGCGACGGGCATGTCGCGGCCTTGGTCGCCCACGGTGTCGGGCCGGTGGCCGCGATGGTGCTCAAGGCCGCCGCCGGGGAGTCGGACGGCGAGCTGCTGCGCGAGGGCCGCAAGTGGGACGTGCCGCGGTGGCGGGCCGCCGGGGCGGAACTGCGGGAGCGCGGGTGGCTGGACGGGCAGGGGCGCCTCACCGCGGCGGGCGCGGCCGGGCGCGCCGCGGTCGAGCAGGCGACCGACGACGCCGCCGAGCGGCCCTGGCGGGCCCTGGGCCGGGACTCCGCCGTGCGGCTGGGCGAGCTGCTGGCGCCGCTGGCCGGGACGGTGCTGCGCTCGGGGCTGATCCCCGCGGGCAACCCGGTGGGTCTCAGCGGTGGGCTGCCGCGGGAGCGGGGGGACGGGGGCGGCCGGCCCGACCCCCTACGATGACAGCCGGAACGGCGGCGCGGGGCAACGGCGGCAGGGAGAGGCGATGGCGCGCAGGCAGTGGTCGCCACGCGAGCGGATCGTGTACAGCGCCGCCCAGCTCATCCGCGCCCAAGGGGTGAGCGCCACCGGTCTGCGGGAGATCGTCGCCCGCGCCGAGGCGCCCCGCGGCTCGCTCCAGCACTACTTTCCCGGCGGCAAGGAGCAGTTGGTGCGGGAGGCGATCGGCTGGGCCGGCGAGTTCGCGGCGGGCCGGGTCGCGCACTTCATGGCGGCCCTGGAGCCGCCCACCCCGTCCGGCCTGTTCGCCGCGATGGCCGACCAGTGGCGCACCGAGTTCACCCGCTCCGGGTTCGACCGCGGGTGCCCGGTCGCCGCGGCCACCACGGACACGGCCGCGGTCAGCGACGGCCTGCGGGAGGCGGCCAGCAGCGCCTTCCTGACCTGGCAGCGGCCGGTGCGGGACGCCCTCGCCGGGATGGGCGTGCCCCCCGCGCGGGCCGACTCCCTCGCCGTGGTGATGATCAGCGCGCTGGAGGGCGCCATCGTGCTGGCGCGCGCCCACCGGGACACCGGCCCACTGGACGCCGTCGTCACCGAGCTGGCCCCGGTGCTGGACGGCGCGGTGGTCCCGCCGTCCTGACCTCCGCCCGCGGCGGCGGGCTCAGCGGGTGCGCAGCCACAGGGCGAGCAGGCTCACCGCGGTGGCGCCCGCGGCGTAGCAGGCGCCCCGCAGGAACTGGTCGGCGGCGACGAGGCGGCGGCGCCCGGCCCAGCGGGCGTAGGGCCGCGCCCCTCGGCGGCAGCGGCGGGCCGCGGAGGCCGGG
>NZ_BAAGTD010000057.1:0-49083 GCF_054782095.1 Streptomyces capparidis | reverse complement strand
TGCCCCGGCCGCGGCGGCGCTCCGCCCCGGGCCCGGTCGCCGTGCGCGGCCGGGCCCGCCGGGCGCCCCTACCGCGCGGTGGGCGGCTCCGGTTCCCAGGCGCCCGCCAGGACCCGGGTCACCGCGGCGCCGAGGACGCGCACCCCCTGGGCGGAGCCGGGGTCGGTGCCGCTGAGGTCGCGGGCGCGCCGCAGGCGGTAGTCCAGGGTGCGCGGGTGGATGCCGAGCTCGGTGGCGGTGCGCAGCCGGTTCATGTCGTTGCGGTAGTAGGCGTCCAGGGTGGCCAGCAGGTCGGGGCCGCGCGACAGGCGCCGGGCCACGTCGCGCAGCCACGCGTCCACGTCGGGCTGCCCGGCGCAGCAGAGCTCGACGAACACGTCGGGCAGGGTGTGCAGGCGGCTGGGCACGGCTTCGAGCGGCGCGACGCGGCTGATGCGGCGGGCCAGGTGGAACGCCTCGGCGAGCGCGAACGTGCGCCCGGCGCTGATCCCGGCCGCGCAGGGCCGCCCGACCAGGGTCGCGAAGGCGTGGACGAGCGCGAGGGCGCGCTCCCGCACGCCGGGGCCGCGCGCGGTGAGCGCCCCAGCGTCGCAGGGCAGCAGGGCGACGAACTCGGCCGGATCGTGCCAGGTGACCGGCGTCCCGCCGCCGCGGGCCAGGGCGGTGAGCACCCGGTCGCGCCGCTCGGCGCCGCCGGGGAGGGGCCCGCGGTTCAGGCGGACCACCGTCACCGCGTACCACGGGCCGAGCGGAGCGCCGAGACCGCCGGCCAGCCGGGCCGCCGCGGGGTCGTCGGCGAGCAGGGCGCGGGCCAGCAACTGCACCCGGGCCGGCACCGGCAGGGGGCGCGCCTCGTCGAGGGCGCGCGGGCCCTGGGGCGCGCGCCGGGTGGCCAGTCGGGCGGGCCGCTCCGCCTCGTCGTCGGCCGCCCGGAGGGCCCCGGGCGGGGCGACGGCTCTGGGACGGCCGGCCGGGGGCGCCGCCTCCGGTTCCCCGCCCGCCGAGGCGGCGCGGAACGGGCCGTACGCCGCGGGCGGCAGGCCGAACCGGGCCGGTTCCGGCGCCTCGGGGGCGGGGGCGGGCGCCCCGCCCGGGGTGTCCTGGCCGCGCCGCGGGCCGCCGATCCCGGGCAGGGCGCGGGGCCGCGCGGGGGGCGTGCGCCGGACGCCGGCGGCCGCGGGCACGCCGAGCCGGGTGAAGGCCGAGGTGGCGGGGGTGACGGGGGTGACGGGGAGGAAGGGGCCGCCCATGGCAGGGCTCCGTTTCGGCGTCGGGATCCGGTGTCGGGTGAGGAGGCTGCCGTATCCGGGATGCGCCGGACAGGCTCCGGTTCGGCCATCTCACCCGGTGGTCTCCGTCACGCTGCGCGACCGGTCTCCACGGGCCCAGTGAAGGGGCGGCCGTCAGGTGTTGGCGCCGCCCGCGGTGGGAACCCGCGCCCGTGTCGAAAAGTGCACGATCACCACAGCATGGCCCGGTTTGGCCGGGTCAGCGGGACGGATGCCTATGACCAGCGGGTACAGGGGTCCCGAGGAGCATGGACGGGACCCGCTCGGCGATTTCCTCGCGCACTTCTTCGGTGCCTCGCCCACCGGAGCGCGCCCCGACCCCCGGTACATGGACTTCGGGCGGCTGATGAGCGGCCCGGCCCGGCAGTTGGTCTCCGCCGCCGCGTCGTACGCCGCCGAGCACGGCAGCACCGACCTGGACACCGAGCACCTGCTGCGCGCGGCGCTGACCACCGAGCCGACCCGGGCCATGGTCTCCCGCGCCGGCGCCGACCCGGACGCGCTCGCCGCGGAGATCGACCAGCAGGCCGGGGACGGCCCGCCGCGCAGCACCGTCGCCGTGACGCCCGCCGTCAAGCGGGCACTGCTGGACGCGCACGAGATCGCCCGCTCCACCGGAGCGTCGTACATCGGGCCCGAGCACGTGCTGGTGGCGCTCGCCGCGAACCGCGACTCCACGGCCGGCCAGATACTCAACGCCGCCCACTTCGAGCCCCGGCTCTCGGGCGGCAACGGCGCGGCGCACGGCGGCGAGCAGCGCCCGGCGCAGCCGCGCGAGAGCACCACCCCGAACCTGGACCGGTTCGGCCGGGACCTGACCGCGATGGCCCGGGAGGGCAGGATCGACCCGGTGATCGGCCGGGAGGAGCAGATCGAGCAGACCATCGAGGTGCTGGCCCGCCGGGGCAAGAACAACCCGGTGCTGATCGGCGAGGCCGGGGTCGGCAAGACCGCCGTGGTGGAGGGGCTGGCGCAGCGCATCGCCGACGGCGACGTGCCGGAGATCCTGCTGGGCCGCCGGGTGGTGCAGCTCGACCTGTCGGGCGTCGTCGCGGGCACCCGCTACCGCGGCGACTTCGAGGAGCGGATGAAGGGCATCATCGACGAGATCCGCGCCCACTCCGAGGAAGTGGTCATCTTCATCGACGAGCTGCACACGGTGGTCGGCGCGGGCGGTGGCTCCGAGGGCGGGCCGATGGACGCGTCCAACATGCTCAAGCCGGCCCTGGCCCGCGGCGAGCTGCACGTCATCGGCGCCAGCACCCTGGAGGAGCACCGCCGCTACATCGAGAAGGACGCGGCGCTGGCCCGCCGGTTCCAGCCGATCCTGGTGCCCGAGCCGACCCTGGCGGACGCCACCGAGATCCTGCGCGGGCTGCGCGACCGGTACGAGGCCCACCACCAGGTCCGCTACACCGACGAGGCGCTGCTCGCCGCCGTCGAGCTGTCCGACCGCTACCTCACCGAGCGGCACCTGCCGGACAAGGCGATCGACCTGATGGACCAGGCCGGCGCCCGGGTCAGGCTGCGCTCCCGCACCCGGGCCACGGACGTGCGCGCGCTGGAGCGGGAGGCCGAGCAGCTCGGCCTGGACAAGGCGCAGGCCGTGGCCGCTGAGGACTACGAGCGGGCGCAGGCGCTCCGCGACCGCATCGCGGACCTGGAGCGGCGGATCGACGAGGGCCGCCGCAAGCCGCACGCGGGCCACGGGCGGATCCCCGAGGTCACCGTGGAGGACATCGCCGACATCGTCTCCCGGCAGACCGGCATCCCCGTCAGCAGCCTCACCCAGGAGGAGCGGGAGCGGCTGCTCGGGCTGGAGGAGCACCTGCGCAAGCGGGTGATCGGCCAGGAGGAGGCGGTGACCGCCGTCGCCGAGGCGGTGCTGCGCTCCCGGGCCGGGCTGGCCAGCCCGAACCGGCCCATCGGCAGCTTCCTGTTCCTCGGGCCCACCGGGGTCGGCAAGACGGAGCTGGCCAGGGCGCTGGCCGAGGCGCTGTTCGGCAGCGAGGAGCGCATGGTGCGCCTGGACATGAGCGAGTACCAGGAGCGGCACACCGTCAGCCGTCTGGTCGGCGCTCCCCCGGGCTACGTCGGGCACGAGGAGGCCGGGCAGTTCACCGAGGCGGTGCGCCGCCACCCGTACTCGCTGCTGCTGCTGGACGAGGTGGAGAAGGCGCACCCGGACGTGTTCAACATCCTGCTCCAGGTGCTGGACGACGGTCGGCTCACCGACTCCCAGGGCCGCACGGTCAACTTCAGCAACACGGTGGTGGTGATGACCAGCAACCTGGGCTCCGAGGTGATCACCGGCCGCGGCTCCGCGGTCGGCTTCGGGCCCGGCGACGAGGAGACGGACGAGGCGGCGCGCCGCGAGCGGGTGCTGCGCCCGCTGCGGGAGCACTTCCGCCCCGAGTTCCTCAACCGCATCGACGAGATCGTGATCTTCCGCAGGCTCTCCGACGCCCAACTGCGGCAGATCACCGACATGCTGCTGGAGGAGACCAGGCGTCGGCTGCGCGCGCAGGACGTGGCGATCGACTTCACCCCGACGGCGGTGGACTGGCTGGCCCACCGCGGGTTCCAGCCGGAGTACGGCGCCCGGCCGCTGCGCCGCACCATCCAGCGCGAGGTGGACAACCGCCTGTCCCGCATGCTGCTCGGCGGCGACCTGAGCGCCCACAGCCGGGTGGAGGTGGACACGGAGGAGGGGAGGCTGGTCTTCCGGACGACCTCGCCGTCGACCGCGTCCCCGTGAGACGGCACGCCCCCGCGGCTCCCCCGCCGGCGCCCGCCCCGTGGCCCCTGCCCCGTCCCGGGGTGACACTGGCAGAAGGGACGAGGAGGCGCGGGCATGGCGGTGCGGCGGGCCCTTCCTGTGGCGGTGGTGGCGGCCGGGGCGCTGCCCGCGCCGGCGTTCCCCGAGCCGTCGCTGTGGTGGCTGGCGTACGGGGCGCTGGTGCCGTGGATGCTGCTGAACCGCCTGGCGGACGGCGGGCGGAGCGCGGCCCTGCTCGGCTGGCTCGGCGGGACCGGGTTCGTGCTGGCCGTGCACCACTGGCTGCTGCCCGACCTGCACGTGTTCACCCCGCTGGTGGCGGCGCTGCTCGGCCTGCTGTGGGCGCCGTGGGGATGGCTGGTGTGGCGGCTGCTGCGCGGGGAGCCGGGGCCGGGGCGGGCCGCCGCGGCGGTGGCGCTGCTGCCCTGCGGCTGGCTGATGGCGGAGCTGGTCCGCTCCTGGGAGTACCTGGGCGGGCCGTGGGGTCTGCTGGGGGCCAGCCAGTGGCAGGTGGGGCCGGCGCTGTCGCTGGTGTCGGTGGGCGGGGTGTGGCTGGTCGGCTGGCTGGTGGTGGCGGTGAACGCCGCGCTGGCGGTGGCGCTGGTCTCCCCGGCGGGGCGGCGCGCCGGGGCGGCGGGCCTGGTGCTGCTCGCGGTGGGCTGCGGCGCGGTGTGGGCGTGGGCGCCCCGGCCGGGCGGGCCGGGCCCGGGGCAGGACGCGGCGGTGCGGGTCGCGGTGGTGCAGCCGGGGGTGGTGCACCGGCCGGGTGAGCGGTTCGCCCGCGCGGAGGAGCTGACGCGGCAGCTCGCCGGGAAGCGGGCGGACCTGGTGGTGTGGGGCGAGAGCAGCGTGGGCTTCGACGCCTACACGCGGCCCGACCTGGTGCGGCGGCTGGCCGCGCTGTCCCGGGCGGTGGACGCGGAGCTGCTGGTGAACGTGGACGCGCGGCGCTCGCCCGGGCCCGGCGGCCCCGGCGGCGGCATCCTCAAGAGCGCGGTGCTGGTGGACGGCGAGGGCATCGCCGGGCCCCGGTACGACAAGCGGCGGCTGGTGCCGTTCGGCGAGTACGTGCCGCTGCGGCGGGCGCTGGGCTGGGTGACGGGGCTCAGCGAGGCCGCGGCGGAGGACCGCAGGCGCGGGACCGGCCCCGTGCTGCTGGCCACGGGGGCGGGCCGGGTCGGCCCGCTGGTGTGCTTCGAGTCGGCGTTCCCCGACCTGAGCCGGGAGCTGGCCGGACGGGGCGCCGACCTGGTGGTGGTGCAGTCGTCCACCTCCACCTTCCAGGGGAGCTGGGCGCCGGAGCAGCACGCCTCGCTCGCGGCGGTGCGCGCCGCCGAGACCTGGCGGCCGGTGGTGCACGCCACGCTGAGCGGGGTGAGCGCGGTGTACGACGCGCGGGGCGCCCGGGTCGGCCCCGCCCTGGGCACGGGGCAGCGCACCGCCGCGGTGTACGAGGTGCCGCTCGCCTCCGGCACCTCCCCGTACACCCGGCTGGGGCCGTGGGTGCCGTGGCTGGCGTTCGCCTCGCTCGCCGCGGCGGCCGCGGGCGCGAGCGCCGCCCGGTTCAGGCGCCGGGTCCCTCCAGGGCCGTGACCACGCGTTCGCACAGCTCGTGGGTGTGCAGGGCGTCCTCGGCGCCGAGGACCCGGCCGGAGCGCACCGCGTCGAGGAACGCGCGGGCGGCCTGCTCGATGCCGCGCTGGCGGGCCACGGGCACCCAGTCGCCGCGGCGCCGCACGGTCGGCTGGCCGCGGTGGTCCACGATCTCGGCGAGGTTGAGGACCTCCCGCTTGTTGCCCTGCCCGCTGGTCTCCAGCCGCTCCTCGGTGGAGCCGCTCATCCGGTTCATCAGGCCGAGCGCGGTGAACCCGGGCCCGGACAGGTGCAGCGCCACATGGTGCAGCAGGCCGTCCTGGACGCGGCCCCGCACATCGACGCGGTCCACGGTGCCCGGCGCCAGGAATCGCAGGGTGTCCACCACGTGGATGAAGTCGTCGAAGACCACCCGGCGGGCCGGGGCGGCCAGGCCCACGCGGTTCTTCTGCATGACGATCAGGTCGCGGGGGTGCTCCAGGGCCTGGGCGTAGCCGGGGGCGTGGCGGCGGTTGAAGCCGACCATCAGGCTCACGCCGCGGCGCTCGGCGAGGGCGACGAGGCGTTCGGCTCCGGCGAGGTGGAAGTCGAGCGGCTTGTCGACGTACACGTGCACGCCCGCCTCCAGCAGCCGGGTGACGATCGGCACGTGCTGGTCGGTGGGCGCGTGCACGAACGCGGCCTCGACGCCGCCGTCGCGCAGCAGCCCGTCCAGGGTGCGGTGGCGGGCGTGCGGCGGGATCCGGTACCGGTCGCCGACGTCGTCGAGGGTGGCGGGGGTGCGGGTGAACAGGTGCGGCTCCACCCCGGGCTCGGTGGTGAGCACCGGCAGATACGCCTTCCGGGCGATGTCGCCGAGCCCGATGACCGCCGTCCGCAACCCCATGGCCGCTCCTGTCGTTGAGTGTTCAGCGCTGATCGTGTGGTGGTTCGTGGTGCTGTGTCCGGTTGTGCCGCGGTGCTGCTGTGCCGCCGCCCCGCTGCGCCGCCGCCCGGCGGGGCGGGGTCCGGCGGGGCGGGGTCCGGCCGGGCGGGTCCGAATGGGTGGGATCCGGTTCACGGGTGCCGGGCGGGTGGGTGCCGTGGGGCGCCGCGGGGCCGTGCCGTCCCGGCCACTCCGCTCTTCCCGCACCCCTCCGCCCGTCCACCCCTCCGCCCCTCGCTCCTCTGCCCGCCGCGCCGCCCCGCCGTCCGGCCTCCGCCTCCCCCGGCCGCGCCGTCCCGCCCTTGCCCTCCGCCTCACCCCGCCCGCGCCCCCTCCGCGCCGCGCGGGCGCGGCGCGCCCGGATCGGGGGCCGGGGGCCGCAGCATACGGGGGCCGCCACGGCCCTCCCGCGGCGGCTCCACCGTTCACTACGTGTGTAGTTCAGAGTCGATAGGATCCGCCCATGCCCCACCGCAGCGCTCGCGCAGAGCTGATCGCCGACACCGCGCTGGCCCTCCTCGCCGACCGCGGCATGCGCGGGCTGACCCACCGGGCGGTGGACGAGGCCGCGGGGATGCCGCTCGGCTCCACGTCCAACCACGCCCGCACCCGCGCCGCCCTGCTGGAGGCGGCCGTCGCCAGGCTGGCCGGTCTGGAGTCCGCGCTGCTCGAGCAGCGGCGGGCGGCGGGTCCGCCCGGCAGCCGCGAGGAGCTCGCCGACGCCCTCGCGGCCACCCTGCACCGCCTGGTCACCCATGACCGGAAGTACACCACCGCCCGGTTCGAGCTGGCCCTCGAGGCCACCCGCCGCCCCGAGCTGAGCGCCGTGTACGACTCCGCGGCGCGCGGCTTCCTCGAACCGCTGGTCGCGCTGCTGGCCGCGGAGGGCTCCCCGGAGCCGGAGCGGCACGCCCGGTCGCTGCTGGCCTGGATGGAGGGGACGGTGTTCCTGTGCGTGGCGGGCGTGTCCTCCCACACGCCCCCGCCGGACCCGGCGACCCTGCGCGAGGACATCCTGGCCCTGCTGCGCGGCATGGCCGGGCCCGCCCGGCCGCCCGCCCCCGCCGGGCGGCCGTGAGCCGGCGCCGAAAAGCCCTCGCCCGCGGCGGCGCGCTCCGCGATGATGCGCCGCATGACGACGATCACCCGCACCGAGGCCCCGCTGACCGCGCCCGAGCGCGAGATGCTGGAGTCCTGGCTCGACTACCACCGCGCCACCCTCGCCATGAAGTGCGAGGGCCTCACCGACGCGCAGTTGCGCGAGCGCTCCGCTCCCCCGTCCTCCCTGTCGCTGCTCGGCCTGGTGCGGCACCTCACGGAGAACGAGCTCCACTGGTTCCGCGAGGTCCTGGCCGGCGAGGAGGTCCCGCCGCTGTACTTCTCGGACGAGTACCCCGACGGCGAGTTCGACCTGGTGGACGACGCCGACGCGGCGAAGGACCTGGCGCGGTGGCGGGAGGAATGCGCGCGCTCCCGCGAGCTGATCCGCGGCGTGCCGCTGGACGCCACGGGCGGGAAGCGGGGCAAGGCCTACTCGCTGCGCTGGATCCTCGTCCACATGATCGAGGAGTACGCCCGGCACAACGGGCACGCGGACATCATCCGCGAGCGCATCGACGGCGCGACCGGCGAATAGCCGCCGCTCCGGGCGGGGCCGCAGCGGGCCCGCCCGGGCCCGGGGGACCGCCGCGGACCGCGCCGCCCCCGCGACGGCGCGTCAGTTCAGGTTGGGCAGGCGCCAGTCGACCGGGGTGTGGCCCTGGGCGGCGAGCGCCGCGTCTATCTGCGAGAACGGCCGGCTGCCGAAGAACAGCTTCGCCGAGAGCGGGGACGGGTGGGCGCCCTGCACCACGGTGTGCCGCTCGGCGTCGATCAGCCGCAGCTTCTTCTTCGCGTAGGCCCCCCACAGCACGAACACCACCGGCTCGGCGCGGTCGGACACCGCCTTGATCACCGCGTCGGTGAACTGCTCCCAGCCCCGGTTCTTGTGCGAGTTGGCCTCGCCCTCACGGACGGTCAGCACGGCGTTGAGCAGCAGCACGCCCTGCCGGGCCCACGGCATCAGGTAGCCGTTGTCCGGCACCGGGTGGCCGAGGTCGGCCTGCATCTCCTTGAACATGTTCCGCAGCGACGGCGGGGTCCGCACGCCGGGCCGCACCGAGAAGCACAGGCCGTGCCCCTGCCCCGCGCCGTGGTACGGGTCCTGCCCGAGCAGCAGCACCTTGACCTGGTCGAACGGGGTGGCCTCCAGCGCCGCGAACACCTCCTCGCGGGGCGGGTACACGTTGTGCTGCTCGCGCTCCCGCTCCACGAACTCGGTGAGCTCCTTGAAGTAGGGCTTGGACACCTCGTCCCCGAGAACGGGCTGCCAGGACTCGGGCAGGGTGTAGGACACGGCTGGGACCTCCGGCTGGGCAGGGTGGGCTGTGCGGTGGACGCGGCGCCGCCGTCCGTCCACCGGGGAAGAACGTACCGGTCCCCACCGACAGCGCGCTCAGCCGCCCGCGTCGATCCGCTCCTGCACCCGTCCCATCGCGCGCAGCCACCCGTCGGTGTCCTGGGCCCGCCCCCGGTACTTCTCCGCGGTCTGCGGGTGCGGCAGGATCAGGAACCGGTCGTCGGCGAAGGACTCCACCACGCTGTCGGCGACCTGCTCGGGGGTGAGCGCCCCGGGCCGCAGCAGCAGGTCGCCGGCCGTGCCGCTGCCCTCCAGCATGGCCGTCGCCACCCCCTGCGGGCACAGCGCCTGCACGGTCAGGCCCCGGTGCCCGTAGGTGACCGCGAGCCACTCGGCGAAGGCCAGCGCCGCGTGCTTGGACACCGCGTACGGGGCCGCGCCGGGCATCGTCAGCAGCCCGGCGGCGGAGACCGTGGACAGCCACCTGCCGCGGCCGCGCTCCAGCCACGGGCCGGTGAGCACCCGGGCGGCGCGCACGTGCGCCATCACGTTGACCTGCCAGGCCCCCTCCCACACCGGGTCCGGGTCCTGCTCGCTGCCGGAGGTGCCGATGCCGGCGTTGGCGCAGTACAGGTCTATCCCGCCGAGCGCGGCGCGGGCCGCGGCGATCAGCTCCTCGGGGGCGGCCGCGTCGCCCGGCACGGCGGTGCCGCCGGTCTCCCCGGCGACGGCGCGGGCCGCGTCCGCGTCCAGGTCGTTGACGACCACCCGCGCGCCCTCGGCGGCGAACCGCCGGGCGAGCGCGGCCCCGATCCCGTGCCCCGCCCCGGTGACGACCACGCCGGCGCCGCTCAGTTCGAAGCTCATGACACCGCCGCGTTCAGCAGCAGCCCGCCGTCGATCACCAGGGTCTGCCCGGTGATCCACGCGGCCTGGTCCGACAGCAGGAACGCGACCGCGCCGGCCACGTCGGCGGGCTCGCCCAGCCGGCCCATCGGGTAGCGGGCGGCCACCTCCTGCTCGCGCTCCTCGTACAGGGCCGCGGCGAACCTGGTCTTCACCACGGCCGGGGCGACCGCGTTGACCCGCACCACGGGCGCCATCTCGTGAGCGAGCTGCGCCGTCAGGTTCATCATCGCGGCCTTGCTGACGCCGTACAGGCCGATGAAGGGGGACGCCCCGAGCCCGCTGATGGAGGAGACGTTGACGATGGCGCCGCCGTGGTCCTTCTGCCAGACCCGCCAGGTGTGCTGGGCGAAGCCGAGCGCGGAGACCACGTTGGTCTCGAAGACCTTCCGCGCCACGGCCAGGTCGGCGTCGGCCAGCGGCCCGAACACGGGGTTGGTGCCCGCGTTGTTGACCAGGTGGTCCAGCCGCCCGAACGTCTCCATGACGCGCTCGACGGCCTCCGCCCGGTGCGCCTCGTCGTGCGCCCTGCCCGCCACGTACATCGCCCTGCCGGGACCGCCGAGGTTCTCCACGGCCTCCTTGAGCGCGTCCTCGTTGCGGCCCGTGACGCACACCCGGTGGCCGGAGTCCACCAAGGCCCGGGCGATGCCGTGGCCGATGCCCCGGCTGGCGCCGGTGATGAGCGCGACCTTGCCCTCGGCCGCGGTGTCGCTGCCTGCCATGTCCTACTCCGAACTCGCTGGGGGAAATGCTTGGGGTCGGTGGAACGCCCTGTGCCGCCGGAACGCCTTGGGCCGGTTGACCTTCCTGGGCCGAAGGAACCCATGGGGCCGCTGGAACACGACTTCGAGGCCGATGGAGCACATGGGAGGCCGGTGGGTTCCCCCGCCCAGTGGGGACCGGGCTCCTCCCGTCGCCCCACCCGCCCCCGGGGCGGCGGGTGGGGCGACGGGAGGGCGGGTCAGTCGAGCGGCCCGCCCGCGACGTAGACGACCTGGCCGGAGACGAAGCCCGCCGCGTCGCCGCTGAGGAAGGCGATGGTGTTGGCGACGTCCTCGGGGCGGCCCACGCGCTGCACGGGGATCTGGGAGGCGGCCGCCTTCTGGAA
The DNA here is from genome assembly GCF_054782095.1 of Streptomyces capparidis. Lineage (NCBI taxonomy): Bacteria > Bacillati > Actinomycetota > Actinomycetes > Kitasatosporales > Streptomycetaceae > Streptomyces > Streptomyces capparidis. The sequence goes on along the minus strand of NZ_BAAGTD010000057.1, from coordinate 38,082 downwards.
CTCCTCGAAGTCCATCTTCACGCGCGCCGCGGTGGCGGCGGTCATGTCGGTGACGATGAAGCCGGGCGCGACCGCGTTCGCGGTGATGCCGAACTTGCCGAGCTCGATGGCGAGGGTCTTGGTGAAGCCCTGCATCCCGGCCTTCGCCGCCGAGTAGTTGGCCTGCCCGCGGTTGCCCAGCGCGGAGCTGCTGGAGAGGTTGACGATCCGGCCGAACCCGGCGTCCACCATGTGCTTCTGGACCGCCCTGGTCATCAGGAAGGCGCCCTTGAGGTGCACGTCCAGCACCGTGTCCCAGTCGGACTCGCTCATCTTGAACAGCAGGTTGTCGCGCAGCACGCCCGCGTTGTTGACCAGGATCACCGGCGGGCCGAGCTCCTCGGCGACCCGGGCGACCGCCGCCTCGACCCGACCGGCGTCGGAGACGTCGGCGCCTACGGCGAGCGCCCTGCCGCTGGAGGCGGTGATCCGCTCCACGGTCTCCTTGCACGCGGCCTCGTCGAGGTCGAGGACGGCCACGGCGCGGCCGTCCTCGGCAAGCCTCAGCGCGGTCGCCGCGCCGATGCCGCGGGCGCCCCCGGTGACGATCGCCACGCGCTGCTCGGTGCTGGACATCGGTGTGCCTCCTGGTTGGTGTGCTTCGGTTCTCGGCGGCTTGTCAGCGGTACTTGCGCAGCTCGCGGCGGGCCAGGGAGCGGCGGTGCACCTCGTCGGGCCCGTCCGCGAGGCGCAGCGTGCGGGCCTGGGTCCACAGTTGGGCGAGCGGGAAGTCCTGGGAGAGCCCCGCGGCGCCGTGCGCCTGGACGGCCTTGTCGATGACCCATTCGGCCATCAGCGGGGTGACGATCTTGATGGCCTGGATCTCGGTGTGCGCGCCCCGGTTGCCCACGGTGTCCATCAGCCACGCGGTCTTCAGCACCAGCAGCCTGGCCTGCTCGATGCGCACCCGGGACTCGGCGATCCACTCGCGGATCACGCCCTGCTCCGCCAGCGGCCGCCCGAACGCGACCCGGTCCGCGACCCGGCGGCACATCAGCTCCAGGGCGCGCTCGGCCATGCCGATCAGCCGCATGCAGTGGTGGATCCGGCCGGGGCCGAGCCGGGCCTGGGCGATGGCGAAGCCGGAGCCCGGCTCGCCGATGAGGTTGGCGGCGGGCACCCGCACGTCGCGGAACTCGATCTCGGCGTGGCCGCCGTGCGGGCCGTCGTCGTAGCCCATGACGGTCAGGCCGCGGCGCACGCCCACCCCGGGGGTGTCGCGGGGCACCAGCACCATCGACTGGCGGCGGCGCGGATCGGCGTCCGGGTCGGTCATGCCCATCACGATGAACACCGCGCAGTCGTGGTCCATGGCGCCGGACGACCACCACTTGCGGCCGTTGACGAGGTAGCAGTCGCCGTCGCGCTCGATGCGGGTGGTGATGTTGGTGGCGTCGGAGGAGGCGACGTCGGGTTCGGTCATGCAGAACGCCGAGCGGATCTCCCCCTCCAGCAGGGGCGTGAGCCACCGCTCGCGCTGGGCTTCGTCGCCGAACTCGGCGAGCAGCTCCATGTTGCCGGTGTCCGGGGCGGCGCAGTTGAGCGCCTCGGGGGCGAGGGCGGGGCTGCGGCCGGTGATCTCGGCCAGCGGCGCGTACTGGAGGTTCGTCAGCCCGGCGCCGTACCTCCGGTCCGGCAGGAAGAGGTTCCACAGGCCGCGGGCGCGGGCCTGCGCCTTCAGGTCGGCGACGACCGGCGGGCGCGACCAGCCCTTGCCGAGGGAGCGCAGCCCGGCGACCTGCTCGGCGAACACCGGCTCCGCCGGGTACACGCACTCCTCCATGAAGGCCAGCAGCTTCCCGGCGAGTTCCTCGGTGCGGGGGTCGGGCGCGAAGTCCATGGCTCCTTCTTGTTGTCGGTGCGGAGTCGGTGCGGAGTCGGCGCGGGGGCGGGGCGGGGTCGGGGCGGGGTCGGGGCGGTCGTCCGGTGCGGTCGCCGCCGCGGTCCTCGGGCGCGGGTCAGGACCGGTGGGCGGCGAGGGTGGCCAGGCCGTGGGAGGCCAGCGGCGCGACCATCCGCCCGATGTGCTCGAACCCCTCCCCCACGGTCAGGCCGCGCAGGTAGCGGAAGTGGATGCCCTCGGCGATGACCGCGAGCTTGAAGCAGCCGAACGCGACGTACCAGGGCAGGGGGGTGGCGTCCAGGCCGGTGAGGCGGGCGTGCCGCTCGACGAGCTCGGCGCCGGGCGGGAACCCCGCCTCGTCGGTGACGCCGCGCGCCACGGGGTTGTCGGGGAACAGCTCCCGCATGGCGTCCCAGTAGACGAGGAACAGGCCGAGGTCGGCGAGCGGGTCGCCGAGGGTGGCCATCTCCCAGTCCAGCACGGCGGCGATCCGCCCGTCGCCGCCGACGACCGCGTTGTCCAGGCGGTAGTCGCCGTGCACGATCGCGGTGCGCTGCGTGGCCGGGACGCGCTCGCCCAGTCGCTCGCGCAGGGTGTCCAGCTCGGGGGTGTCCCGGCTGCGGGAGGCGGCGAGCTGCTTGCCCCAGCGGGCGAGCTGGCGGTGCAGATAGCCCTCGGGGCGGCCGAAGTCGGCCAGGCCCACCTCGGCGGGGTCCACCGCGTGCAGTCGCGCCAGCACGTCCATCAGGTGCGCGGACAGCTCCGCGGCCCGCTCCCGGCCGAGCCGCGCGGTCTGCCCGGCCGAGCGCAGCACCTCGCCCCGCACCAGCTCCATCACGTAGAAGGGCGCGCCGAGCACCTCGGGGCCCTCGCACAGCAGGTGGGTGCGGGGCACCGGGACGGGCGTGGGGGCGAGGGCGGTGATCACCCGGAACTCGCGGGCCATGTCGTGCGCGGTGGCCAGGACGTGGCCGAGCGGCGGGCGGCGCAGCACCCACTCGCGGGTGCCGTCGCCGACGGCGTAGGTGAGGTTGGACCGGCCGCCGGCGATCACCCGCGCGGTCAGCGGCCCGCGGGCGAAGCCGGGGTGCTCGGCGTCCAACCAGGCGCGCAGCGCCTCCGGGTCGAGGCCGGGCACGGCGTCCGGGTGCGGTCCTGGTCCCTCCATCGGTGACCTTTCTGCGGCGGGGCTGCGTCTCGTGCCGGTCGTGGTGCTCGTGCCGGTGCGGGCGCGGTGGTGCGCGCGGCGCCCTGGTGCGGGCGGGTTCCGCGTGCGCCGGCGCGTCCGCCGGACTTCGCGGCCGGAAAAGCCGACCGGCCGGTATGCCATCACCGAACTACCAGTCGGTAACGTGGTGACAGCCGAAACCGTAGAAGGCCGGTGAGCGGGTGTCAACGGTGCCGGGCGGGCGCTTTTCCCGCCTCTTCAGCGGCGACCGACCCACTGGTATGTTGCGCCGGGAACACGGTCCCCGGCGGCAGGTGAGGAGGCGGGTGCCATGGCGGTCACCCGGGTGGCGGACGGCGCGCCGGTGCCGGACCGGCTGCTCGCGGTCGCGGCCAGGCTGTTCGCGGCGCGCGGGTTCGAGCGCACCTCGGTGCAGGAGATCGTGGAGGCGGCCGGGGTCACCAAGGGGGCGATGTACCACTACTTCGACTCCAAGGACGACCTGCTGCACGAGATCTACCGCAGGCTGCTGAACGCGCAGACCAGGTCGCTGGAGCGGATCGCGGACGGCCCCGGGGCGGCGGTGGAGCGGCTGCGCGAGGCGGCGGCCGACGTGGTGGTGAGCACCCTGGCGCACCTGGACGACGCCGTGGTGCTGCTGCACTCGCTGCACCTGCTCGCGCCGCACACCAGGGCCCGGGTGCGGGCCGAGCGGCGGCACTACCACGAGCGCTTCCGCGCGCTGGTGGAGGAGGGCCAGCGGGAGGGCACGGTGCGGCCCGAGGTGTCCGCGGACCTGGCCACGCACCACTTCTTCGGGGCGGTGCACCACCTGGGCACGTGGTACAGGTCGGACGGCCCGCTGCGGCCGCGGGAAATCGGGGAGAATCTCGCGGACATGTTCCTGACCGGAATCCAGCGGCGGTAAGGCCGGGAATTCCCACCGGGCCCGACGGTGAATACGGACGGGGCGCGGCGTGGCCCCCGGTCGCGGATCCGCCCCGCCGGTTCAGCGCACCAGCAGGTCCAGCAGCCGCTCGGTCTCGGCCCGCGGGTCCGCGGTCAGCCCGGTGTGGACCGGTCCCGGCTGGACGACGGTGCTGCGCGGCGCCGTCAGCCAGCGGAACCGCTGTCCGGCGCTGTCCGCGGCGGCCTGGCCGGCCCCGTCGCACACGCCCTCGACGGCGCGCAGCGCGGCCCGCACCCCGGCGACGTCCACGGCCGGGTCGAGGCAGCGCAGCCGCTCCTCGTCCAGGTGGGTGCGGGCGGCGACGAAGCTCTTGGCCCGGCAGTACACCAGCACTCCGGCGTTGATCAGCTCTCCGCGCTCCACCCGCGGCACGACCCGCAGCAGCGCGTACTCGAACACATGGCGGTCCACCCCGGTGCCCTCCGTCAACGGACCCGTCCCTTCAGCCAGGCCGGAGCGTTGCTCACGGTCGGCTCCTTCTTCCTGACCAGGCCCTCGGGGACGCCGGGCCGCCAGCGCTCGGCGGCCCGGACCCGCGCCAGCAGCCGCCCGGTGTAGGCGTCGCGCACCGCGTCGGGGGCGTCGAAGCCGGGCTCGCCGGCCAGCCACTCGTCGGGCACGAGGGCGACGACCTCGCGCAGCAGCTCCTCGGTGACCCGCGGGGCGAGGGCGGCCTCGGCCGCCTCCACGTCCGGGGAGAAGGTGGCCAGGGCGTGGTCGGAGGCGTCGTACGGCTTGTCCGCGGACCCGGCGGCGGTGGGCCAGTTGTGGTGCCAGATCAGCGTGGCGCCGTGGTCGATCAGCCACAGGTCGCCGTGCCAGACCAGCAGGTTCGGGTTGCGCCAGGAGCGGTCCACGTTGCCGACCAGGCCGTCGAACCAGATCACGCGCCCGGCCTCGGCCGGGTCCACCTCGAAGGCCAGCGGGTCGAAGCCGAGGGAGCCGGGCAGGTAGTCCATGCCCAGGTTGAGCCCGCCGCTGGCCTTGAGCAGGTCCTGCACCTCCTCGTCGGGCTCGCCCAGGCCGATCACCGGGTCGATGCGCATCCGCACCAGGTCGGGCACGCGCAGGCCCAGGCGTCTGGCCAGCTCGCCGGCGATCACCTCGGCCACCAGCGTCTTGCGGCCCTGTCCCGCGCCCACGAACTTCGTCACGTACGTGCCCAGGTCGTCGGCCTCGACGATGCCGGGCAGCGACCCGCCCTCGCGCAGGGGCGTGACATAGCGGATCGCCGTCACCTCGGTCAGCATCGGGCCAGCTTATCGGGGGTGCGGCGGGCGGGGCCGCGCCGGGCGCATCCCGGCACTTTTCGGTCACATGGCTCGTTGGGGACGATGTCGGGACCGGCGGCGAAGCCGGCGAGGAATCGCGTTGAACACGCGGGGACGGCCGCGCGTATCCATCGGCGCAAGGCACGTTCCGCTGGAAGGGCTCGGGAGAGACGGCATGGCGCAGACAGCACGGACCACCACGCGGCGCACGATGATCGCCGCCGCGGGAGCGGCAGGGCTCACCGCGGCGCTGGCCGCGTGCGGGGACGACTCCGGCAACGCGTCGGACCCCGGCGCGCCGTCCTCCGACCAGCAGTCGACGGGCGCGCAGTCCACGCCGGAGGAGTCGTCCGGCGGCGGCCGGGACTTCGGCCCGGCGTCGGCCGTCCCGGTGGGCGGCGGCAAGATCTTCGACGACCAGGTCGTGGTCACCCAGCCGGCGCAGGGCCAGTACAAGGCGTTCTCGGCGATCTGCACCCACCAGGGCTGCCCGGTGTCCACGGTGGAGAACGGCACGATCAACTGCCCGTGCCACGGCAGCAAGTTCCGCATCGACGACGGCGGTGTCTCGGCGGGTCCGGCCACCAAGCCGCTCGAGGCGCTGAAGGTCAGGGTCGAGGGCGGGTCGCTGAAGGTGTCATGACGCCGCCGCCCGGCTCCACCGGGCGGTGATCTCCGCCGCGGGGGCGATGGTCGCGACCAGGGACAGGGTGTGCGCGACCACCGCCTCCGCGTAGGCGGCGGGCACCCCGGCGACCGCGTCGGGCGGCACCACCGCCTCGAAGCCGAGGTTCACCGCGTCGAACACGGCGTTGGGGATCGCGACGTTCGCCGAGACACCGGTGATCACCAGCGTGCGGCAGCCCAGGTTGCGCAGCACGGCGGGCAGGTTCGTGCCGGCGAGCGGGGTCAGGCCGTGCAGCCGCCGCTCGACGAAGTCGCCGTCCGCCACGGGGATCTCGGACACGACCTCGGCCATCGGCGACCCCGCCGACTGGCGCACGGGCAGGCGGGCGGCGGCGCGGAACAGGCGCGCGTTGCGGTTCGCGCCCCGCCCGTCGGGGCGGCGCTCGGCGACGGCGTGCACCACGGGGACGTCCGCGGCGTGGGCGGCGCGCACCAGGGCGGCGATCCGCTCCAGCGCGCCGCCGTCGCGCACGGCCCTGGCCAGTTCGGGAAAGGCGCCGTCGCGGCCGATCACGCCGCGCTGGCACTCCACGGTGAGCAGCGCCGCGGCGCGCGGGTGCAGCGGGTCGGAGGGTTCCGCCATGCCCGCACCGTAGCTGACGATCCGTCAGTTAACCAGCTATGCTGGGGCGATGACCGGGACCACGCAGCGGCGCGGCCGCAGGATCATGATGACCGGGCAGGAGCGGGACGCCTTCCTCGCACGGGCGCGCACCTGCCGGGTGGCCACCGTCTCGCCGGACGGCACTCCGCACGTCAGCCCGCTGTGGTTCCTGTGGGACGGCGCGGCGCTGTGGCTGTACTCGCTGACCCGCAGCAGGCGGTGGGCCGACATCCGGCGGGACCCGCGGATCGGTGTGGTGGTGGACGACGGCCACGACTACGGGGAGCTGCGCGGGGTCGAGCTGGGCGGCCGGGCCGAGCCGGTGGGCGAGGCGCCGCGCACCGGCGCGCCGCACCGGGAGCTGGCCGCTGTCGAGCCGCCGTTCGCGCGCAAGTACTTCGGCGTGGACGCCCTGCCGCACGACGGCCGCCACGCGTGGCTGCGGCTGGCGCCCGAGCGGATCGTGTCCTGGGACTTCCGCAAGTCCTGACCGCCGGGGCGGTCCGCGGCGGCGCCCTCAGAACACCGGGGCGCCGACCGGCGGCACCCCGTCCGCCAGGGTCGCGCCCGCCGCCCGCAGCGCCTGCACCGCGGCCCTGATCGCCGGGCGGCGCCCCGCGTCGGCGCGCCACACCGCGTAGACGTGGCGGGTCAGCCTGGTGCGCACCGGCACCGCGACCACGCCCTCGGGCAGCGGGCCGCGGCCCAGCCGGGGCGTGACGGCGACGCCGAGCCCGGCCGCGACCAGCGCCAACTGGGTGGCGTGCTCGCTCGCGGTGTGCGTCACCTGCGGCTCGACGCCCTCCGCGCGCAGCGTGAGCGTCAGCCAGTCCCGGCAGAACGCGCCCGTGGGCCAGCAGATCCAGGAGGCGTCGCCGAGCTGCCCCAGCTCCACCTCGCGCTCCCCGGCCAGCGGGTGGTCGGCGGGCACGGCCACGTCCACCACGTCGTCGAGCAGCGGCGTCTTGGCCAGCCCCGGCGGCAGGGCGAGCGGGGAGTTGAACCAGTCGAGGACCACCCCGAGGTCGATGTCGCCGCGGCCCACCCGGGGCAGGGTGTCGTGCGGCTCCATCTCGTACAGGCGCACCCGCAGCCTGGGGTGCGACCGGCGCAGCGAGGTGACGGCCCGCGGCCCGAGCCCGCGCGCCGCGGTGGCGAACGCGCCGACGGCCAGGTCCCCCACCACCGCGCCCCGGTGCGCCTCCAGCTCCGACTGCGCCTCCTCCACCTGGGACAGGATGCGCTCGGCGTGCTTGACCAGGAGCAGCCCCGCGTCGGTGAGCCGGACGCCGCGGCCGTTGCGGGCCAGGAGCCGCTGCCCGGTCTCCCGCTCCAGCTTGCCCATCTGCTGGGAGATGGCGGAGGTGGTGACGTGCAGCACCTCGGCGGCCCCGCTCACGGAGCCGTAGGTGGCGATGGCGTGCAGGACCCTCAGGCGCTCCAGGTTCATCATGTTAGAGATGCTACGCCTTCACTCGTAGATAAATTCATTTGTTCTACACGCTGCACATCGTCACGCTTGGGCCATGAGCGCACCGTCAGCCCCGTCCGCCTCCGCCGCCGACAAGGGCACCTCCGGCACCTCCACTCCCGCCCGCCGCCGGGGCCCGGACTGGACGGACTGGCGGCTGAAATTCGCCGCCCTCGGCCTGATCTGGGGGTGCAGCTTCCTGTTCATCAAGGTCGGCACGCACGCCTTCGCCCCGCTCCAGGTCAGCCTGGGCCGGATGGCCTTCGGCGCGGCGGTGCTCGCCGCCGCCGTCGCCGTGAAGCGGGACCGACTGCCGCGCGGGGCGCGCGTGTGGGGGCACCTCGCGGTCGCCTCACTGCTGTGCAACGCGCTGCCGTTCACCCTGTTCGCCTACGCCGAGCTGCACATCTCCTCCACCCTCGCCGGGATCTGCAACGCCACCACCCCGCTGTGGAGCCTGCTGATCACGCTGGTGGCGCTGCGGGAGGAGCGGCCCACCCGGCGGAGCACCGCGGGCATGGCGCTGGGCTTCGGCGGGGTGCTGGTGGTGCTCGGCGCCTGGCAGGGCTTCGCCGGGACGCACGGCGGCGGCACGGCGATGGCGCTGGTGGCGGCGGCGAGCTACGCGGCCGGGTGGGCGTACGTGCGGCGCTTCCTGACCGGCACCGGGCACTCCAGCCTGTCCCTGGCCTGCGCCCAGTTGCTGCTCGGCACGGCCCAGACGGCCCTGGTCACACCGGTGTTCACCGGCGCGCCCGAGGAGTTCCCGCTGGACTCCTCGCTCAGCGTGCTGGTGCTCGGCGCGGTGGGCACCGGGCTGGCCTTCCTGCTCCAGCACAGCGTGGTCCGCGACGCGGGCGCCACCATCGGCACGACGGTCACCTACCTCATCCCGGTGGTGGCCACCGCGGCCGGGGTGCTGGTGCTGGACGAGAGCCTGGCGTGGAACGTCCCGGTGGGCGCCCTGGTCATCCTCGCGGGGGCGGCCCTGACCCAGCGGCGGCCCCGGACGGAGCGGTAGCGCGGGGTCCGGGCCCCGCGGCCGAGCGGGCCGCCCCCGCGGCGGAGGGACGGCGCCCGCCCGCTCAGCCCAGCCGCCGCGGGGCGGGCGGGCGCACCGCAGCGGCGATGGCCTCGGCGAGCCCGGCGGCCTCCTCCGGCCGCAGCGACGCCACCGACACCCGCACCCCGGGCGGCGAGGACAGCCGGAACCTGGCGCCCGGGGCCACCGCCCACCCGGAGCGGAGCAGCCGGGCGACCGCGCCGGTCTCGTCGGGCACCGGCACCCACACGTTCAGCCCGCTGCGCCCGTGCGCGGCCACGCCCCGCCCGGCGAGCTCCCGCAGCAGGGCGTCGCGGCGGGCGGCGTACGCGGCGGCGACCCGCTCCGGGTCCACGGCGCCCGCCCGCCACAGCGCGGCGACCGTGCGCTGGAGCAGGTGGCTGACCCAGCCCGGGCCGAGCCGGTGCCTGCCCAGCACCCGGTCCACCGTCACCGCGTCGCCGGTGAGCACGGCCAGCCGCAGGTCGGGGCCGTACGCCTTGGCGACCGAGCGCACCAGCGCCCACGGCCCGGGGCGGTCCGGAGCGGCGAGCGGGCGCAGGGGCTGCGCCACGATGCCGTTGCCGTGGTCGTCCTCGATCAGCAGCACGCCGGGGTGGGCGTCCAGCACGGCGCGCAGCTCCCGGGCGCGGTCGGCGCTCACCACGGCGCCCGTGGGGTTCTGGGCGCGGTCGGTCACCACCAGGGCGCGCGCCCCGGCGGCCAGCGCGCGGGCGACCTCCTCCGGCAGCGGTCCTTCGTCGTCCACCGCCACGGGCAGGGGGCGCAGGCCCAGCGCGGGCACCAGGTCGAGCAGGCTGCTCCAGCCCGGGTCCTCCACCGCCACGGCGTCCCCCGGCCGCAGATGGGCGTGGAAGACCCGTTCGATGGCGTCCAGGGACCCCGAGGCCAGGGCGACCGGCCCCGCGGGCACCCCGTCGGCGTCCAGCGCGGCGCGCGCCAGTTGTTCGAGCCCGGGGTCCACGGGCGGCGCTCCGTACAGGACGGGCGCGGCGCGGCACCGGGCGGCGGCCTCGGCGAGCGCGGCGTCCAGCGGCGGCAGCAGCGCGGGGTCCGGGTTGCCCGCGGCCAGGTCCCGCACCCCGGCCGGGATCTCCACGCGGGCCTGGTCGCGCGGGGTGGTGGCGGGGCGCGGGCGCACCCGGGTGCCGCGGCGGCCCGCGGTCTCCACCACCCCGCGGTCGCGCAGCAGCCGGTAGGCGGCGGCGACGGTGTTGGGGTTGACGCCGAGGTCGGCCGCGAGGCTGCGCAGCGGCGGCAGCGACTGCCCGGGCTGGAGCGCGCCCGCGCCGATCGCCCGTTCGACGTCGGCCGCGATCTCGGCTGCGCCCCGGCCAACAATCCGATATTCTCCTAGCACAAACACCATTATGCACTAGTGCATATAGTCAGCACTGAGGAGCCGTCATGTCGGCCGAGAACCCCGCCGCCTACGCGCCCACCCCGCGCACCGTCCCGAGCCGCGCCCGGCAGCGGGCGTCGTACGACCGGGCGCTGGTGCACGCGATCCTGGACGAGGCGTTCGTCTGCCACCTGGGGTTCGTCGCCGACGACGGCTCCCCCGTGGTGCTGCCCACGCTGTACGGCCGGGTGGAGGACCGGCTGTACCTGCACGGCTCGACGGGCAGCCGCCCGCTGCGCGCCGCCGGCGCGGGCCACGACGGAGACACGGGCGGCGGACTGCCGGTGTGCGTCACGGTCACCCTCGTCGACGGCCTGGTGCTGGCCCGCTCCGCCTTCCACCACTCGGTGAACTACCGCTCCGTCGTCATCCACGGCACCGCCCGCCAGGTCACCGACCCCGGCGAGCGCGCCACCGCCCTGGACGCGCTGGTCGACCACGCCCTGCCCGGCCGCGCCGACGACTGCCGCCGGGGCAACGCCAAGGAGCTGGCCGCCACCGCCGTGGTCCGCCTCGACCTGCGCGAGGTCTCCGCCAAGGTCCGCACCGGCGGCCCCAACGACGAGCCGGAGGACACGGCCCTGCCGTACTGGACCGGCGTGCTGCCCGTCACCACCGCCTTCGGCAGCCCCGTCCCCGCGGACGACCTGGACCCGTCCGTGCCGCTGCCCGACTACCTGGCGCCGCGCGGCTGACCCGGCGCCGCGCCTCCGCACCTCCGCGCACCCGCCGCGCCCGGCACCGCACCGAGCAAGGAGCACCCCGTGCTGATCCACCCCTGGGACGCCGCCCTCGACGAGCACGAGTGGCAGGACTGGCTCGCCACCCGCGACTTCGGCGAGCTGGCCGCCAACGGCCTGCCCGGCCAGGGCCCCCTGGTGCAGCCCCTGCACTTCGCCTACGACCACGAACGCCGCGAGGCCGTCACCCACCTGGCCCGCCCCAACCCGCTGTGGGCCGCCCTGGACGCCGACCCGCACGTGACCCTCAGCGTGGCGGGCGATCACGCCTACGTGCCCTCGTACTGGGCCGTCCCCGAGGGCGCCCCGCCCGAGCACGGCGTCCCCACCAGCTACTACGCCGCGGTGCAGCTCTCCTGTGTGGCGCATGTGGTGGACGACCCGGCCGGGAAGGCCGACCTGCTGCGCCGCCAGCTCGCCCACCTGCAACCCGAGGGCGGCCACGCCCCGGTCGAGGCCGGGCGGGCCCCGTACGGGCGGCTGCTGCCGGGCATCCGGGGCCTGCGCCTGGCGGTCACCGAGGTCCGGGCCAAGTTCAAGTACGGGGGCAACAAGCCCGAGCCGGTGCGGCAGGCCGTCGCCGCCCGCCTGTCCGCCCGCGGCCGCGGCCACGACGCCGAGGCGGCCGCCCACCAGTTGCGCCGCCTGCCCCCGCCCGCCGACGGCTGACCGGCGAGCCGCGCCCGCTCCGGCCGCCCGCCACGCCGGGGACCGGGCGGCCGGAGCGGCTCACCGCCCCTGGCCGGCCCCGGGCAGCCCGGTTGCCGTGCCCGCCTCCGCGGCGGACGCGCCGGGCCCGGGGCCGGTCCCGCCGCCCCGCGCCGTCCTGCTGGTCTGCGCGACGAAGGCGCCGAGCAGCACCAGCAGCCCGCCCGCCAACTGCGGCGCCGCCAGGTGCTCGCGCAGCAGCACCCACGCCAGCACGGTCGCCACCACGGCCTCCAGGCAGGAGACCACGCCCGCCACCTGCGGCGAGAGCCTGCGCACGGACACCACCCCGGTCAGGTAGGCCAGCACCGTGGCCACCAGCACGATCCAGCCCAGCAGCAGCACCCCGGGGATGTCCCGCTCCCCCATGGCCACCCGGCCGGTGAGCACGTCCCACTCCGCGTTCCACGGCCGGGCGACGACGGTGAGCACACCCGTGCCGATCAGCATGCCGAAGGCGCTCACCGCCAACGGATCGGCCGGGTCCTCGCTGGAGCTGCCGTGGTCGGCCAGGATGAAGTAGCTGGCCTGGCAGCAGGCGGCGCCGAGCCCGAGCAGCACCCCGACCGTGTCGAACGCCAGCCCCGACCACGCCTCGATCACGCAGGCCAGCCCGGTGACGGCGAGCGCCACGCCCATCGCGGCGGCCCGGGAGACCGGTTTGCGCTGCACCAGGCGCACCCAGCCCAGCACCAGCGCGGGCCCCAGGTACTCCAGCAGCAGCGCCACGCTGACCGGCACCCGCTCGATCGCCCCGAAGTAGCACGCCTGGACCCCGGCGACCGGCAGCAGCCCGAACCCGACCAGCAGCGCCGGGCGCCTGCGCAGCAGCCCGCGGTGCCGCCACACCAGCGGCAGCATGATGATCGCGGCGCCGCCGACGCGCATCCAGACCACATGCAGCGGGTCGAGCCCCGCCTCGATCAGCGGCTTGGCGGCCACGCCCGAGCCGCCGAACGCGCACGCCGATATCAGCGCCAGCGTCAGCCCCGTACTGCGGGCGGCGGCTCCGGCCTCCTCAGACTTGTGCATCCGGTCATGTTCGCATCCCCCGCCGACAACGGCAGCGCGGGCCGGGCCCCGTCACGGGCGGGACGGGAGCCCGGCCCGCCAGGGGGCGGGAGGGGACGGGCGGCGCGGGACGGGGGCGGGCGGCGAGGCTCGGGGCCGGTGAGGGCCAGGGGTGCGGGCGGGTGGGGGCGCGCCGGGGGCCGCGGCGGCGCGGCGGTCAGCGGGGCAGGGCGGCGGTCATCGCGACCACGTCCACGCCGGCGAACCGCAGGACGTCCACCGCGCGGTTGTCCTCGTCGGCGGCGACCGCGGCGAGCAGGTCCACCCCCTCGACCAGCTCCCGGCCTCCGCCGTGCGCACGGGCGACGGCGCGCCGCAGGGCGGTGGCGGCGGCGGGGCTCCAGCCGGGACCACCCCGGCCCCCGGCCCCGGCGGCGCGCTCCCCCGGAGCGCGGCCGGGGGCGCCGCCGTCGCCCGGCGAGGCGGCGGCCGCGCTCTCGGCGGCGGGCGGCTCCCCCTGCCCGGGCACCCGCTCCGCCAGGGGCGCGGCGATCACCGGCAGCCCGCCGGAGTCCTCGACCGACGCCTGCCACTGGAGGCCGAATCCGATGCTGCGCTGGACGAGGTAGCCCAGCAGGCGGGCGAGTTGCGCGGGCTGGAACTGCTCGCGCACCCGGGGGTCGCACTCCAGCAGCGAGTGCAGCAGATGCGCGGTGTCCACCTGCCGGTCGGCGTCGCGCGCGGCGCGTCGGCGCGCACCGGCCACCGCGGACCGCAGCTCTGCGGTGAGTGCGGACTCCAGTCCGACTCCCGGGGGTTCGGCGGGGCGGGTGTTGCTCTGCACGGTTCCCACCTCATCAGGCCGCAACGGAAAGGGCATCCTCGCCCCGGGGCATATGCCACTCCACCTATGGAAGGGCGTGGACGCAAGGATTGTCATCCTCAAGGACGACACTTCTCGGCCACGACCCGTCCGGGTGCTCAGCGGTTGCCCCAAGGGCCCCGCGGGAAACCCGGCAGTCCTACGGCGGGCCCGGAGCGGCGGCTCCGCGCCGCCCCGCGCTCACGGCCACAGCAGCCGTTTCGCCCAGCCGTCGCCCCGGCGGTCGTAGACCAGCCGCAGATGGTGCCGGTCCGCGGCGCCCTGCCAGAACTCCACCTCCTCGGCCCGCAGCGTGTAGACGGTGTAGTCGGGGGCGACCGCCTCCGGGTGGCGGGCGAGCAGGGCCCGCGCCTCCCGTTCCGCGGCCTCGAACTCCGCCGGGTCCGCCATCGGCGCGCTCTGCCGCCCGGTGAGCGCCGCCACCCGCGCCGCCTCGGTGCGGGAGTGGAACTCGTGGGCGTTGACCTCGGGTGACGCCGCCTCCACCCGGCCGCACACCCGCACCTGGCGGCCCTGCTCCCGCCAGTACACCGACAGCGCCGCCCAGGGGTTGCGGGCCAGTTCCACGCCCTTGCGGCTGACCGCGCTGGAGGCGAACACCCAACCGGCGCCGGGAATGTCCAGATCCCGCAGCATCAGCACCCGCGCGGAGGGGCGGCCCCGCTCGTCGGCCGTGCTCAACGTGATCACGTGCGGCTCCGCCACACCCTCGCGCACGGCCTGCTCCAGCCACCGCGCGAACAGCTCGCCCGGCCGCCGCGGCGCCCGCGCCACGTCGAACTCCGGGAAGGGGCCCGCCATCACCGGCTGCCCGCGCAGCAGCTCCGCCACGTCCATCGTCGCCACCTCCGGGACCGATCGTGACACAGCCCGCCGGGCGGGCGGCCGCGCACCCGCGCGGCGCCGGACGGGCCCCGACGCCGCGGGGCCACCGCCCGCCCCGCGCGCCCGTGCGGACGGACGCCGTCGGCGGGCGGCCGGGCACACCGGTCAGTCCTCGTCGAACGCGAAGACCTGGCCGGTGTCGGACTCCATCAGGCAGCGGTTGGGGAACGTCTCGCGGTACTCCACCAGCCGGCCGCGCCACCGGCCCATCACCTCCACGACCACCGGCGAGTAGATCTTGGCGCACATCCGCTCGGCCGCCGCGGGCAGCGCGTGCATGTCCCCGCCCGCCTCCCGCAGGGCGTGGCAGGCCGCCCTGGCACGGGGGTGGGTGCCGCCGTCCGGCCCGCACACGAGCACCGCCCAGCTCCGGTCCGCGCCGTCGGGGTCCTCGCCGTTCACCACGCTCATCCACAGCCTCGCCTTGGGAGTGTGCCCGTGGGTCGCCGCCCCGGGCGTCGACCGGTCCTCGACCGGCTCAGCCGCGGAGGGCAGCGCGGCCCCCGTGGCGAGCAGACCCACCACCGTGGCCGCCACGGCCAAACGAGGCGCTCGGCTGCTGAAGTGACGCATGGTGTCTCGCTCCGATCCGGGCGGGCTTTCGCCGCCCCCTTAAGCGCTATCGGCAGCGCGAGGGTCGGAGTCCTGGACCATCACCCGATCCAGTGACAAAACTCCGGTCCGCCCGGTGACGCAACGTCAAGAGAAGGCAAAAACCGGCGAGAAAGGCACAGAAAAGCGCTCCCGGAGGAAACCGGAAGGCGGGGCTCCGAGTCCAAGCGGGTAGCAGCACCCGAGGGACCACCGGAACTCCCGGAAGGAGCACCCGAGATGGGACGCCGCCTGCGCACGCCCTCCACCGCACTCGCCGCCGCGGCCGCAGCCGCCCTGCTGGCCTCCTGCGGCTCGTCCGGCCAGGGGCACTCCGCCGCCGACGAGCCCCCGGCCGCGGCACCGCCCTCCTCCTCCGCGGCGCAGCCGCCGGCCTCCCCGGAGCCGCGGAGGCCATCGCCCGAAGGGCGGGCCGCGGACCGCCGGGACGGGAAGGAGCGGGCCGGAAAGCAGGCCGCGCCCCGGGCCGGGTCCGCCGACGCGGCGACGAGCGCGCGCACCGCGGCCCGCCCCCCGTGGTGCGGCACCGACCGCCTCACCCTGAGCCTGCGCCCGCTGCCCCCGGCCGCGGGCAACCGCTACGCCGCCGCGGTCCTCACCAACGGCTCCGCCACCGCCTGCCGCCTCCAGGGCTACGTCGGCCTGCGACTGCTCGACGGCACCGGCGCCCCGCTGCCCACCGACGCCGTGCGGGACCGCTCCCGCCCGTCCCGGCCGCTGACCCTCGCCCCCGGGGCCAGCGCGTGGGCGCGGCTGCACTGGAGCGTCGTCCCCGGCGAGGGCGACCCGCAGACGGGCCCGTGCGCCCCGCCGGCCCGGCGGCTCCAGGTGACCCCGCCGGACTCCCACACCCAGGAGCAGGCGGCCTGGACCCAGGGCGCGGTGTGCGGGGGCGGCCGCATCGAGGTGCTGCCGCTCGCCCCGGGCACCGGTGGCTGACGGGTCCGCCGCGCCGCCGCGGCGCGGCCGGCCGGGTCGTCAGTCCTCGTCGGCGAGGATCAGATAGAGCTTCTTGCGGGCCTCGTTGACCACGGCCAGCGCCTTGGCCCGCTGCTCCTCGCTGCCCGTCGCCATCACCTGGCCGAACGCCGAGAACAGCCCGCTGGCGGCCTGCTTCACCTCGCGCAGCGACTCCCACTCGCCGCGGCCCGCCTGCTCCCAGGGGGCGTCCGGCCCGCCGTCGGCCTCGGCGCGGCCCGCGTCGGTGAGGCTGTACATGCGCCTGCCGCCGGACTCCTCGCTGCCGATCAGGCCCTCGTCCTCCAGCAACTGGAGGGTGGGGTACACCGACCCGGGGCTGGGCTGCCAGGCCCCGCCGCTGCGCTCGCCGATCTCCTGGATCATCTCGTAGCCGTGCATCGGCCGCTCCTTCAGCAGGACCAGGATCGAGGCCCGCACGTCACCGCGCCGGGCCCGGCCGCGGTGGCCGCGTCCGCGCGGCCCGCCCCAGCCCCCGCCGGGGGGCCCGAACGGCCCGAACGCCGCCCGCCGCTCCCAGCGCCCTTCCCCTCCGCGCCGTTCCGGGCCGCCCCCGACCCAGGGGCCGTGTCCATGTCCGTGTCCGAATCCGTGGGGACGCATCTCGCGTCCTCCTTTCGCCACTCGCTCATCTATCACGATGCTTCGACGATATATCGGAAACTCGTTACCGACAAGCGTCCGCCCTGCGGATGGAGCGAATCGGCGGGCGGGCGCCGCCGGGAGACGGCGGCGGTGCGGGCGGACGCTCGCGGCATCGCCGAGCGGAGACGGCGCGGTGCGGTGTGCTGTGGTGTGGTGCGGGGACGGTGCAGGGCGCGCCGGGCCGTGTCCGGCGCCGGTACGGCCGTGCGCGGCGGCGCGCCCCGGCGCGAGCGCACGGCGGCGCACCCCGGCGGAGACGGCGCCCGACCCCGCCCGCGAACTCCGCCGTCCCGCCCGCGGCCGCGCCGGGCGCCGGCCGCCCGCGGCGACCCGGACGGCACCTCGCGGACCGCGCCCGGCCGGATACCGCGTGATCGCCCGCCCCGGTCACGCCTAGGGTGGCGGCATGCGCATCAGAATCGTCGACGCCTTCACCGACCGCCCCTTCGCCGGGAACCCGGCGGGGGTGGTGCTCCTCGACTCCGCCCGCGCGTTCCCCGACGCGAGCTGGATGCAGCGGGTCGCGGCCGAGGTGAACCTCTCCGAGACGGCGTTCGCCCACCCCTCGCCGGACGGCGCGGAGGAAAGCTGGCAACTGCGCTGGTTCACGCCCGCCACCGAGGTCGGGATGTGCGGCCACGCCACGCTGGCCACCGCGCACGTGCTGTTCTCCACGGGCGCCGCGGCGGAGGTGGCGCGCTTCTCCACGCTCAGCGGCACCCTCGTGGTGCGCCCGGCCGAGGGCGGGGCGCTGACCATGGACTTCCCCGCCTCACCGCCGGGCGCGACCGAGCCCCCGGCGGGCCTGGCGAAGGCGCTGGGCGCCGAGCCGGTCTCCGTCCACGGCACCGGTGCCCTCGGCGACCTGCTGGTGGAGCTGGCCGACGAGGAGACGGTGCGCTCCCTGGCCCCGGACCTGCCCGCCGTGGCCGCCCTGGACGGCGGCGCGGGGTGGCGCGGGGTGATCGTCACCGCGGCCGCCGCCCCCGGCCGGGACCACGACTTCGTCTCCCGCTTCTTCGGCCCGGCCGTCGGCGTCCCCGAGGACCCGGTGACGGGCAGCGCCCACACCGCGCTCGCCCCGTTCTGGTCCGCGCGGCTGGGCCGCGCCGAGCTGACCGGCCTTCAGGTCTCGGCCCGCCCCGGCCGGGTGCGCACCGCGGTGCGCGGCGACCGGGTGGAGCTGACCGGCCGGGCCGTCACCGTGATCGACGGGGAGCTGCTCGCCGCCGGGTGACGCGCCGGGGCGGGCCCGCCACCGGGCCCGCCCCGCTCGCCGCCCGCCTCACGCCGTCGGCAGCCAGCTCACCTTCCCGGCCAGCAGCGCGTACCCGACGAACGCCACGATGTCGATCAGCGCGTGCGCCACCACCAGCGGCCCCACCCGCCCCCACCTGCGGTACAGCAGGCAGAACAGCACGCCCATGGCCATGTTCCCGACCAGCCCGCCGATGCCCTGGTACAGGTGGTACGAGCCGCGCAGCACCGAGCTGAACGCCACGGCGGCCGGCCAGGTCCAGCCGAGCTGGCCCAGCCTGCGCAGCACGTAGCCGATGACGATGACCTCCTCGAGCACCGAGTTCTGCACCGCCGACAGCACCAGCACGGGGATCTTCCACCACACGTCGGGCAGCGACTCGGGCACCACCGTCAGGTTGAACCCGGCGGCCCGCGCCCCGAGGTAGAACGCGAGCCCGGTGCCCCCGACGCCCGCCGCGACGGCGGCGCCCCAGGCCAGGTCGAAGCGGGGCCTGCGCAGGTCGAAGCCGATCGCCCGCAGCGCCGCGCCCTCCCGGGTGAGCAGGTGCGCGACCAGTGCCACCGGCACCAGCGAGGAGGCGATGGAGAACAACTGCCAGGCGAGGTCGAGCCACGGCCGCCCCGGCGCGCGCGAGCCCACCAGGGTGGCGGCCTGGTCGGAGAGGCCGCCCGGCTCGGTCAGCGACCCGGTGAAGTCGATGAGCGCGGCGAGGCCGCTCGCGCCCAGTGACAGGGCCAGCACCAGGGCCAGCTCGTGGCGCGCGGTGCGCCGCGAAAGGCCGGTCTGCTCCGGCGAAGTGATCGTCACGCCTCTCCCAACGCGGCACGTGTCCCACGAGTGCCGACCGGGCCCGGCCGGCCGGGGGCGCCGCCCCGTCGGGGTTCCGCTCACTCCACCGGCCAGGTGTGCACCGGCTCCCCGGTCCGCATCAGGGCACAGTACCTGCGGGTCATCGCGGCCAGCGCCTCGGCCCTGCCCAGGTTCCCGCGCTCGCGCAGCAGGTGGAAGGTGCGCGCCTGCCACTCGGCGCCGTTGGTGCCGCGCGCGCAGCGCTGCTCGATCACGCCGAGGTAGCGGTCGCGGTCCACCGGCTCCACGCCCCACGCGTCCAGGCCCGCGGCCGCGAGCGGCAGCAGCTCCTCGCGCACCAGGCGGGCCACCGGCACCTCCGTCAGGCCGCCGCCGCGGGACCTGGGCCAGCGGAGCACGGCGCCGATGCCGTCGCGGGAGGCGACGTGGAAGTTGTCTGCGGCGACCTCGAACGGCAGCCGGGTCCAGATCGGCCGGGACTCCTCGGCGAGCGAGCGCACCAGGCCGTAGTAGAAGGCGGTGTTCGCCAGCACGTCGGTCACGGTCGGCCCCGCGGGCAGCACCCGGTTCTCCACGCGCAGGTGCGGCACGCCGCCCGACACGTCGTACACCGGGCGGTTCCAGCGGTAGATGGTGCCGTTGTGCAGCACCAGCTCCCGCAGCGCGGGCACGCCGCCGCCGTCGAGCACCCGCTCGGGGTCCTCGTCGTCGCAGATCGGCAGCAGCGAGGGGAAGAAGCGGACGTTCTCCTCGAACAGGTCGAGGACGGAGTCGATCCAGCGCTCGCCGAACCAGGCCAGCGGGCGCACGCCCTGCGCCTTCAGCTCCTGCGGCCGGGTGTCGGTGGCCTGCTCGAACAGCGGCGGCCTGGTCTCGCGCCACAGCTCGCGCCCGAACAGGAACGGCGAGTTGGCACCGACGGCCACCTGGGCGGCGGCCATGGCCTGGGCCGCGTTCCACACCTGCGCGAACCGGCCGGGGGTGACCTGGAGGTGCAGTTGGAGGGAGGTGCAGGCCGCCTCGGGGGCGATCGACGCCGAGGTCACGGCGAGGCGCTCCACGCCCTCGATGTGCAGGGAGAGGTCCTCGCCGCGCGCG
Organism: Streptomyces capparidis; assembly: GCF_054782095.1. Lineage (NCBI taxonomy): Bacteria > Bacillati > Actinomycetota > Actinomycetes > Kitasatosporales > Streptomycetaceae > Streptomyces > Streptomyces capparidis. Next base: position 17,933 of record NZ_BAAGTD010000057.1, on the reverse strand, counting down.
GCGAGGATCTGGTCGTTGAGCAGTCGGTAGCGGTCGGCGCGGGAGAGGGTGGACTTGACCAGGTCCTCGGAGCCGAGGGTGGGCAGGATGCCCACGAGCACGATCCGCGCCCCGGCCTCCTGCGCCTTGCGGTCGGCGTAGGCCAGGCAGGTGCGCAGCTCCTCCGCGAGCTCGTCCAGCACCCGGCCGCCGAGGCGGTGCGGGGTGACGTTCACCTCGAGGTTGAACTGCGCCAGCTCTGTCTGGAAGTCGCGGCTGGCTATCCGCTCCAGCACCTCGTCGTTGACCATCCGCGGCAGCCCCGCGGCGTCCACCAGGTTCAGTTCGAGCTCGAGACCCATCAGGTTCCGCGGCCGGTCGAACCTCTTCTCCCGCAGCAGCCGTTCCAGCGCGGACAGGCACAGGCGCAGCTTGCGCCGGTACCGCTGCCGATCGGAGAGGTCGAACGCGCTGACCCCGACCTTCTCTCCCACCGAGGCTCCCCTTTCCGTGGACCCCGCTCCAGACCCTGCTGCCCTGGATGCGCCCAGCGACAAATACTGCCCAGCGACCATGATCCATAAGGCCGGGTCGCCCGCCGTCACCTGGGCGGCGCCTGCCCGGCGCCGTACGGCATATTCCTCTGGCAGTAACGGCCCGGACATGGAACACGGGCATGGGAAAGGGGGTTATCCCTGGCACACATGCCAGAGGACTCGTCTACCCGGAACCAGCCATCCGCAATCGGAGGGAATCCGCAGCCAGGAGCAGCCACCATCTCCGCCACCAGGGCTTTGACCTCTACTGATCACGGCCGGTAATCCCCTTGCAGGTCATCCGGGGGATTAGTAGAGGAAACATTGCGGGAACAAATGTCGTATAAACTCCACCCTCAAGGCAGACATCCCGCGACCCACCCTATGGCGCGCGCACGCCATGGCCCAGGGAAGGGGTCCGCATGCCATCCCCGCACCACCGCGCATCCGCGACCCCCACCCCGCAAGCCCGGTGTGCTCTGCCGACCTGCCGACAGCGCCGTCCGCACCCTTTCGTACGCCCACTCCACCAGTGAGAGGCGATCCGTCATGCCGCTGTACACCCCGCCGGCTCCCGCCCCCGCCCTCCGGGCGGTACTGGCAGCCCTCAACTCCCCCGCCGCCACCCGCACCGCCCCGGCCCTGCACGCCACCCCAGGTCCGGTGACCACCTCGCACCCGCACCCCGTCCACGTCCTCGAGCACTGCACCGACGGCCACCGCGCGCTCGCCGCCGCCCGCCGTACGGGGTGGCGTTTCCTGATCAACGCGGGCGACACGCCCGTCGCGGTCGCGGAGACGCTCCAGACCCCCGACGGCTGGGCCTTCTCCCACTTCGGCCAGGGCCCGTTCCTGGTCTCCACCTACCGCGCGCTCGGCCAGGCGCAGTCCCTCAAGGGCCGCCACCAGCCCCGCATGCTCTCCGTCCCCGGCCTGTACATGCTGGCGCTGTGGCTGCACGACGACTCCGCCGAGGACCACGCGGAGGATCTGCTCGTCCCGCTGGCCCCGGCACCCCCCGGCATCGCGGCGCACCGCGTGCACCGCGCGGCGGATCTGCTGCCCGCGCTGGCCCCGCGCCTCCCCTCCGGCGCGTCCCTGCTGGCCAGCTCCGCCTGAACCCCGGACTCCGCGGCGCCCCCGGGGCGCCGGCGCACCGGGCCCGCTCCGCGTCCGCGCGGGGCGGGCCCGGCCGCGTTTGCACCCGCGCGCGGATGGCTGATATGGATCACCGCCGAGCGGGCAACCGCTAGCGTGGGTGCGGCGTCTGACGAAGCAGGGGCGGTCCCGGCCGCCCCCGGGCGCAGCAAGATCCGCGACACGAGGACCGGCGGCGCCGGTGACCGTGTCGCAGCCACACCCGCATCCGGAAAGCACCCGGGAAAAGCGACCGGAGAGAAAAAAGCGAACAACAGCTCGGAGGAAATCCGTGCGCGGACGAGCCGCCGGGGCAACACTGAGATCCGGCAGGCGCCGTCCGGCGCTCCGACCGTCGTACGTCACTTCCGAACGGGGGAAGCGGCCATGCACACTCCCTCAAGCCGCGCCATGACCACAACGCAGCGAAAGACCATGTCCACCATGTGCCAGCACCAGCCACCCTGCCCCACCGCGGACTCCCCTGACCGTGAGGCCGCGCACACCGTCGCGCGCCACCCGGAGCAGGGCTGGAGCCTGCTCTGCAACGGCGTCCTGCTCTTCGAGGACACCGGGGAGCTGCTGCCCGACGGGCAGATCATCGCTCCGCACCGGCCGCTGGCCAAGCTCGTCGCCGCCTGAACCGGCACCGCCCGGACGTGCGGCGCACGTCCCCGCGGCCCGGCACCACAGCGCCACACCTCCTCGGAAGCCGCCCGGCAGGGCCACCCGGCCCGGAGCCGGACGGCTTCGCCGGCGCCGCGCGCCCGCACCCGGCGGGCGCCCCTCCGCGGCGCGGCGTGCACCGTCACGCGAAGCGGCCGTCGTGGGCAACGGCGGTCATTCGAAAAACGGGGCCGGCACGGCGTCACCGCCGCACCGGCCCCACTCCGCCCTCCCCCGGGGCCGCGCCGCGCGCCGCCCCGGCGGATTTCAGCCGTCGTACTCCTCCAGCGGCGGGCACGAGCACATCAGGTTGCGGTCACCGAACGCCTGGTCGATGCGGCGCACCGGCGGCCAGTACTTGTCCGCCGCGGACACCGTGCCCGGGAACGCCGCCTCCTGCCGCGAGTAGGGCCGCGCCCACTCCCCGGCCAGCACCGCGGCGGTGTGGGGCGCGCCGCGCAGCGGTGAGTCCTCCACGGGGAACTCGCCCGCCGCCACCCGGTCGATCTCCCCGCGGATGGCGATCATGGCCTCGCAGAACCGGTCGAGTTCGGCCAGGTCCTCGCTCTCGGTGGGCTCGATCATCAGGGTTCCGGCCACCGGGAACGACATCGTCGGCGCGTGGAACCCGTGGTCGATGAGCCGCTTGGCCACGTCGTCCACGGTCACGCCGGTCGCCTTGGTCAGCGGGCGCAGGTCCACGATGCACTCGTGCGCCACCAGGCCGCCGGGGCCGGTGTAGAGCACGGGGTAGTAGGGCGCGAGCCGCTTGGCGACGTAGTTCGCGCTGAGCACCGCCACCTGGGTGGCCCGCTTCAGCCCCTCAGCGCCCATCAGCCGCAGATACGCCCAGGAGATCGGCAGGATGCCCGCCGAGCCCCACGGCGCGGCGGAGATCGGCCCTACGCCCGTCTCCGGACCCGCGGCGGGCTGGAGCGGGTGGTTCGGCAGGTACGGCGCCAGATGGGCGCGCACCGCGACCGGGCCGACGCCGGGGCCGCCGCCGCCGTGCGGGATGCAGAAGGTCTTGTGCAGGTTCAGGTGCGACACGTCCGCCCCGAACTTCCCCGGACGGGCCAGCCCCACCAGGGCGTTGAGGTTGGCGCCGTCCACGTACACCTGCCCGCCGGCCTCGTGCACGGCCGCGCACACGTCGGCGATGTGCTCCTCGAACACGCCGTGCGTGGAGGGGTAGGTGACCATCAGCACGGCCAGGGTGTCCCGGTGCGCGTCGATCTTGGCGTGCAGGTCGGCCAGGTCCACGTCCCCGTCGTCGCTGGTCTTCACCACCACGACCTTCAGGCCCGCCATGGCGGCGCTGGCCGCGTTGGTGCCGTGGGCGGAGGACGGGATCAGGCAGACGGTGCGCTGCGCCTCACCGTTCGCCCGGTGGTAGGCGCGCACGGCGAGCAGCCCGGCGAACTCGCCCTGCGACCCGGCGTTGGGCTGGAGGCTGACCCGGTCGTAGCCGGTGACCTCCGCCAGCCGGTCCTCCAGCTCGCGGATCAGCGTCAGATAACCCTCGGCCTGCTCGGCGGGGGCGAACGGGTGCAGCGCGCCGAACTCCGGCCAGGTGATCGGCTCCATCTCGGCGGTGGCGTTCAGCTTCATCGTGCACGAGCCGAGCGGGATCATGCCGCGGTCGAGCGCGTAGTCGCGGTCGGCGAGGCGGCGCAGGTAGCGGAGCATCGCCGTCTCGGAGCGGTGGCGGTGGAACACCGGGTGGGTGAGCACCTCGCCCTGGCGCAGCAGGCCGTCCGGCAGGGCGTCGGCGGTCGCCTCGTCCAGCGCGTCCACGTCCGGCGCCCCGGCGTCGCCGGCCGTGCCGAAGGCGCGCCACACGGCGGCGAGCTGGGCGCGGCCGGTGGTCTCGTCGCAGGCGATGCCGACCAGGTCGGCGTCCACCTGCCGCAGGTTGACCCCGGCGGCCCGGGCCGCGGCCACGACGTCCGCGGCCCGGCCGGGCACCCGCGCGGTCACCGTGTCGAAGAACGCCTCGTGCACCACCTCCACGCCGCCCGCGCGCAGGCCGGCGGCGAGGACGGCGGCGTAGCGGTGGACGCGCCGGGCGATGGCGCGCAGCCCGTCGGGCCCGTGGTACACCGCGTACATCCCGGCCATGACGGCGAGCAGCACCTGGGCGGTGCAGATGTTGCTGGTGGCCTTCTCCCGGCGGATGTGCTGCTCGCGGGTCTGGAGCGCGAGCCGGTAGGCGCGGTCGCCGTCGGCGTCCACGGACACGCCGACCAGGCGCCCCGGCAGACTGCGGGCGAACGCCTCCTTCACCGCCATGTAGCCCGCGTGCGGCCCGCCGAAGCCCATGGGCACGCCGAAGCGCTGGCTGGAGCCGACCGCGATGTCCGCGCCGAGCTCGCCGGGGGACTTCAGCAGGGTCAGCGCCAGCAGGTCGGCGGCCACCGTGACGACGGCGCCGAGCTCGTGCGCCCGCTCGACGACGGGCGCCGGGTCCCGCACGGCGCCCGAGGCGCCCGGGTACTGGAGCAGCACGCCGAACAGGCCGCGCTCGGCGAGCCCGTCGGGCAGGCCGTCCGACAGGTCGGCGACGAGCACCTCGATGCCCTGCGGTTCGGCGCGGGTGCGCACCACGGCGATGGTCTGCGGCAGGCAGTCGGCGTCCACCAGGAACAGGCCCTGGCTGTCCGCGGAGGGCGCCTTGACCCGGCACACGCGGCGGGCCAGCGCCATGGCCTCGGCGGCCGCGGTGCCCTCGTCCAGCAGGGACGCCCCGGCGGTGGGCAGGCCGGTCAGGTCGGCCACCATCGTCTGGAAGTTCAGCAGCGCCTCGAGCCGGCCCTGCGATATCTCCGGCTGGTAGGGGGTGTAGGCGGTGTACCAGGCCGGGTTCTCCAGCACGTTGCGCAGGATGACCGGCGGGGTGAAGGTGCCGTGGTAGCCCAGGCCGATCATGGAGTGCAGGACCTGGTTGCGGTCGGCGAGCTCACGCAGCTCGGCCAGGACCTCGGCCTCGGTGCGGGCCTGCGGCAGGGCGAGCGACTCGGCGGACCGGATGGCGGCGGGCACCGCGGCGGCGGTCAGCTCGTCCAGCGAGCCGTAGCCGACGTGGGCCAGCATCTTGGCGCGGTCGGCGTCGTCGGGCCCGATGTGGCGCCGTTCGAAGGGCGTGCCGCGCTCGAGGTCGGCGAGGGACCGCCTGTCGGGTCCGCTGCTCGGGGTGGCAGTCATCTGCGGAGGCCTCCTGGTCGTGCGACCTGTGAGGGGCAACACAACGGCGTGTGCCCGGCGGCCTCCCCCTCTGTCAGCGCGACGCGGGCGTCACGACCTGAGAGCTTCACCGGGCTCCCCGCGGGGGACCCGGCTTGCACCGTCGGTGAGGGAGGGGTCCGGTGCACGCGCCCGTCGCCCGCCCTGCTTTCCAGAGTGACCTCGACCGCGCGGTACGGATGCCTGAGAGATTCCGGGGAGGATTTGCTCCTTCGGCGCCTTGCCCCAGGGACGGGTGCCCCAGGAGCGAAGGACTCTCCCGCGCGACGTCAACAGCCACTTCAACCCTATCAGCGCCGTACTCGAGGGATCCCTTCGGCCGCCTCGACTCGACACCGGACGTTTTGTGCCTTTTGGTGGGATTACCGCGGGGCCGTCCGCGCCCCGCGAACCGCTGGAGGACCACCGTGCAGACCGACATCGATCCGCGTGACCTGATCGGCCGCAAGGCGTTCGACCGCAACGGCGCCAAGATCGGCACCGTTGACGAGGTGTACCTGGACGACGCCACGGGCGAGCCCGAGTGGGCGGCCGTGCGCACCGGCCTGTTCGGCCGGGACGCCTTCGTCCCCCTGGAGCCCAGCGTCGTCGTCGGCGGAAACCTGCGCGTCCCCTACGACAAGGCGCTGATCCGGTGCGCCCCCGACTTCGGCGTGGGCCGCCACCTCTCGCCCGAGCAGGAGCTCCAGCTCTACCGCCACTACCACCTGGACGTCGACGCGGAGCCGTCCGAGTGCGCCCGCGAGGGCGAACTGGCCGGGGACGTCGAGTGACCGCCCCCGCACGTCACTGACCCTCCGCGTCCCCCTCCTCCTCCCCCGCTCCCTCCCCGCCTCCGCCCCGCAGCGGCAGCGGCTCGCCCGGCGCCAGTTGCGGGTCGTCCACCGGGAAGGTCCGCACCCGTCCCGGCGCCGACCACGGCGTCTCGAACCGGACGGTCACCCGGCCCACGCCGCTGCCCTGCACCCACCCCGGCCCGAGCTCCGCGTGCCGCACGTCCTGCCCCGGCAGCCACCGTCGCTCCGGCGCCCCGCGCACCGCCGCGAGGGGTCCGGCCGGGGCGGACGCCACCGCCGCCACCGCGCCGGACGGCCCGGCCCCGCCCTCCGCCTCCCCGGGGGCCCCGGGCCCGGCCGACGCCGCGGCCTCCCCCGCCACCTGCGCGAACAGGTCCTCCTGGGTGAAGTCCGCCAGACCGCTCACCCCCACGCCGAGCAGCCGCACCCCGCCGGTGGTGTCCACCGAGTCCACCAGGCGCCTGGCCACCTCGAGCACCACCGCCGGGTCGTCCGTCGGGGCGCGCAGCGTCTCGGACCTGGTGAGGGTGGAGAAGTCGAAGCGCCGCACCTTGACCACCACGGTCCGCCCCGACCGGCCGGAGTCCCGCAGCCTGCGCACGCACCGCTCGGCGAGGCGGTCGATCTCGTGCCGCACCCGGTCGCGGTCGGCCAGGTCCTCGTCGAAGGTGTCCTCCACGGACACCGACTTCGCCTCCCGCTCGGCGACCACCGGACGGTCGTCGTGCCCCACCGCCATCGAGTACAGGCCGGCCCCGTGCGCCCTGCCGAGCAGCCGCACCAGCTCCGCCTCGCCCGCCGCCGCCACATCGGCGACGGTGGCCATGCCGGCGCGGCGCAGGTGCTCGTCCGTGGCGGGGCCCACCCCGGGCAGCACCCGCACCGGCAGCGGGTCGAGCAGCGCCCGCTCGGTGCCCGGCTCGATCACCAGCAGCCCGTCCGGCTTCGCCCGCTCGGAGGCGATCTTGGCCAGCATCTTCGTCCCGGCCAGGCCCACCGACGCCGTCAGGCCCGTCGCCGCGGCGATGTCGCCGCGCAGGTCCTCCGCGAGTGCCCGCGCCACCGCGGAGACCGCCCGCCGGTCGGGCTGCCGCAGCAGCGCCCCGTGCGGGCCCTCCTCCAGGTCCAGGTACGCCTCGTCCAGGCTGAGCGGCTCCACCAGCGGGGACAGCTCCCGCAGCAGCCCCATCACCGTGTCGCTCACCTGCCGGTAGACGGAGAAGCGGGGCACCAGGAACGCCGCGTGCGGGCACAGCCGCCGCGCGTGGGCCATGGCCATCGCCGAGTGCACCCCGGAGCGCCGCGCCTCGTAGGAGGCCGTGGCCACCACACCGCGCGGCCCCAGGCCGCCGACGATGACGGGCTTGCCGCGCAGGCTGGGCTTGGCCGCCTGCTCCACGGACGCGTAGAAAGCGTCCATGTCCAGGTGCAGGATCGTCGGCGCGGACCTCACACCCCGATGGTCGCGCACGGCACTGACATCCGCCGGATCGAGGCCGGAGCGAGGAAACGGTGCCCGCGGCGGGCGGCGCCGCCCCGTGGTGCCTCAGCCCGCGCGGTTCCTGCGCCGGGCCAGCTCGTCCTCGGGGTTGTGGCCGACCAGCGTCTCGCCGGTGTCCACCCGCTCCCCGTGCAGTTGGGTGAGCGCGGCCTCGACCTCGCGCCACACCACGCCCACGGCGATGCCGAACACGCCCTGACCGCCCTGGAGGAGGTCCACCACCTCGTCGGGCGAGGCGCACTCGTACACGGTGGCGCCGTCGCACATCAGCGTCATGCGCCGCAGGTCGGCGAGATCGCGGGAGCGCAGGTGGCGCACCGCGGTGCGGATGTTCTGGAGGGACACGCCGGTGTCCAGCAGCCGCTTGACGATCTTCAGCACGGCGACGTCGCGCAGGCTGTACAGGCGCTGGGTGCCGGAGCCGTGCGCCGGGCGCACGCTCGGCTCGACCAGGCCGGTGCGCGCCCAGTAGTCGAGCTGCCGGTACGTGATGCCGGCGGCCGCGCACGCCGTGGGGCCGCGGTAGCCGATCACCTCCGCGTCCGGCGCGGCCCCCGCCGCGGCCGCCCCCTCCTCCGCCCGGAACCGGGGAGAGCGATGGGCCACAGCGCCGCGAGGGAGGAATCCGTCCCCCGGGGCCGTACCGCCGCCGGTGCTTCTCACGCCGACCTCCGTAAGTTCGCAATCCCGGACGCACCGCGCGGAAAATCCGGCCCGATGCCCGGCAACGCCGTCAAGCGAGAGCCTTCCGGGACCTTCCTTCACGACGGTAGGCAGTCACTGGGGGTGCGTCAACGATCGCCACACTCGGCACGCCGAGTGATATCAACCCCGCGAGTGGTTTGACGTGACCCGGGGCGGGGTAAGCCTAGCCGAATGGCCGCGCGGAGGCCGCCACGCGGTCCTGCGCGGTCCACCCGCGCCACCGGGGCAGGGGTGAGGACGGGCGGGTCCCGCCCGCGCCGGCGGCGCCCCGGAGGCGGGCGCGGCCGGCTCGCGGCATCACTGGTTGCTGGTGCCGAAGTCCTCGGGTGAGATCTGGTCGAGGAACTCGCGGAACTTCTCCACCTCGTCCTCCTGCTCGTCCGGGATGGCGATCCCGGCGTCGTCCAGCACACCGTCACTGCCGTAGATGGGCGTGTTGGTGCGCAGGGCGAGCGCTATGGCGTCGGACGGCCTGGCACTCACCTCCACACCGCTGGCGAAGACCAGCTCCGCGTAGAACACGCCCTCGCGCAGGTCGGTGATCCTGACCTCGGTGAGCTGCTGGCCGACGGCCTCCAGCACGTCCTTGAAAAGGTCGTGCGTCAACGGGCGCGCAGGCGTCATGCCCTGCTGCGCGAAGGCGATGGCTGTGGCTTCCCCGGGTCCGATCCAAATGGGCAGGTACCGATCGCCTCCCACTTCCCGCAGGAGCACGATCGGCTGGTTGGAGGGCATCTCGACCCGGACGCCCACGACGTCGAGCTCGTTCACACAGCAACCCTAGGCCGTGCCCGCCCGGTTTGGGTAGTCGGGCAGGGCCGCGCACCCCGGTCCCCGGCCGGGTGGGCAGGTCAGAGCATGCGCACCCGCAGTCCCGACTGGACCAGCGCGGCGTGCAGCCGCACCGCCAAGGTGGCCAGCTCGCGGGCGGTGGCCTCGGCGTGGGCGCGCGTCTGCGGGTTGCGGTGCCGCCGCAGCGGGGCGACCATCTGCTCCACCAGGCCGACCTCACGGTCGGCCGCCGCCTTAACCGCGCGCAGGTGGCGGGGCTCGAAGCCGTACCGGCCCAACTCGGCGAGGATCTTCACCACGGTGACCATGTCGCCGCCGTAGGAGCCGTCGGACGCGGACTCCACCAGCCCGTAACTCTCCCAGTCGGCCAGCTCCTGCTCGGTGACGCCGGTGGCGGCGAGCAGCTCGGCGCGGCCGAGCCGGGGCCCGTGGAAAGGGCTGTCGCCGCCCGCGTCGAACAGCTCCGCGGCCTCGTCGCCCGGGGCGGCCGTGCGGCGCTCGGCGGGGGCCGGCAGCGGCACCGGCTCCCCGCGGTCCAGCGCGTCCAGGTGCTCGCGGATCACCTTCAGCGGCAGGTAGTGGTCGCGCTGCATCCGCAGCACGTAGGCCAGCCGGTCCACGTCCCGCGGGCTGAACTTGCGGTAGCCCGACGGGGTGCGCTGCGGCTCGACCAGCCCTTCCGCCTCCAGGAACCTGATCTTGGAGATGGTGACCTCGGGGAACTCGTCCCGGAGCTGGTTGAGCACCGCGCCGATGCTCAGCAGTTGGGGGCCCGCGGTGGCGGCGCCGTGCGCGGTGCCGCCCGCCGGTGTACGAAGCATGGCTTCTCGATCCTCTCCGGCCGGGTGTTCCTCTCCGCCTCGTCCGCGAGCGCCCCGTGTCGGCCCCGCCCCCGCGGCCGCGCCCCGCCCGCCGCACGAGGGGCGGGCGGGGCGGCGTCGCGCCGGGGCGGGGTGGCCTGTCCGGTCAGACCCCCCAGTGGCTGGCGTGGAAGACCAGGCGGTACTTGCCGATCTGGACCTCGTCGCCGTTGTGCAGGGCCACCGAGTCGATGCGCTCCCGGTTGACGTACGTGCCGTTCAGGCTGCCCACGTCGGTGACGGTGAACCCCTCGGGGGTGCGCCGGAACTCCACGTGGCGGCGGGAGACCGTGACGTCGTCCAGGAAGATGTCGCTCTCCGGGTGGCGGCCCGCCGTGGTCACCTCGCTGTCGAGCAGGAACCGGCTGCCGGAGTTCGGCCCCCGGCGCACGATCAGCAGCGCCGAACCCGCGGGCAGCGCGTCCACCGCCGCCTGCGCCTCGGGGGACAGCGGAGGCAGTACCTGGCCCTCGCTGTCATAGGCCTCGAGGCCGGAGATCGAGATCGTGGACGTGGTCTCCGAGGGCCGCTCCGCTCCGGGGCCCGCCGCGCGCATGGGTGCGCCGCAGTTGGAGCAGAAGCGCCCCGCCTGCGGGTTGCGGTGCCCGCACCTGGTGCACACCGGCATGGACTCGGCCTCCTGCCGCTGACCCGCCTGGGTCGCGTACGGATCGGAGGCGAACCCTCCACCCGTGGTTGATGGTTCTCCGAAACCTATGCGGCCGGCACCGGCAGGGTCAACAGAACCCACGCCGCCGCCACCCGAATGGCCTCCCGGCCCCTCGCGGAACAGGGGACGGCCCTGGGCGTCCGCCGTGTCCTCGGGGGCGCCCCGCATGCCGGGAACGCCGGGACCCTGGCCCTGCTGCCCCTGGTCCTGGACCCGGTGGCGCGCCGTACGCCCCTCGGCGGACTGGCGCGAACGACCGAACAACTTCGCAAACAACTTCACGGGCGATTCCCCTTGAACGACCCAGACCCGCCCGTGGGGCAGGACGAACCCTCGTGGCCGGTGCTCCGGCCGCTCACCAACGCCCGCCCCTCCGGGACGGGAACCATCCACCTACCGGGCGTCACACCACTCGACGCCTCTTCGCCCAGTTTCACCCGATCGCGCCTCATTTCGGTGCCGAGCGAGCGTAGTCAGGCTGCTTCGCCTGTCGCAAGGCGTTCACAACGATCTTCTCATCGCGCACGACCGTGACCGTGGCCTGCTCCTTCTCCATGCTCTGGACCACTCCGCCGGGGATGTTGAGCGCCGGTTCCAGGTCCTGCGGGTTGCCGATCACCTTGAAGCGGTACGGCTGCGCGACCTTCTTACCGTCGATCTTCACTACCGGCCCCTCACCCTCCTGGGAGAGGTCGTCGGAGAAGAAGGTGTCGGCGACGACCCGTACGTCATTGATCTGGATCGCCTCCGCCCCCGCGGCCCTCAACTCCTGCAACGTGTCAAGCAGCATATCGGCACGAACGTGACCGCCGGGATCACGGATCGTCAATGTGATCCCGGGTCCCTCCGCGGGGACGGTTCCCGCCAGTACACCGAGCTGAGCGGCCTTCTTCTCCGTCTGTTTACGCGCCTCCTCGGCCTGGTCGGAGCTGTTCTCCAACTCCGCGCGCTGGTCCTCCAGCTCCCTCTTCTCCTCCTCCAGCCGCTCCTTCCTGCTGTCGAGCTCGTCGAGGATGCGCACCAGGTCCTCCTGGCGCGCCCCGCGCAGCCTGCTGTCGTCGCTGTTGGACCGCACCTGGATGGCCAGGCCGAGCCCGAGGGCGAACAGCAGCACCGCCACCGTGAGCTGGGCCCGGCTGATCCGCGGCGGCCACAGCGCGGCACGCAGGCGCTGCCTGCCGGAGGGCTCCGGCTCCTTCGCGGCCGTCCCCGCCCCGGCACGGCCCGGCGCCGGGTCCGGTTCGGCACCGGACCCGGCGGGCGGGCGGGCCGCCGCGGGACGGGGCGCCCCGCCGGTCCCGGCACCCGGGGCGCCGGGACTCGGGGCGCCGGGACCGGGGCGACCGGGGCCGGGGCGACCGGGGCCATCGGGGGCGGACGGCCTGCCGGGGGCGGGCGCGGCACCGGGCAGGGGGCGGGCCGCACCGGTGGGCGCGCCCGGCCTGCCCGGAGGCACCGGTGGGCGACCCGCGGGCCCCGCCGCGGAGGCCGGGGCGGGCCCGTGCCCGGGGCGCGGGCCGGCGGGCCTGCGGGGGGCGCCACCCGGGGCGGGCCTAGCCCCGGACGGCGGGACGGCACCGGGGCGCGGGCCACCGGGGGCGGGCGCCACACCACCGGCGGGCCTGCCCGGGGCGGAGTGCCCGCCCGGGGGGACCGGCCTGCCCGCGGGGTTCGGCCCGCCCGGGGCGGACGACCTGCCCGGGGCGGCGCCGGGGCGCGGGGCGGGACGGCGCGCGCCGGGGGTGTCCGGGGCGGGCGGGGTGCTCCGGGCCGGCGGGCTCCCCGAGGCCGGCCGGGCTGGCGGGGCGCTCCGGGCGGTGCCGCGCTCAGCGGCGTCCGGTGCCGAGGGCTTCGGTGCCGCGGCCTCGGACGTCGCCGCCTCGGACCCCGCGGCCCCGGGCGCCGGGGCGTCGGCCGCCGGGGTCCTCGGTGCCGCGGGGCCGGGTTCCCCGCGCTCGCCCGCCGCGGGTCGCGGCGTGTCCGGCGCCGAGGTCCCGGGTCCTGCCCCGGGCGCGGCCGGCTTTCCGGTCGGGCCGCGCTTCGGAGTCGTACCGCCGGTCGTCCGCTCCGCCGGACGGTCCTCGCCGCCGGGGACGGTGCCGCCGTCGTTGGTGTCGTCGTTCGCCATCGGCCTCACGCCCGGAACACGTGGCGCCTGATGGCGGCCGCGTTGGAGAAGATGCGGATGCCGAGCACGACCACCACGCCCGTGGACAACTGCGACCCGACGCCGAGCTTGTCGCCGAGGTAGACGATCAGCGCGGCCACGGTGACGTTGGACAGGAACGAGACGATGAACACCTTGTCGTCGAAGATGCCGTCGAGCATCGCCCGCACGCCGCCGAACACCGCGTCGAGCGCGGCCACCACGGCGATGGGCAGATAGGGCTCGACGCCGTCCGGCACCACCGGTCGGACGACGAGTCCCACCACGACTCCCACGACGAGCCCGAGTACGGCGATCACGATGTGCCCTTCCCTGTCCCGGTGTCCCCGGCGCCCGCGGACCCGCCCGCCGCCGGGGGCGCGACGTACCGCACGGTGAGGCTGGGTGCCGCGGGCAGCTCCACCCTGTCCTCGACGGCGATGCTCGCGCGGATGCCGAAGTTCTCCTTGAGCTGCCGCAGGTACCTGCCGTCCACGCTGTCCTGGAAGGCGGAGCTCAGCCGCGGCCCGTCGCCGACGGCCAGCACCGTGTAGGGGGGCGGCAGCGGCTTGTTGTCCACGAGTATGGCCTCGCCCGCGGCCCGGATCGCGGACAGCGACGTCAGGCGCTGCCCGTTGATGGCGATCGCCTCCGCGCCGGACTCCCACAGGCCGTTGACGACCCGCTGGAGGTCCCGGTCGCGCAGCCGTCCGCTGTCGGAGAAGCTGGAGCCCCGGGGCCCGTCCCCGTCGCCCTGCCGGGCGGTCTTCGCGTCGTTGACGACCAGTTTCAGGCCGGGGCCCGCCACCGGGGACGCGCCGGCCAGCAGCGACATCAGCTCGGCCTCGTCGCCGCCGCCGTCCGCCTCCAGGGCCTTGCTGCGCTCGGCGTCGACCTTCTCGCGCAGCGACTCCACCTCGCGCTGCGTGGCGTCGGCGTCGTCCCCGGCCTTCTCGATGCGCTCGATCAGGCCCTCGCGCTCCTTCGCCAGCGTCGGCGCCGCCTCCCGGGCCTGGACGGCGCCGAGCGTCACCACGAGCGCGGCCAGGAGCAGGCCGCCGGCCAGGCCCAACTTGGCGCGGGTGGTGCGCGGCATCCGCGAGGTGCCCAACTCGCCTCTGCGGGCGGCCGCTTCGGCGTACCCGTCGTCGAGGCTGTGGTCCATGACGTTGGTCAGCAGCGACATCGACGCGTCCGGGCGCGCTGGGCGCCCGGGGCGCACGCGTGTGCTCCGGGTGGGGTGCTGCTGCGGCATGCCGCACATCGTTGCACGTGAGCCGCCGTTCCCTCGAACGGCCCCGGTGGGACGCACCGTTCGACTGCCGGATCGTGACGAACGACACGGCGTACGCTCCGGGCACCGTCCGGCACCGGAGCGTACGCCTGGGGTTCACCCGCGCGGCACCCGGGTCCGCGGGACGCCGCGCGCCCCGGTGAGCACGGGGCGCGCGGGGGCGAACGGGGGGCGTATGGGGGGTGCGGGTCAGCGGCCCGCGCTGTCGACCACCGCCGCCCACTCGTCCAGCAGGGCCTGCGCCGAGTCGTCGTCGGGGCCCTCCGCCCACAGGTGCGTGACGGCCTCGGCCGGGTCGGGCAGCACCATCACCCAGCGGCCGTCGGCCTCCACCACGCGCACGCCGTCGGTGGTGTCCACGGACCGGTCCCCCGCGGCCTCCACCACGCGCCGCATGACCAGGCCCTTGACCGCCCACGGCGTGGCCAGGTCGCGGCGGTGCACATGGGCCCGCGGGATGCGGGCGTCGATCTGGCTGAGGGTGAGCTGGGTGCGGGCGACCAGGCCGACCAGGCGCACGAAGGCGGCCGTGCCGTCGAAGACGCCGCTGAACTCGGGGATGACGAAGCCGCCGCGGCCGTCGCCGCCGAAGACGGTGCCCTCCTCCTCGACCGCGTGGGTCAGGTCGTCCGGCGAGGTCGTGGTCCAGCGCACCTGCGTGCCGTGGTACGCGGCGACCTGCTCGGCGATCCGGGTGGTGGTCACCGGCAGCGCCACCCTGCCGCTGCGCCGTTCGGCCGCCACGAGGTCGAGCAGGACCAGCAGCGCTCGGTCGTCCTCGACGATCCGGCCGCGCTCGTCGACGAGCGACATCCGCTCGCCCACCGGGTCGAACCGCACCCCGAACGCGGCCCGCGCCGACGAGACCATCTCGCCGAGGTGGGTCAGCGCCGCCCGGCGCTCCTCGGCGGTCTCGGTGGGCTTGGCCTCGTTCAGGCCGGGGTTGATCGTCAGACTCTCCACGTCGAGCCGGCCGAGGAGGCTGGGCAGGACCAGGCCGGCGCTGCCGTTGGCGGCGTCGATGACGACCTTCAGCCCGGACTCCTTGACCCCGGAGGTGTCCACGGCGCGCAGCACCGCGCCCGCGTAGGAGTCGAAGACGCTGGCCGGGAAGCGCAGATCGCCTATCTCGCCGGGGAACGCCCTGCGGTACTCCTGGCGGGCGTAGACGCGGTCGAGCTTGCGCTGCCCGCCCTGGGAGAGGTCGGCGCCGCGCTCGTCGAAGAACATGATGTCCACCGAGTCGGGGACGCCCGGCGTGGTGCGGATCATGATGCCGCCGGCGCTGCCGCGCGCGGTCTGCTGCCGCGCCACCGGCATCGGCACGTTCTCCAGGTCGCGCACGTCGATCGCGCTGGCCTGGAGGGCGGAGATCATGGCGCGCTTCAGCGCCCGGGCGCCCCTGGAGTGGTCACGGGCGGTGGTGACCGTGGCGCCCTTCTTCAGGGTGGTCGCGTAGGCGCCGGCCAGCCGCACCGCGAGCTCCGGGGTGATCTCCACGTTGAGGATGCCGGAGACGCCGCGCGCGCCGAACAGCCGCTCCTGGCCGCGGGACTCCCAGATCACCGAGGTGTTGACGAACGCACCGGCCTCGATGGTCTTGAACGGGTACACCCGCACGCCGGAGGAGAGGATCGATTCCTCACCGATCAGGCACTCGTCGCCGATGACGGTGCCGTCCTCGATCCGCGCCGCCCGCATCACGTCGGTGTTCTTGCCGATCACGCAGCCGCGCAGGTTGCTCTGCTGGCCCACGTAGACGTTGTTGTGGACGACCGCCTTGTGCAGGAACGCGCCGGACTTCACCACCACGTTGCTGCCCAGCACCGTGTGCTCGCGGATCTCCGCGCCGGCCTCGACCTTGGCGTAGTCCCCGACGTACAGCGGGCCGCGCAGCACCGCGTCGGGGTGGACCTCGGCGCCCTCGGCGATCCACACGCCGGGGGAGATCTCGAAGCCGTCGATCTCGACGTCCACCCGCCCCTCGAGGACGTCGGCCTGCGCCTTCACATAGCTCTCGTGGGTGCCCACGTCCTCCCAGTAGCCCTCGGCGACGTAGCCGTAGATCGGCTTGCCGTCCTTCAGCAGCCGCGGGAAGACGTCACCGGACCAGTCCACGGGCTCGTCGGCGGCGACGTAGTCGAAGATCTCGGGCTCCATCACATAGATGCCCGTGTTGACCGTGTCCGAGAAGACCTGGCCCCACGTCGGCTTCTCGAGGAACCGCTCCACCCTCCCGTCCTCGTCCACGATCGTGATGCCGAACTCCAGGGGGTTGGGCACCCGGGTCAGGCAGACGGTGACCAGGGCTCCCTTCTCCTTGTGGAAGGAGATCAACTCGGTCAGGTCGAAATCGGTCAGCGCGTCGCCGGAAATGACGAGAAAGGAGTCGTCCCGCAACGCCGCTTCCGCGTTCTTGACGCTGCCCGCGGTACCGAGGGGCTTTTCCTCGTTGGCATAGGTGAGACTCATGCCGAGTTCCTCACCGTCGCCGAAGTAGTTGCGCACGAGTGAAGCGAGGAACTGCACGGTGACCACGGTCTCGGTCAGTCCGTGCCGCTTCAGAAGCCGCAGCACGTGCTCCATGATCGGTCGGTTGGCGACCGGCAGGAGCGGCTTGGGCATGCTCGAGGTCATGGGGCGAAGGCGGGTGCCTTCACCCCCGGCCATCACGACGGCCTTCATGTCGGAAGCGTCCTCCTTGGCGAGACGGCTGTCTGGCCAACGTCACCCGCCGGGAAGCCCGTGAACCAGCGCACGGGCATCCGGCCGCCGCACCTGTGCAGGAGTTGCCGCCGGAAGCGGGCTTAGTCGGCCGTGGGGTCCGCTCTGATCAGGCGGCGGACCTGCACCACGTAAAGGATCCCTGCCCACCAGTACAGCGTTGTACCCCAACCGGCGAACGCCCATCCGAAAATCGCAGCCAGTGACGCCAATGATCCGGATCCGTCACTGAGGAGGAGCAACGGGAAGGCATACATCAGGTTGAACGTGGCCGCCTTGCCGAGGAAGTTCACCTGGGGCGGCCCATACCCGTGCCGGGCGAGAATCGGGATCATCACCGCGAGCAGCAGATCCCGAGCGAGCAGGAGCACCGTCAGCCACAGTGGCAGAATGCCCCGCCAGGTCAGCCCGACGAGCGTGGTGAGCACGTAGAGGCGGTCGGCGGCGGGGTCGAGCACCCTGCCGAGGCTGCTGATCTGGTTCCAGCGACGGGCGAGCTTCCCGTCGAGGTAGTCGCTGACACCGCTGAACGCGAGGACGAGCAGCGCCCAGCCGTCGCTCTTCGGTCCGCCGAACTCGGGCCGGAGGATCAGCCACAGGAACAACGGCACACCGAGCAGGCGGGCCATGCTCAGCATGTTGGGGATGGTGAGGACACGGTCTGTCTGCACCCGTGTCTCCTGGACCTCCACCCGGGGTGCCTCCTGTACCACGTGCCGACGGTGCACCCTGACCCTACCGGATGGCCAAAAACAGCGAGGGCCTGGGTCCCTGTCCGAAGACAAGGCCCCAGGCCCTCACAAAAAGAGTCCGGCGGTGTCCTACTCTCCCACGAAGTCCCCTCCGCAGTACCATCGGCGCAGTAGAGCTTAGCTTCCGGGTT
>NZ_BAAGTD010000056.1:0-51139 GCF_054782095.1 Streptomyces capparidis | reverse complement strand
AGGGTGGAGAGGATCTTGACGGTGGTGGTCTTGCCGGCGCCGTTCGGGCCGAGGAGGGCGAGGACGGTGCCGGCCGGCACCGCCAGGTCGATGCCGTCCAGGACCGGCTTGTCCCCGTAGGACTTCCGCAGCCCGGTGGCCGCGATGGCGAGTGGGGGTGAGGTCGGTGTCGTCATGCCCCGGAGTGTGCGCGGCGCCGCGTGCAACGACATTTCAGCCCGTTGTCAACGGCCACCGCCGACCGGAGCCGCGATGAAACGCGCCGGTCAGAGCGTAGTCCGCGACAACGTGTCGCACTCTTCGCGCTCACCCGGCCCGCGTCGCCCGTGGGTCCGCCGGGAGCGCGGTTGACATCGTGCTGAGAGCGCCGTGAAAGCGGGCGGGTGCAGGCTGAGTGCCACAACGAAGACGACGCGGCCCCGCCGGGGGCCGCGACCGATCCGAAGGAGCCCACCGCCGTGTCCCTCACCCTCACCGCCCAGGACAGGCTCACCCTGCACACCGCCGCGTACGGCGCCGTCTCGCTGATGGCCGCCGCCGGTGCCGCCGGCTCCCCCCACAGGGTGGCCACCCACGGCAGCATCGCCCTGTCCTCCGCGACCGGACCGGTCGGGCACGCGCTCGCCGGGAAGGTGAAGGGCCTGAAGCTGGACGGCAGGTCCACCGCCGGCCTCGCCGACCGGGTGCTGCCGGCCCTGACGGCGGCGATGGCCCTGCTCAGGGAGCAGTCCCCGGCCGAGGCCGACAACTTCCGCGACACCGTCCTGATCGCCCTCCAGGCGGCCGGCCGGGCCCACGGCGGCGAGCCCGGCCCCGCCATGGCCGAGATGGCCCGCAAGATCACCGCCGCCCTCGACGCCGCATGACGGCATGAGGACCGGGACCGCCCACCCGGCCTCCCGCGGCCGGCGGCCGGCGGCCGCGGGAGGCCGGTGAGAACCCGTCCCCGGACCTCCGGAACCGAGGCCCGGGGACGGGTTCTCGGGCGTCCCGGCCGACCTGGCCCCGGCCCCGCGATCGCGGACGACCAGCGATGCGGACCGGAAGCGGCCGAACACGACACCTCGTGCACGCGGCACGGCATGCGCTGTCACGGGGCGAGGGCCGGAGAAGGAGGACGTACCGGTGCGGGGGAGGGGGCCCGGCGCCACAGCCTGCTGGTCAGGGTGACCCCGGACAGGGTGTCGCCGGAGCGGACGCCGACGACGGTGACCCGGCCGGCCTCGACATGGAGGCCGTTCACGCTCAGGGCGCTGTCCGCCGGCAGGCCCAGCGGCTTCCACCGGCCGCGGTCCAGGCGCAGACCGAACGGGGCGGTGTCGCCGTTGCCGGTGACCGCGATCCCGTCCGGGGTGAGCGCCACCTGGTCGAGGACGTCGGTTCCGGCCGGCAAGGGCTTCTCGGTCCACGTGGTGCCGTCGAAGTGCAGCGCCAGTGCCCGGGTGCCGCCCTGCTCGTCCCGGGAGCCGCCGACCGCCCAGATGTCACCGGAGTCGCGGGCGGCCACCGCCCGCAGCTCGTTGTTGACGCCGCCGTGCGGGGGCAGGTCGACCACGGTCCAGGAGGTGCCGTCGTAGCGCATCATCGTCGCCTGGAGGTCGTCCCATGTGCGGCCGACCGCCCACAGCTCGGTGGCGGAGACGGCGGTCAGCGAGAACAGCGCCGTGCCGCCCGGGACCTGCGGGACGTCGACGACCTGCCACGACGTGCCGTCCCAGTGGCGGATCACGGTGTCGAACAGGTCGTCCGGGGTGCCGGTGTCGACCTGGGAGAACCCGACCGCCCACGCGTCGTCGGGGGCGATCACCTCCACATCGAGCAGGGAACCGCCGACGATGCCGTCGGGCGCGGGTGCGACGGCCACCTGCCAGGAGGTGCCGTCCCAGCGTTCGGTGAGGTATCCGCCCAGGACGCGGTCGTACTCGCCGACCACGAAGGCGGCCGTGGCCGAGGCGGCGTCGAGGTCGTTGAGCTGCGCACTGGCCTGTGCCGGGAGCGCCGGCAGCGGCACGTCGCGCCAGGCGCCGCCCGTGCGGGCATCGCGCGCCACGAGCTTGGGGGTGAAGCCGTCGTCGTGCAGGACCGAGCCCGCGACCCAGGTGGTGTGGCGGTCCGGCCGGGCGATCCCCCCGTAGGGGAGGAACTCCTGCCCGGGGGCGAGCTCGGTCTCCGACCAGCCGACGGGCCCGCGGGCCTCCGCCCCGGTCCCGGTCCCGGCGTGGGCGGGCAGCACCGTCCCGGCGAACAGCAAAGCGGCGGCGGCCACCACGCCGGCGCCGCGGGCGAGCACACGCATGACATCGTCCTCGTTCCTGGAACGGACCATCCGTTCCCCCAACCGAACGACGCCCCGAACCCGCTCCCACGTCACAGCCACCGTTCCCTGATCCGGGTCCCGGGCGATCCGACCGCTGCGCCGCACCGGGTGATCGGGCGATCGGTGGCCCCCGCGCCCCGGATCAGGGAGCCCGGTGCGCCGGCAGCACGCCGTCGAGGTGTCCCGCGGGCAGCACCTTGGTCGAGTTGTGTTCGCGGACGATCCGCCAGCCGTCCGGTGTGCGGCGCCAGACCAGTGAGGTCGTGGTGCGGATGTCCGTGGCGCCGTCGGGCACGGTGATCCGCGCCACGAACGTCAGGGTGGACGCGGCCAGGTCGTGGCCGGCGATGACGTGCGGGCCGTCGTCCACGGCGTGGTGCGCGGAGACCATCGCGTGGAAGTGGGGCTCCCAGATCGAGCCGTACTCGGCGGCTGTCGTGGCCACACGCTGCTCGGGGTCGAAGTCGTCGTAGAAGCGGACGTCCGAGGAGTGGAAGTCGTAGAACTCGCCGAAGGCGCGCCGGAAGTCGAACGGCGCGTCCCCCTCGTCGCGCTCCCACCCGAACACCCACCGGGTGTGCAGGTCCGCGATCACCTGTTCATCGGTCATGTCTCGACGCTACGGCCGGGGACGGGACCCAGGCAGGGTCCGTCACCCCCACCCATCCGTGGGGCGCCCCCGCCGCCCGCCCCGTCCGCGCCGTCCTCAGCCGAGCTCGGTGACGGCGAACGCCGCGTCCACGGACCGCACCCGCACCCCGCGAGGGCCCAGCGAGGCGCGCGGGTTCGTCGGAGGTGCCCTCCCGCAGGGCCGCGGGCCGACCGGGCGGGCGTGTCCAGGGTGCGCCACACCCAGGCAGACCGAGCAGGTGCGCGCCTATCGTGGCGGCATGGACAGCGGCAACCCCCTGGGTGAGTTCCTCCGTGCCCGCCGGGAGCTGATCAGCCCGGCCGGCGCCGGGCTGCCCTCCTCGGGCCGGCGCCGGACGCCGGGCCTGCGCCGGGAGGAGGTCGCCCAGTCGTCCGGAGTCAGCACCGACTACTACACCCGGCTGGAACAGGGACGGGAGCGGCACCCCTCCGCCCAGGTGGTGCACGCCCTCGCCCGCGCCCTCGGACTGAACGCCGAGGAGACGGCACACCTGCACCGACTGGCACGCACGGCCCGTGGCCCCGTCCGGCGCGGCGGCGGCGCGCCCGTCGGACCGAGCCTGCTGCGGCTGATGGACAACTGGCTGCACACACCCGCGCTGGTCCTCGACCGCCGGCTGGAGGTGCTGGCCGGCAACCGCCTCGGCCGCGCCCTCTTCGCCGTCATGCTGGAACGGGGCGAGACCAACCTGGTCCGGTTCGTCTTCCTGGACCCGGCCGCCCGAAACTTCTACCCCGATTGGGAGCGGGTCGCCAGGTCCTCGCACGCGGCCCTGCGCGCGGGCGGCGGAGACCCGGCGAGCGATCCCCGGCTCACCGAACCGGTCGGCGAGCTGTCCCTGCGGAGCCCGGAGTTCCGCACCCTGTGGGCCCGGCACGATGTGCGGGGCAAGGCCCACGAGGCCAAGTCCTTCAACCACCACCACGTCGGTGAGCTGACCCTCACCTACGACTCCTTCACCGTCGACAGCGCGGCGGACCAGCAACTCGTCGTCTACCAGGCCGAGCCCGGCAGCGCCTCCCAGCAGGCCCTGGCGCTCCTCGGCACGATGGCCGCCGACCTGCCCGCCGCACCGCCCGTACCACTGGGGCGGCGCCCGACAGGCTGAGCACCGGAAACCCCGCGACGCGGCGTTCCAGGCCATCGCCCGGCTCGTGCGAGCGGCCCGGCACCGAGCACTCCGGGCCCGGGCGGATCAACCGTCCGGGCCGGAGGCCGTTCATCCGCCCGCGCGTGCGGAGCACTCCGCGTTCAGCCGCAGGCCGAGGCGCAGGCACAGGCCGAACACCCGGCCCACCAGGACGGCCTCGCCTGTGCCCGGGCCCCTCGGCAGAGCTTCGTGCACGGGGTCCTGATCTCGCAGGCAGCGATCTCCCTGCCGAAAGAGAACATGGCACGGTTATACCCTTACCGGGTATATGTATTGCGCGGGGCGGGCGTCGGCGCGGTGTCGGAGCCGGGAGGCTCCGCCCGGTCGGCCCGTGTGCGACGGCGCGAGAAGAACCGTTCGAAGAGGGCTCACTCCACGGTGGTCAGCGGCAACGGCGGCGGCACGGTCGGAGGGCGGTCCTCCGATCTGGCACTCGTCCTCTACCGGGAGCTGCGCGCACGTGAGGCGTCGAGCCTGCCGGCGGTCGCCGCGGAGCTGGGGCTGACGGACGACGAGCTGGACCGCTGCCGTGCGGAGCTGGTCGGTCTCGGACTCGTCATCCCGACGGGGCGCGCCCACGACAACCGCCTCGAACTGGAGGCGGGCGGGGCGTCGGAGGCGGAGAGCGACGCGGTCACCGTCGTCACGCCCGAGATCGCGCTGTGCGGCTGCTGGAGGAGGAGCGCAGCCGACTGCGCGACCACCTGGACGTGCACAGCAGGCTGACGGCGCTGGCGGAGAGCTTCCTCCACGCGGGGCCGCCCGAGCGGGCGGCGGGCGCCGAAGTGGAGATCCTGCGTGACCACCGCCGCATCCAGCAGGTGCTGGAGGACATCACGAACGCCGTGCGGCACACACTGCGTTCGATGCATCCGATCGTGCGCGGCAGGGAGATCCCCGAGCGGGCGCTGAGCCGCGACCGGCGCCAGATCGCGATGGCACTCGGCGGCACCGTACGGGGAACAGGACCGGTCCGCCGCCCTGCGCATGCTCGCCTCGGGCATGAAGGACGAGAAGGTGGCCCGCAGCGTCGGGGTCTCCCTGCGCACGGTCAGCAAGAGGATCTTCGAGCCGATGCAGGAGCTGGGCGCCTCCAGCCGCTTCGAGGCTGGAGTGCGGGCCACCCGTCTGGGCTGGCTGGACTGACGCCGACATGGGCTGATCCGGACAGACCCGTTCCCGCGCATCCGTGCCTTGGCCTGGCGACGGGCACTGACAGCCGTTCAGAACCCGAAGACGGGCCCAGCCGGGGGTGCCACACGGCTCCCGGCAACGGGCGGGGCCAGGGACTCCGGCAGCACCGGGCCGCCCGGCCTGCTCCGCAGCGCCGCCGCCAGCCGCTCCGCGCCCTCGGGCATGACGGGCCACTCCCAGGAGGTCAGCGCGGCTGCCACCGCCAACTGGGGGCGAGCGGCGGCAGGTGCTGCCGGGCGCCCGCGGGCCTGCGCCGCTCGAAGCGGTTGACGTGCCCGAAGTCCGCGGTGCAGCGCACCACCTCGTCCAGCAGGGCGACGGCACGGCGGGGGGCGAACGCCTCGGGCCCGTAGGCCTCGCGCAGCTCCTCCGCCATCCGGTGCAGCCGCCGCGGCGAGCCAGCCGTTCCAGACGTTGTCGTGGCCGACGGCGAACAGGTGCATCGCCGCCGCCTCGAAGCGGGCGTCCACACGGTGCCCGGAGAACCCCTCCACGGGGACCGGCACTTCCCAGCTCCCCGGGTGCCCGACGGCCACGTCCGGCAGCCCTTCCTCGAGAAGGCCCTCGCACAGCACCGCGAGCCGCGGCGCTAGCGCCGCCGAACGCCAGTGGTCGGCGAGCATCTGGCGCAACGGCTCCAGGGCCAGGTAGAGGCGGCGGCCGCGCCGCGGCCGGCCCGGCGCGCCGCACCGGGCGCACACCGGATCCAGCAGGTCGTCGCCCGGCCGGGAGCACTTGTGGCACAGGTCCCCGTGGCCTCGGGTGCCGCAGTGCGGGCAGGCCCCTGTGACATGCGCCCGTGCAGCCAGCGGTCGCAGAGGACGCAGTAGGGCAGCAGGCGGGTCCTGGGGAAAAGGCGTACGAGGGACGGGGCGTGCCCGTTCTCGACCTCGACCGCTGACGTCGATCGCCCGCCGCCCCGGCTGGGGGCCTGCCGGGCCGTTCTCGGCGTCGTTCCCGCGCGGCCGAGCCGGCCCGGCCGGCCCGCCTGGCCCGCGCCCGCCTGCCCTTGCCGTCGCCACTCCACCGCCGGGCCGGACGCCTCCGGCCCCGCCCCGTCCCCCGACCGCCCCTGCCCGGAGAACCATTGCGGGACTTATTGAAAATGAATATCATCATCTTTAATGGTGCGCGTATCGACACGCGCACGTCCACGATGGGGGATCTCTCTTGCGTGCCTTCAGCCGCGCCCGCGCTCTGACCGTCTCCGGTTCCCTCGCCGCCGCCGTCGCCCTCACCGGACTCGCGGCCTCCCCGGCCGCCGCGGCGGCCACGATCGGCAGCGGCCACGTCGATGTCCTCGACGCCGAGTTCGACGGTGGTTTCCACCTGCACGTCCACGACGAGTCGGCCACCCCGGACGTCGAGTACGACCCGGCCGACGTCGTCCTCGACGTCAAGCCGGCCGCCAGGACCACGCGCCCCTCCGGCACCGTTTACGACTTCCTGGGCGCGGCGGGCTCCACCGTGTGGGTGCTGCCGCAGAGCGAGGCCACCGCCACGTCGAGGAACGTCATCTGGCCCGGGATCTCCACCGAACACCTGGCCACAGGTGTCCTCACCAACAACCGCGTGACCTACACCCTGACCGGCGCCCAGTACGACGCCGCGGGCGACGGCACCTACGAGGACAGCACCGCCGAGTTCAGCGTGTACGGGGTCTCCGGCTCGGGCACGGTCACCAAGTACTACGACGGCGGGAACGGCCTCGGCTCCGCCGACGCCCGCAGCTTCGCCGTCGGCGGCCACTTCCACTACAACTGGGCGTTCGAGCAGGCCGGCACCTACCGGCTCACCTTCCGGGTCAGCGGCACCCTGACCTCGAACGGCACCACGCCGTCCCACACCGAGTCGTACGTCTTCACCGTCCGGAACTAGGCGGGGAACCAGGGCGCGGACGGTGAGAGCGACCGATGGGCGACGGCTCCCGCGAGCGGGGGCCGTCGCCACTGTGAGCGCCGTCGCACTGGTCGGCGCGTTCGGCGCCGTGACGGTGGGCGGCGGTGACGCCGGCGCCGCCCCCGCGGCCGCCGTGCTGGACGAGGGGGAGATCGACTTCGCTCCCCGGGTCGTGGACGGGCGGCTCCAACTGCGGATCGAAGACCGCACGGGCCCGGACGGGCCGGTGTGGCGGGAGCCCTCGCGGGTGGTGCTGCACGCCAAGCCGGAGACCGAGTCCACCGTCGAGAGCCCCATGGTGGACGCGGTCGAGATGTTCACGGCCACGCCGGGGGAGCCGATCTGGCTGCTCAACGGGGTGGAGTCCGACCTGCGGTTCGACCTGGACCCCGGGTGGTCCACGGCCGGGCTGCCCGACGGCTCGGGCGGGGGGGCCCAAGTGCGCCTGAAGGGCGTCCAGGGGCCGGGGCAGTTCGCCATGTTCGACTGGGACTACGCCAACGGGGCGGAGGCCGCGGTCCCCTACCTGGTGCAGCGGCTGCCGGAGCACCAGTCGTTCACCCTTCCGCGCACCGGTGCGGACGGGGAACGGTTCGCCCCGATGTGGGGGTTCCTGGCGAAGGGCGTCTACCGGATCACTTTCGAGGTGAGCGCGACCGTCGACGGGACGCCCGGCACGGACACCGAGACGGTGGCGGTCGCCGTGGGCGACGTGGATCCCGGGCAGGTCGCGCCCGGGGACGGGTCCGCGGCCCCGTCGAGCCCGCCCCCGTCGTCCGCCCCGCCCTCCCCGGCCGCGCCGGTGATCGGCGAGGGGCATGTGGACCTGGCGGCCCGCATGCCCGACGGGCGGCTGCGGTTCCAGTTGAAGGAGGGCTCCAGCGCCGACTTCACGGTGCACGAGCCGGAGAAGACGGTCCTGCACGTCAAGTCGCGCGCCAAGCGCAGGCTCGGGGAGGGGCTCGGGTTCATCGGCGAGCCGGGTGACACGGTGTGGGTGCTGCCGCAGGCCCAGGCCAACGGGCTGCTGTGGCTGGGCTTCGGATCCACGGAGCTGGGGAGGACCGAGGTCACCGAGTTGTCGTACGAGCTGTCCGCCCTGCGCGGGCCGGGGCATGTCGCGGTCTACCAGGGGGGATCGACGGGCGGCGTCTTCACCCAGTTCAACAGCGCCGACGGCCTCCCCGACCGGTACCCGTTCGGGGCGAACCGGCACGCCCACGCCACCTGGGTGTTCACCGAGGAGGGCGTGTACCGGATGACGCTCACCGTGCGCGCCACGCTCGCGTCGGGGGAGGAGGTGAGCGACGCCGGGACGGTGGCGGTCGCGGTCGGGGAGGTCGACCCCGCGACGGTCCTCCCGGGTGAGGGCGGCGGCGGGGAGCCGTCCGCCACCCCGACGGCCTCCGCCACCCCGACCGGGTCGGGCGGCCCCGCGCCGCCTCCCCCGAGCAGCGCCGCACCGACCGCCGTGCCCACCCGGACGGGCCCGCCCGGCGCGTCTCCGAGCGGTGGCGCCCCGGCTCCACCGCCCGGATCCGGACCGGCCTCCTCCGGCGGCGCAGGTGGTGCGTCGCCGAACGGCGGCTTGGCCGCCACCGGTACGGGGGCGGCCGTGCCCCTGGCCGCGGGCGCCGCGGCCGTCGCCGTCGGGGTCGCCGCCGTGGTGGCCGCGCGCCGCAGGCGCACCGGCGGCACGACCGGCGCCGTCTGACCCCGCTGCGCGACGGGGCGGTCACACCCCCCGTCCCGCAGCGGCCTCCTCGGAAAGAAGGTTGACCCAGTGACAGACTTCGGGCCAAGGCGCCGACACCGGCGTGGCAGGGCCGCGGTGGGCGCCGCCCTCGCCGGAGCCCTCCTCGCCGCGTGCAGCGGCGGGGCCGGGGACTCCGGCGGCGGCGCGCTGAAGGTGTCCACCACCACCGCGATCCTCGCCGACCTCGTCGAGCAGGTCGGCGGCGACCGGGTCAAGGCGACGCCGATCGTCCCGCACCACGGTGACCCGCACTCCTACGAGCCCAGCCCAGGGGACGCCGCGAGGGTGCACAGGTCGGACATCGTCTTCAGCAACGGGCTGCTGCTCGAGGAGCCCGGGATCATGAAGATGGTCCACCGCAACACCCCTGAGGGCACGCCGAAGGTCGCCCTCAGCGAGACGCTGGAGGAGTACGGCGGCACGGTCATCAAGCTCCGGGAGGACCTTGGGCTCGACGTGCTGTGGCTGGGCTGGGCCGTCGAGGGGGAGGTCGCGGGCGAGGGCTCACAGGTGCGGGTCACCGCGACCGGGCTGAAGGGCCCGGGCGACCTGCACGTGTACCTGACGGACACCCTCGGCAGGCCGAAGAGCTACATCGACTCCGCGGACGGCTTCGGCGCCGAGGACTCCTTCACCCTGCCGCCCGAGGCGCACACCCACGTCAACTGGGCGTTCACCGAACCCGGCACCTACGAGCTGACCGTCAAGGGGGAGACCGAGACCCTCGATGGCCGGCGGGCGGGCGCCGGCACCGGCACCGTCACCTTCGCGGTGGGCGGCACGGGCGACCGGGGCGCGCAGGGCCGCACCCTCCTCGGCACCGGCCACGCCGACGTGACGCTGAACGCCGCGAAGCGCGAGGTGTCCGTGCGCACCGACCACCCGGAGACCGGCGAGCGGGCGTACCACGCGGCCGGCGCCGTCGTGCTGTCCGTGCCCGACAAGGCGAGGGAGGCGGTCCCGAAGGAGGACGCCTACCGCTTCCTCGGCGAGCCCGGCGACGACCTGTGGGTGCTGCCGCAGGCCGTCATCGGCAAGCACGTCCACGGCGAGATGGACCCGCACGCCTGGGAGGACGTCGCCAACGCCGAGGCGTACGTCCGGCGCATCGAGGCCGAGCTCGGCAAGGCGGACCCCGAGGGCCGGGCGACCTACCGGAAGAACGCCGCCGCCTACCTGAAGACGCTCGGCGCCCTCGACCAGGAGGTCGCACGGAAGCTCGCCGCGATTCCCGAGGCCAACCGGAAGCTGATCACCACGCACGACGCCTTCGGCTATCTCGCGGAGGCGTACGGCATGGAGATCGCCGGCTTCGTGGTCCCCGTGCCGAGCCAGGAGCCGAGCGCCGCCGAGGTCAAACGGCTCGGCGAGACCATCCGGGAAAAGCGGGTGCCCGCCGTCTTCCTGGAACCCAACCTGGCCGCCCGCGCCGACGTGCTGCGCCGCGTCGCCGAGGACCAGGGCGTGCGGGTCTGCACGATCTACGGCGACTCCTTCGACGACAAGATCCACGACTACGTCTCGATGATGCGGCACAACGCGAACGAGCTCGCGAAGTGCCTGGCGGGCTGAGGCCCGTGCACCGACAGGAAGGACCGGGGCCGGTGAAGGCCACAGCAGCCACAAGGAGAAGCAGAGGGCTGGCGGCGGGACTGCTCGCCGCGGCCCTGCTGCCGGGGGGCGCCACGGCGATGGCGGCGACCCCCGCGCCACCCCCAAGCGCCCCGGCACCACGGATCGTCCCGGGCGAACCCGGCGCGGCGGCCGTGCCGGTCGTGGAGGTGGACGACACGCACGCCACCGTCGTGCCGCGGGACGAGGCGTACCGCTTCCTCGGGAAGCCGGGCACCTGGTACTGGGAGACGGCCGATGTCCCCTGGGAGGCCGGCGAAGCACAGCGGGCGGGGCGGTCCCCGACCGGAGTGGAGGGCCCCGGGGACGTCGCCGCGTTCGGGCTCGGCGCGGACGGCGAGCCGGTGGTGCGCTTCCACAGCGCCGGGCGGCTCCCCGACCACGGAGACCCGCCGCCCGGCGCCGCCGCCCGCTGGGCGTTCACCGCCCCGGGCACGTACCGGCTGGCCTTCGACGCGGACGGCGAGCGACCGGGTACCGCGACCGTGTACGAGGTACGGGTCGGGGACGCCGCCGTGGCGGGCCCGGCGGGCGGGGACACGACCGCCCCCGCTCCGTCACGGCCCGGCGAGGCGCCCCCGGCGGACGGGGCCGCGCCCGGCACCGGCGACGCCTCCGAGGGAGCAGGGCCCGGAGCGGGCCCGGGGGGCGACGGCGAGCCGTCCGGGGCCGGTCCTCGGACGAACGAGCCGCTCACCCGGGCGCCGGCCGCCGCCGCGGACGGCACCGTCGTGTCGGAGAAGAAGGTCCTGGACGAGGGGCACCTCGACATCGCGGCCCGCGTGGTGGACGGCAGGATGCAGATCCACCTCAAGGACGGCACCGTCCCCGGGGAGACGACGTGGCGGGAGCCCTCCTCGGTGGTGCTGCACGTCAAACCCGCCGCCAGGAACGAGGTCCCGGACAACGAGGACCTCGCCTTCCTCGGGAAGGCCGGGGACCCGGTGTGGCTGCTCGACCAGGTGCAGCAGGACGGGCTGCTGTGGCCCGGCTGGTCCACGGAGAACATCGAGGCGGGCGCGACCACCGGCGGTGTGCGGTTCACGCTGGAGAAGGTCCAGGGGCCCGGCCACGTCGCACTGTTCACCTACGACGGCATCTCCGGGGCGTCGGTGCTGTTCAACAGCGGCGACGGTGTGCCGGACTCCTTCGACGTGCCGCGGAACACCCACGCCCACGGCGGCTGGGCCTTCGGCAAGGAGGGCGTCTTCCGGCTGACGCTCACCATGACGGGCACCCTCCCGGACGGGAGGAAGACCGGCGACACCGAAACGATCGCCTTCGCGGTCGGCGACATGGACCCGAACTCGGTGACGCCGGGCGACGGGTCCGGGTCGGGGGGCGGCTCCGGGTCGGGGTCGGGTGGCGGGTCGGGGTCCGGCTCCGGTTCGGGCTCCTCCGGCACCCCCGGCACCTCCGGCTCCGATTCCGGCACCTCCGGCTCCGGCGGCTCGGCCTCCGGCTCCTCCGGCTCCTCCGGCGGGTCGATGGCCTCGACCGGCGCCGGCGACCCCGTGCCCCTCGGCGCCGCCGCCGCGGGGCTGGCCGCCGCCGGCGCGGGCGTCCTGTGGCTCTCCCGCCGCCGGAGCGGCGGAGGAACACCCGCATGACCGCCACCGCCACCGAGCCCCTGCTCGCCGTGGAGTCCGTCTCCGTCACCCTCGGCGGCCGTCCCGCGCTCCAGGACGCGTCGCTGAGCGTGGAACGCGGCGAGCTGGTCGGCCTGATCGGCCCCAATGGAGCGGGGAAGACCACCCTGCTGCGCGCCGTGCTGGGACTCGTCCCGCTGGCCTCCGGCCGGGTGCGCCGCTCCTCCGGGCACCCGATCGGCTATGTGCCGCAGCGGCACGAGTTCGCGTGGGACTTCCCCATCGACATCGCGGGGGCGGTGATGTCCGGCCGCACCCGCTCCATCGGCTGGCTGCGCCGCACGAGGACCGCCGACCGGCAGGCGGTGGACCGGGCCCTGGAGCTGGCCGGTCTCACCGCGCTGCGCCGCCGGCCCATCGGCGAGCTGTCCGGCGGCCAGCGCCAGCGCGTCCTGGTGGCGCGGGCGCTGGCCGCCGAGCCCGGGCTCCTGATGCTCGACGAGCCGTTCACCGGCGTCGACGCGCCCACCCAGGAGCATCTGAACGAGCTGTTCGGCCACCTGGCCGGGGAGGGCACGGCGCTGCTGATGACCACGCACGACCTGGCGGCGGCGGCCCGCACCTGCCACCGGGTGGTGCTGATCAACCGAACGGTCGTCGCCGAGGGCGGCCCCGGACTGCTGGCCGATCCCGAGCAGATGCTGCGCGCCTTCGGCCTGGACCGGGCGGCGGCGGCCAAGGCGGTGACGGTGTGATCGACTTCCTGCTGGAACCCTGGGACCTCCCGTTCATGCAGCGGGCCTTCGCGGTCGCCGCCCTCACCGGCCTGGTCTGCGGCGTGGTCGGCGTCTTCGTGGTGCTGCGCGGCATGGCCTTCATCGGTGACGCGGTGGCCCACTCCGCGTTCCCCGGGGTGGCACTCGCCTACACCTTCCACGGCAACCTGCTGCTGGGTGGTGCGGCGGCCGGGATCGTCACCGCCGTCGGCATCGCCTTCGTGTCGCAGAACCGCCGCTTGAAGGAGGACACCGTCATCGGCGTCTTCTTCGCGTTCGCCTTCGGGCTCGGCATCGTGCTGGTCTCCACCCGCGACACGTGGACGACCGACCTGTCGTCGTTCCTGTTCGGGCAGGTGCTCGCGGTGAGCTCCGGCGATGTGTGGACCGCCGCGGCGATCGGGGCCGCGCTGGTCGCGGTCGTGCTGGGGCTGCGCAAGGAGCTGGTGGCGGTGAGCCTGGACCGGGAGACGGCGCGCGCCGCCGGGCTGCCGGTCTTCCGGCTCGACCTCACCCTCTACGTCGTCGTGACGGCGACCATCGTGATGTCGCTGGAGGCGGTCGGCAACGTCCTCGTCCTCGCGCTGATGATCACCCCGGCCGCGACGGCGCGGATGCTCACCGAGCGGCTCGGCACCATGACGCTGCTGGCGTCGGCGATCGGCTGCGCGGGCAGCGTGGCCGGCCTGTACGTGAGCTACGGCTACGACCTGGCGGCCGGCGGCTCCATCGTCGTCGTGCTCACCTCGGTGTTCGCCCTGGTATGGCTGCTCGCCCCGCGCCACGGCCTGCTGACCCGGGCGCTGCGCGGCCTGCGCGCGGCGCCCGCCTCCGGGCCCGCGGGGCGGCCCGGGTGACGGCGGGCGGTGCGCGGGCCGGCCTGCTGAGCGTGGTCACCGGCAACACGCCGCGGGCCCGGGGCGGCGTGGTGGACGAACTGGTGCGGGCCTGCCCGCGCGCCGTGGTGCTGTCCGTGTCCGTCCACGGCGAGGGCGAGGGGTACCCGCTGGTGCAGCGCCTGCTGCACGGCGAGGGCCGCCGGCTCCGCGGAGCCGGCGGTCTGGGGGTGGCCGGGGCGCCGGGTGTCGTGTTGCGCCAGGACCTGCTGTGCCTGCGGCGCGGTGCGCACCGGGCGCACGTCGTCCTCGCCCTGCCGGGGGACGTCGACGTGCTCCCGCTCCTGGTCGAGCTGTGGCGGGCCGGGCCCGGCGGCGGCTCGCTGGGGGACCACTACCGGCCGGCCCGCGTCCTGGTGGGGCTGGACCCGGAGGCGTTCCTCGCCGATCTCCGCTCGGTGCGCCGGGCGGTGCGCCCCTGGAACGGGTGGGGCCCCGGAGGGCCGCTGACGCAGGCGGAGGCGGCGGTGCGTCAGGTGGAGGCGGCGGACGCGCTGATCCTCACCCCGGCGGGGGCGGCCGACCCCCGGTGCACGGCCGGGGTCGGCTCACTGGCCGCCCGGCTCAACGGGCACGCCGAGGTGGTGCCGCCCGCCGCGGAGCGCCCCATGCGCACGTGTCCCGGCCCCGGGCCCCGCGGGGGGTACGACGAGTGGCGGGCACGCCTGGAACCCGTCTCCCCGCCGTTGTGCCGGGGCGGCGGCGCGGGCCACGACGCGGAGTCCGTGCTGTGGCGCGCCCGGCGCCCCCTTCACCCCGGACGCCTCGCCGACGCGCTCCCCGTGGTGATGCGCGGGGTGGTGCGCGGCCGCGGCCATCTGTGGCTCACCAGCCGCCCCGACTCCGTCGTCACCTGGCGTTCGGCGGGATCCCACCTGGAGCTGCGGGAAGCGGGCCGCTGGCTGGAGCCCGGTGCGCGCGGCGCCTGGGAGGCCGCGTCGCCGCAGCGGCGCACGCTCGCCTCGTGGTTCTGGGACGACCGCCACGGCGAGCGGCGCAGCGAACTCGTCCTCACCGGTGTCGGCCTGGAGGAGCGGAGCATCCGCGCCGCGCTGGACTCCGCCCTGCTCACGGACGGCGAACTGTCCCTCGGCCGCGAGAGGTGGACGGCCGTGCACGATCCCCTGCTCGGCGGATCCGAGCCCTCGTGACCCGGGCGGCCGCGGCCGCCCGCGGCCTCGCCCGGCCCCCGGGTTCACCGGCGTGCCCGGGACCGGGCCGCCCCCGGCGGGCGGATGAACCGGAGCCGCAGCGCGGCCGGAGGCTCGGCGATGCCCGGCCCGCCGTCGGCCGCCCACCGCAGAATGTCGTCCGTGCAGTCGTCGTCCACGGCGAAGCCGATCCAGGTCGTCCGGCCTCCGCCCAGGCGCCCGGCGGTGGAGGGCTGGACGACGATGACGTTGGCCCGGTCGCAGTGGCCGAGGCAGTCCGTGGTGCGCACCGCGAAGACGCCGCCGGACGCCGCGGCGCCGGCCCGCAGCCGCGCCAACTGCCAGGCGTGGTCGGTGCCGGGGTGCTTGCGCGGGTTGCCGCAGCAGCAGCCCCGGCAGACGACCACGGTGCACGGCTGCCGCCGAGCGGCGCCGACGGCGGTTGTGCGGGGCGAGCGGAGCGGCGGCGGTGTCCGCGGGGTCACAGGGCGGTCCTGGAGGGGGCGTCGTACGCCCGGACGCGGCCGTCGCGGTGGGCGGTGAAGAGCAGGTGCGGTCCGGCCCAGGCCGGCGCCGCGGCCTCCAGCCCCCCGCCGTCCAGGGCGCGGGCCGGACGCAGCCACTGCCCGGGCCGGTCCGCCGTGGCGTGCCACAGCGCCACCGTGCCGTCGGCACCGCCGCCGGCCGGGTGCCCACCGGCGCCCGGCCGCCAGGCCAGGGCCGTGACCGATTCGTGGCAGCGCAGGGAGCGCGGCTCCGTCCCCGCCGGCCCTTTGCCGGAGAAGTCCCACACCGTCACGTCGGGCGCCCCGTCGGCGGCCGGCCACACCCCGGTGTCGTCGAAGGCGAGCCGGGACACCTTCTCCAGGTAGCCGGACATGGTCAGCTCCCCGCCGTCCCGGGTGCGCCAGATGTGGATCGAGGCGTCCTGGTTGCCGCTGCATGTCCACCGGCCGGTGGGCGCGACGGCGAGCGCGAGGTGTGAACCGACGTAACGATACGTCGCCACCGGCTTCGGCCTGTGCCGCTCGTGGCAGCGCACGGACCCGTACGCGGCCACCGCGAGCCGCCTGTCCCGCCGCATCCAGGCGACATCGGTGACGGTCGAAGCGGCGGGCTCCGTGCGCCACAACTCCCCGCCCTCCCCGTCGAGGACGGGGACGCGGCGGCCGGACGCCACGGCGAGGCGCTCGTGGTCCGCCCACGCGGCGGCCGCGGACTAGCCTCCGAACTCCCGCACGATCGCCCGCCCGTCGGCGCGCCGCCACAGCGCGTACCCCATCGGGCCGGTGACCGCCAGGCTCCTCGCGTCCGGGGCGAACACGACGCGCAGCGTCCCGGCGGGCAGCTCGAAGGCGCCCCGCTCGTCCAGGACCCGGACCGCCCCCTCGGCGCCCGCCACGGCCACCAGGCCGCCGCGGGCGCCGAGCGCGACGGGCGCGTCGTCGAGGCCGGTCTCCCAGGCGACGGCGAGGGCGGAGGCGACTGTCGTGCTCAGGCGGCCGCCCCCGCCGTGGCCAGGCACGCCGCGAACCCGCGCTCCAGGGCCTCCCGGTCGAGGTTGCGGCCGATGAGGACGAGCCGGCTGCGCCGTTCCTCGCCGCCCCGCCACTCCCGCCCGGAGGTGCCGTCCAGCAGCATGTGCACGCCCTGGAAGACGTACTGCCGTAGGTCGCCCGTGACGGCGAGGATGCCCTTGCGCAGCAGCTCGCCGAGCCAGGCGTTGAGGCGGTCCTCGTCGAGCTCGCCGTCCAGTTCGATGCCGACCGAGGTGACGGTGGTGTCGTGCTGGTGCTCGGTCTCGGTGAGGATGCCTTTGAGGAGGGGCGTCTTGCCCGAGCCGAGGAAGCCGGTCAGAACGGTGACGGGAACTCGTTCGTCACGGGGTTCCGCTGCGGTGGTCAATGCGGGCTCCGGTGATTTCTGGTCGGGGGGCGGGGGGCAAGGGGTGCGGGTCGCCCGCGGTGTGGCAGTCGGTGCACAGGCCGGTGAGTTCGACGGTGTGCTCCACCGCGGCGTACCCGGTGTCGGCGGCGATCCGTCCGGCCCACTGCTCGACGGCCTCGGCGTCCACCGGCCGGCTGCGGCCGCAGCAGCGGCAGATCAGGTAGTGGCGGTGCCCGTCGGCGGGCCGCAGCCGGTAGAGCCGTCCGCCCGCCTCGTCCCGCACGACGTCCACACCGCCGTCCGCCTCCAGCCCGTGCAGGGCCCGGTAGACGGTGGTCAGTCCGATCGAGTGGGCGCGCTCCACCAGCAGGGCGTGCAGCTCCTGGGCGGACACGAAGTCCTGGCAGCCCGCGAGCACACCCATGACCGCTCTGCGCTGCGGCGTCATCCGGCCGCCCACTGCGGCTCACCTCCGTCAGTGCTCGCTGCGTACCGCGCCCCGCAACCTTGGACGATAATGATACCCATAATCATATGAGTGATGGTTCATGTTTCGCGATGCGCTGCTCCTCCGGCGCCTCCCGGCCGGCTTGGTTTGCATATGCCGGCGATATGCCGCGCTGCTTAGAGTGCGGGTATGTGCGTGCTGATCGTGGAGGACGAACCCTGCCCCGACGGGCCCCCGGCCGGAGGCGATGCCGCCACGCGAACGACTCGGCCAACCACGGCTCATCCCCACGGTGCCCGGCGCCGGCCACCGAATCGCCGCCGGCATGGACACCGCTCACCCGGACAGCACTCATGACCGGACAGCTGAACAGACGCTCGAGGCTCAGCGCCCGACTGAAGCTCACCCTCAGCTACGCGGGATTCCTCTTCCTCACCGGCGCTCTCCTGGTGGCCGTGGTCTGGGTGTTCGCCCTTCGCTGGATACCGAACCACGAACCACCGCCCCCGGGGGAATACAAAGGCGACGTGCTCTTCCTCGGGCCCGACCGCTCCGAACTCCTGCGCGGCGTCGCTCCCGCCACGGCCGCGGCGCTGGCCTTCCTCCTGGTGTTCGGCCTCCTGGGAGGATGGATCCTCGCCGGCCGGATGCTGGCACCACTCACCCTGATCGCGAACGCGGCGCGGACGGCCGCGCACGGATCGCTGTCCCACCGGATCCGCATGACGGGCCCGAAGGACGAGTTCCGCCAACTCGCCGACGTGTTCGACGCCATGCTCGAACAACTCGAATCCCATGTCGCCGAACAGCAGCGGTTCGCCGCGAACGCCTCCCACGAGCTGCGCACCCCGCTGGCGATCTCCAAGACACTCATCGACACCGCCCGCAACGACCCCGCACGGGACCAGGGCGAAGTCCTCGAGCGCCTGCACACGGTCAACAAGCGGGCGATCGACCTCATCGAGGCCCTCCTGCTGCTCAGCCGCGCCGACCGCAGGAGCTTCGTCCGCGAGCCCGTCGACCTCTCCCTGCTCGCCGAGGAGGCCGCCGAGACGCTGCTGCCCTTCGCCGAGAAGCGCGGGATCACGCTCGAGGTCACCGGCGAGAGGACATGGACCGCCGGCTCCGCGGCGCTGCTGCTGCGGATGGTGACCAACCTCGTCCAGAACGCCATCGTGCACAACCTCCCCGCCGGCGGCACCGTGACGGTCCACACCGAGGCGCGGCACGACGTGAGCGTGCTGCGGATCGAGAACACGGGCCATCCGCTGCCACCGGCGCTGCTGCCGACCCTCACCGAACCCTTCCAGCGCGGAACGGAACGCGTACGCACCGACGAGCACGCCGGCGTCGGCCTCGGGCTGGCCATCGTGCACAGCATCGTCCGGGCGCACGACGGAACCCTCGACCTCACTCCCCGCCCCACCGGGGGCCTCCTCGTCACGGTCCGGCTCCCCGGCACGCCCCAGGCATCGCCGGGCGCGCCCCGGGACCGGAAGCTCGCGCGGGTCGCGGGCTGACGTTCGCCGAGGCGGTGCGGGCGAAGCCCGGTGAGGGACCGCGGCGTCCGGCCGGCGGTCGGTCCGGGCGGGCGGCGCCCGTTCCCCTCTTTGTCCCCGGTCGGGAAGAAGTCTAGCGATCTTGTGCAAAAGGGGTTACGCGCCCCGACGAAGGCCGCTAACTTCGCTACAACGAGCCGGCCGGATCGCACGACCGGTTCTCGACGGCGCGACGGCGCGCGCCCGTACTCCCTCGCAGGTCCACTCCGGCCTGCCACCATTCCTCACCCGCGGGAGACATCTGTGCGCACAAGACCGTTCAGACGAAGACTCCTTCGATGGCTCGTACCGGCGGTCGCCTGCGCCGTCGGTGTCGTTCTGCCCGCCACACCGGTGACAGCCGCTCCCGACGCGGCCGCCGCTCCGGAGTTCCAGCAGGTCACGCTGGCCAAGGGAGTGGCCGAGACCGGCGAGCCCATGACGCTCGCGGTACTGCCGGACCGTTCGGTGCTGCACACCTCGCGGGACGGCACCGTCCGCCGCACCGACGCCGCAGGCACCACCAAGGTGGCCGGCAAGCTCGACGTCTACACGCACGACGAGGAGGGACTACAGGGGATCGCGGCGGACCCGGGCTTCGCGACCAACCGGCACGTCTACCTGTACTACGCGCCCAAGCTCGCCACTCCGGGCGGCGACGCCCCCTCGGAGGGTTCGGCCGCGAACTTCGCGCCCTTCGACGGCGTCAACCGGCTGTCCCGCTTCGTGCTCAGGACCGACGGCACCCTCGACCTGGCCAGCGAGAAGCGGATCCTGGACGTGCCGGCGTCCCGGGGCATCTGCTGCCACGTCGGCGGTGACATCGACTTCGACGCGCAGGGCAACCTGTACCTGTCCACCGGCGACGACACCAACCCGTTCGCCTCGGACGGCTTCACCCCGATCGACGAACGCGCCGCACGCAACCCCGCCTACGACGCCCAGCGCTCCGCCGGCAACACCAACGACCTGCGCGGCAAGGTCCTGCGCATCAAGGTGAACGCCGACGGCTCGTACACGATCCCCAGCGGCAACCTGTTCCCGCCCGGCACGGCGAGGACCCGGCCGGAGATCTACGCGATGGGTTTCCGCAACCCCTTCCGGATGAGCGTCGACAAGGCCACCGGCATCGTCCACCTGGGTGACTACGGCCCCGACTCCGGCACCGCCAACCCGGCGCGCGGCCCCGAGGGGCAGGTCGAGTTCGCCCGGATCACCAAGGCCGGCAACCACGGCTGGCCCTACTGCACCGGCAGGAACGACGCCTACGTGGACTACGACTTCGCCACCGGCAGGTCCGGTGCCGCGTTCGACTGCGCCGCCCCGAGGAACACCTCGCCGAACAACACCGGCCTCACCGAGCTGCCGCCCGCCCAGCCCGCGTGGATCCCGTACAGCGGCGGTTCGGTTCCGCAGTTCGGCAGCGGCTCCGAATCCCCCATGGCGGGCCCGGTGTACCGGTACGACGCCTCCTCGACCTCGGAGGTGAAGTTCCCGCAGGAGTACGACGGGGACTTCTTCGCCGGTGAGTTCGGCCGCCGCTGGATCAAGCGCATCGAGTCCGGTGGCGACGGAACGGTCCAGTCCATCAACGCCTTCCCGTGGAGCGGCACGCAGGTGATGGACATGGCGTTCGGACCGGACGGCGCCCTGTACGTCCTGGACTACGGCACCGGGTACTTCAACGGCGACCAGAACTCCGCGCTGTACCGGATCGAGCACGTGACCGGAGGCCGCGCGCCCATGGCCCAGGCCAGGGCGGACGTGACGTCCGGCAGGGCGCCGCTGACCGTGTCGTTCTCCTCGGCGGGCAGCTCCGACCCGGACGGCGACAGCCTCGGCCACTCATGGCGGTTCGGCGACGGCGCGACCTCCACAGCCGCCAACCCCACGCACACCTACCAGGCCAACGGCCAGTACACGGCGACCCTGACGGTGACCGACTCGACCGGCAAGTCGGCCACGGCGTCCGTGCTGATCACGGTGGGCAACACAGCTCCGACGGTGCGGCTCGACCTGCCCGTGGACGGCCGTATCCACGACTTCGGCGCGGCGATCCCCTTCAAGGTGACGGTCACCGACCCCGAGGACGGCACGATCGACTGCTCCGCGGTCAAGGTCAGCTTCATCATCGGCCACGACAGCCACGGCCACCCGCAGACCTCGGCCACCGGCTGCACCGGGACCCTGTACACCCTCGCCGACGGTGAGCACGACCCCAACGCCAACGTCTTCGGGGTGGTCGACGCCGAGTACACCGACAAGGGAGCGAACGGGCAGCCCGCGCTGACCACCCGCGACCAGCACATCACCCAGCCCAGTCACCGGCAGGCCGAGCACTACGGCAACGCGTCCGGTGTCCAGGTCGTCAGCCACGCCCCGGCGCACGGCGGCAGGACCGTGGGGCACATCGAATCCGGCGACTGGATCTCGTTCGCACCGTACGCGTTGGACAACGCGACCGGGTTCACCGCCCGCGTCTCCTCCGCGGGCACGGGAGGCACGATCGAGGTGCGCGCCGGATCGGCCACCGGCACCCTGCTGGGCTCCGTCGCGGTGCCGGTGACCGGCGGCTGGGAGACCTTCCAGGAGGTCACCGGATCCCTCGCCGGCCAGCCCGCCGGCACGACCACGCTGTACCTGGTGTTCAAGGGCGGGGCCGGGTCCCTGTTCGACGTCGACGAGTTCTCCTTCGCCACCTCGGCACGCTCGGGCGCGGTGAAAGGCGTCAACGACAAGTGCCTCGACGTGAACGGCGGCCAGAACGCCGACGGGACGAAGATCCAGTTGTGGACCTGCAACGGCAGCGGCGCCCAGAACTGGACCGTCGGCGCCGCCGGCACCACCGGCACCTTCACGGCCCTGGGCAAGTGCCTCGACGTCTCCGGCGGAGGCAGCGCCGACGGCACGGTGGTCCAGCTCTGGACCTGCAACGGTTCCGGCGCGCAGAAGTGGGCACCCCAACCCGACGGCACCGTCCGCAACCCGCAGTCCGGCAAGTGCCTCGACGCGTCCGGCGGCACCTGGAACGACGGAACCCAGGTCCACCTGTGGACCTGCCACACCGGATCCAACCAGAAATGGACCCTGCCGTGAGCGAAAGAGGAGGTGAAACGCGCATGCGCAACCGATTCCGAGCGGGCCTGCTGCTGCTCGCCGCGGCCGTGCTGGCCGCGGCGCCGCAGGCGACCGCCCAGCCCGCCGACCAGCCCACCGACCCCGGATCGGCTCGGCGGGCGCCGGCGGCGGTGGCCGCGGACCCCGCCTACAAGATCCTCGTCTTCTCCAAGACGGCCGGCTTCCGGCACTCGTCCATCGACGACGGCATCGCCGCACTGCGTGGTCTCGGCGCGGCCAACAACTTCACAGTGGACGCCACCGAGGACGCGGCGGCCTTCACCGGCGGCAACCTCGCCCAGTACCGGGCCGTCGTCTTCCTCTCCACCACCGGGGACGTGCTGAACGGCACCCAGCAGACCGCCTTCGAGCAGTACATCAAGGGCGGCGGGGGCTACGTCGGCATCCACGCCGCGGCGGACACCGAGTACGACTGGGCCTTCTACGAGGGACTGGCCGGGGCCCTGTTCCACTCGCATCCCGCCATCCAGCCCGCCACCGTCGAGGTGGAGGACCGCGCGCACGACGCCACCGCCCACCTGGGCGGCGCCTGGCAGCGCACCGACGAGTGGTACAACTACCGCACCAACCCCCGCACCACGGCCCACGTCCTGGCCTCGCTCGACGAGTCCAGCTACAGCGGGGGCTCCATGTCCGGGGACCACCCGATCAGTTGGTGCAAGGACTACCAGGGCGGCCGCGCCTTCTACACCGGCGGCGGCCACACCGACGAGTCGTACGGCGAGCCGGCCTTCCGCAGGCACCTGCTGGGCGGCATCCGGTGGGCCGCGGGCATGACCGAAGCCGACTGCCGGCCCGAGACGGGCTACCGGCCGCTCTTCGACGGCTCCGGCACGACCGGCTGGAAGCAGGCGGGCCCGGGCGGGTTCACCCTCGCCGACGGCACCCTCACCTCGCACGGGGGGATGGGCATGCTCTGGTACTCGGCCAAGGAGTTCACCGGGGACTACTCCCTCAAGCTCGACTGGAGGTTGTCCGGCGACGACAACTCCGGTGTCTTCGTGGGCTTCCCGGCCTCCGACGACCCGTGGTCGGCGGTCGACAACGGCTACGAGATCCAGATCGACGCCACGGACGCGCCCGAGCGCACCACCGGAGCCGTCTACGGGTACAGGTCCGCCGACATCGCCGTCCGCGACGCCGCGCTCAACCCGCCGGGTGAGTGGAACACCTACGAGATCCGCGTCACGGGCGAGCGCCTGGAGGTCTTCCTCAACGGCCGGAGGATCAACGACTTCACCAACACCGACCCGGCGCGCAGCCTCGCACAGGGGCACATCGGCATCCAGAACCACGGTGACGGCGACGACGTGGCCTTCCGCAACATCCGGATCAAGGAATCGGGCTCCGCGCCCGGTCCCCGCTCGGGTGCGGTGAAGGGCGTCAACGGCAAGTGCCTAGACGTGGACGGCGGCCGGAGCGCCGACGGGACGAAGATCCAGTTGTGGAGCTGCAACGGCACCGGCGCCCAGAACTGGACCGTCGGCACCAACGGCACCCTCGCGGCCCTGGGCAAGTGCCTCGACGTCTCCGGCGGAGGCAGCGCCGACGGGACCAGGATCCAGTTGTGGACCTGCAACGGTTCCGGCGCGCAGAAGTGGGCGCCCCAACCCGACGGGACCGTCCGCAACCCGCAGTCCGGCAAGTGCCTCGACGCGTCCGGCGGCACCTGGAACGACGGAACCCCGGTCCACCTGTGGACCTGCCACACCGGGCCCAACCAGAAGTGGACCCTGCCCTAGCGACCCCCGCGACAGCACAGCGCGCCGAGCGGGGGCCGGGAGCACTCCCGGCCCCCGCCGCTGGGGTCTGGGGACCGTCAGCGATGCGGGCGGCGGGAAGGCGGCGCGGTGCAGGGGGCGGGCCATGTCCGAGACCTGTCGACAGCCCCTCACCCGGGAGCGAGCGCCTTCGCCATGACCAATTCCCTGCGCACACCGTCCGGCAGCAGGCCGCCCGGCTCCCCGGTGTCCTTGAAGCCGTGACGTTCATAGAGCGCGACAGCCGCGCGATTGTCCGGCATCACCGACAACCGCAAGGTTCTCGCATTCCTCTCTACGGCCCACCGCGCGATTTCTCCGATCAAAAGGTCTCCCACCCCCTGACCTCGAGCCGTGGGGCTGACCCACATCGAGATCAACTCCACGGTTTCCGGCCGCTCGGCCGGTACGCCGCTGACCATCCCGACCGGCCCGCTCGCGCGGACCGCGACGACATTGCGGGACCCGGGAATTCCCAAGCGGTCTCTCCAGCGTTCCTCCCGGTCGCCCGGCCCCTGCCACTGCGCCGAAGTCGAGCCGAAGGCATACGGCGCCTCGGCGAGCGCGGCCAGCCGTAGCTCGCGCCACACCGGCCAGTCATCGGGCTTCAGGGAAATCAGTTCGACCATGGTGTGACAATGCTCCCGGGCGGGAGTCGTCCGCAACCAGGATTGGGCGCGGGTACGGGGAGGATCCGATCCTTCCGTTACCCGGCCGGACGGCGCCGCGCGCCCGCCGCCACGTCAGGGCCCGCGGGGTCAGCCGGCTGCCGCCCGGCCGGTGGGCGGTGCGTCCAGGCACCCGGCGATCCGCGGGGAGAGGATCGGGGTGCTGATCCCGATGACGACGATCTCGTTGCCGCATCGCTGGAGGGGCGGGTACGGCACGGCGGCCACCGCGACGAGAAGGGGCACGACGGTGACGCGGGCCAGGGCGGGGATGTCCACCCCGGGTCCAACGAACCGGGCCGGGCACGGGCACGCCCACCGCCGGCGCAACGGCGCAACGGCGCAACGGACGCGGGCAGACGGACTCCGACACGTGAGACGCCCGGGGCCCGGCCGCCACCCCACCGGGGTGGCGGCCGGGCCCCGGGGGGTCAGCGCAGGATCCGGGTGCGGAGCGACGGCGAGGCGAGGATGTCCCGCTCGGTGAACCGCTCGGAGACCCAGGTGCCCTGGGAGAACAGCCTGGTCTGGTCGGCGTGGTGCGGGGAGGTGGGGTCGCTCGACTGGGAGTAGGTCAGCAGGGTGGAGGTCCGGGGGGCACCCCGGGCGGGGAACTCGACCACCTGGATGAAGCTGGACCCCTCGACGACCTCGGTGTTGCCCCGGGCCGGGTCCCAGACCGGGGAGAGCACGTTGAGCACGCCGAGTTCGTGCGGGGCGCCGTGCACCGGGATCCGCCGGTCGTTCCTGGTCACCGTCTGGTGGTCGGCCAGCGGGGCGTCCAGGGGGATGCCGGCGGCGGTCAGCTCGGCGGCGGCGTCCCCGAACGCCTGCCGCACCTCCGGGCGCTCCACCGCCAGGGTGTTCGGGGTGCGGACGGGGTCCCGGGGGTCGAACGGCGTGCGCCACGGGCCGCCGGGTATCCGCGCGAGCCGCTGGGCGAAGCGGGCGAACAGCAGGGAGCCGCGGCTGTCCAGGTCGTAGCGGCCGTCCCAGGCGGCCAGCGCCGCGCAGCCCCGGGAGACGTCCACGGGTC
Source organism: Streptomyces capparidis (assembly GCF_054782095.1). NCBI lineage: Bacteria > Bacillati > Actinomycetota > Actinomycetes > Kitasatosporales > Streptomycetaceae > Streptomyces > Streptomyces capparidis. The sequence goes on along the minus strand of NZ_BAAGTD010000056.1, from coordinate 25,652 downwards.
CGGTGCCGGACGGGGCGCCGTCCGCGGACAGCTCCGCGCACATCGCGGCCGTGTCCGCGGCGGCCAGCTCGGCGACCCTGCTGTGGTCGTCGAACAGCGTGCGCCGCATGGTCGCGCCCGAGAACCCCCGGCCGGGCAGGCCGTCGGTGCCGGCGAGCCTGCGCTGCACGGAGACCAGGGCCTCCTGGGTGCGGGCCGTGCGCGGGGTGCCGACGTCGCCGAGGCCGCGGGGGTAGTCCGTCAGCGGCGCCCGCGGGTTGGTCAGCCAGGGGCTGTCGTTGGCGTTGAGCACATAGTCGGCGCGGCTCAGCCGGGGCATGCGGCCGGGGCCGAACAGCCCGGGCTCGACGGCGTCGCGGTCGGTCCCCCAGGCGCACTCGCCGCGGCCGCCGTCCAGCACGGACACGCCGCTGAGCGCGAAGAGGTGGGAGCCCAGGGGGGTGCTGCACCGGGCGGCCAGCTCGTCGGTGACATGGGGCACCACCTGGATGTCGGCGTACAGGGCCCGGCCCCGGCGGTCGGTGGCCACGGTGTTCACCCACGGCAGGCCCTGGGCCCGCGCCGCGGCCTCGGCGACGTCGTCGGTGCTCTCGGCCCGGGCCATGTCGAGCCAGGTGTTCAGCGCCCGCAGATTGGTGGCGTTGGCGTCGCGCAGGGCGTACGCGGTGGCGCCCCAGGGCAGCGGGGTGCCGCCGGGCCCGGAGCCGACCACCGGGCCGTACCGGGTGGACCACAGGGTCCGCCGCACGGTGCCGATCGTTCCGTCGTCGCGGCGGACGGCCACGCTCACCGGATGGGCGGTCATGGCCTCCGGCTCGCCGTCCACCAGGTACGTGGTGGGTGAGCCCGGCACCAGGGGCACCTCGTACAGCCCGAAGGTGGCGGCGGTGGAGATGGTGTGGCTCCAGGCCACGTCCTCGTTGTGCCCGATGAGGACCATGGGCAGGCCGAGCAGGCCGGCGCCGGAGACGTTCATCCGGCCGGGGACCGTCAGGTGGCTCTGCCAGAAGCGCAGGGGCCCCTGCCAGTGGAAGTGGGGGTTGCCGAGCAGCACGCTCCGGGAGGACGTGGTGCCCTCGGCGCCGACGCCGATGGCGTTGCTGCCGAGCCCGGTCCCGCCGTTCGAGCCCCGCACGGCCGCGGCGATGCGGGCCGCCGCGTCCCGGTCCGCCGCCGACCGGGGGGCCGTGGTGGACGCCGGCGGCCGGGCGCCGACGATCCCGTCCATCATCAGGCCGCTGCCGGCGACCGTGCTCGTCGCGTGCAGATGGCGGAAGACGTCCAGCTCGGTGATGGGCCGCACCCACGCCTTGCCGCGGCACGCGGGATCGCCGATCCGGTCGACCCCGGTCTCGCGCAGATAGCGGTTGTACCCGTCGGCGTAGCCGCGGACCAGTCGGGTGACCTCCGGCCGGGGGCCGGTCGGGGGCGCCTGCCGGGCCAGGCGCTCCACCACGCCGCTGTCCTTGACGCGCTGGAAGTACAGGTCGCTGGTGAGGCTGTCGCGCGCCACGCCGAGCCCCCGGCCGGCGGGCGCGTCGGCGCCGAGGTACCGGGATCGCTGGGCGTCGACCGTCAGATAGGTCTCGGCGAGCACGCACAGGTTGTCCCGGGCGGCGGCGTAGCCGTACCCGTAGCCGAGGTCCTCGAAGTTCGACGCCGTGATGTGCGGGACGCCGTACTCCGTGTACTGGATGACGCTGCGCACGTGCGGCCGCGCCGGGGCGGCGGACGCCGGGACGACGAGTCCGCCCAGCGCGAGGCCGGCCACCGCCAGGGTGGCGGCCTTGCGGCGCGCGGGGGTGCCGGGCCGGCCGCGGAGCCGGGTGCGGAGCCTGCGGAGAAGACGTGTCATGGGCTGGGTGTGCTCGCTTTCAGTCGATGAGCCCGCGTCGCATGGCGCGGACGGCCAGGTGCCAGGACAGGGCCGTGAAGGCGGCCAGCGCGGCCGCGTGGAACAGGTCGGTGGCGTCCAGCGCGCCGAAGGCGCTGTGCCGCACCAGTTCGGTGCAGTGGTAGACGGGGTTGGCGGCGGCGCCGGCCCGGGCCCAGCCGGGCAGGTCGTCCACGGGGAAGAAGACCCCGGCGGCCATCACCAGCGGGGTCAGCACCCCGGACACGACCAGGCGGAGCCAGTCCATGCCCGGCACCAGGCAGGAGACCCACATCCCGATCAACGCGAACCCGGCCCCGGCCAGCAGCGCGATCACGGGGACCAGCAGGAGCCCGGGGGTCGGCGGCAGTCCGACGGCCAGCGTGACGGCCAGCGGCGCGCACGCGTACACCGAGGACTTCACCGCGATCCAGCTCGCCTCGGCGGTCACCAGCTCCCACACGTCCACCGGCTGGCTGAGGATCGCGTCGTACACCCGCTGGTGGCGCCGCCGGTTGAAGGTCTCGAACATGCCGGTGAACACGGAGGCGAACAGCACCGAGGTGACCACCATGCCGAGCCCGACGAACTGCGGGTAGGGGTGGCCCTGCACCGAGTCGACCAGAGTGCCGAAGCCGAGGCCGAAACCGGCCATGTAGACCAGCGGCTCCACCAGGGAGCCGAAGGTGACGGCGAGCCAGTACCGCCGGAACAGCAGCAGCTCGCGCGTCCAGACGGCGCGCACCACCGGCCACAGGGCGGCGGGCGGCTCCCCGGGGTCCCGGGGCCGGTCCCCGGTGCCGGGGCGGGCGGGCGGCGCCGTGCCGTGCCGGGGCGCGGCGGCGTCCATGGGTCGGGTCATCGTCCACGTCCTTCGGCGCGTCAGGTGAACAGCTCGCCGGTGAGGACCACGAACACGTCCTCGAGGGTGGTGCGGCGGGCGACGTCGGGCGGGCCGAGGCGGTCGCGCAGCCCGGCGGGCATGGTCTCGGCCCGCAGCACCGAGAACGAGACCCCGGTGCGGCGGCCCGGCAGTCCGGCGCGCGCCGCCAGCTCCTCCACCTCGGCCCGGCGCCCCGCCCCGCCGCCGTACTCGAACGCCTGCTCGCCCGCGTGGGCCCGGAGCAGTTCGGCGGGGGTGCCCCGGGCGACGGTCCGCCCGCAGAAGACGACGGCCACGTCGTCGGCGAGGCGTTCGGCCTCCTCGATGTAGTGGGTGGACATCACCACGGTGGTCCCGCCGGCCCGCAGGGCGCCGATGACGTCCCACAGGTCCTGGCGGATCTGCGGGTCCAGCCCGACGGTGGGCTCGTCGAGCAGCAGCAGCCGGGGGCCGCCGAGCATGCCGCGGGCCAGCAGCAGCCGCCGGCGCATGCCGCCGGAGAGCCCGCCGGCCCGGCTGTCCGCGCGGGCCCCGAGGCGGACGGCGGCCAGGGCCCGGTCCACGGCGGCGGCGCGCCGGTCGCGGGGCAGCCCGGTCAGCCCGGCGAAGACCTTCAGGTTCTGCCGCACGGTCAGCTCGGGGTCGGTGTCGTCGTGCTGGGGGACGACGCCGGTCAGGGCCCGCACCCGGCGGGAGGCGCCGGGCATCGGGTGGCCGAGCACCTCGACGGTGCCCGCGTCCGGGCGGCACTGCCCGGTGAGCATCCGCATGGTGGTGGACTTGCCCGCGCCGTTGGGCCCGAGCAGGCCGAAGAACGCCCCCCGCGGCACGTCCAGGTCCAGCCCGTCCACCGCGGTGGTGCCGGCGAAGCGCTTCACCACGCCGCGCAGCCGCACGGCGGGCGTGTCCGGTCCGCTCATCGGCGCTCCATCCCGCGCGCCAGCTCCCGCAGCGGCGCCGTCGTCACGAAGTCCTCCGGGGCCGGCCCGCGGTAGCCCTCCCGGGCCAGGCGCCGGACCAGGGCGGGGATCCGCAGATACCGGCCGCCAGCCTCGGCGTAGCTCCTGGTCAGGTCACGGGCGCCGGCCGGGTGGAGGGCGGCGAACGCCTCCAGCAGGGCGCGCTCGGCGGCGTCCCGCGGATCCGCCGGGTGCGGCTCGTCGCCGGCTCCCTGGGCGCGGACGCCCGCGGCCAGCCAGCCGGCGGGGCACGAGGGGTCGCCGGGTGGGGCGCCGCGGACCACGTACCAGTGCGGCGGCGCCAGGCGGGCGGCCCCGCGGCGCGTGCGCAGGGCGTACCGCAGGGCGGCCGGGGTCACGCCGGGATCGGCCGCCACGCACGCCAGCAGCTCGGCTCCCCGGCCGCGCCAGTCCCCGTGGAAGACGCGCGCCGCACGCACCCCGGGGCACCGCCCGAGCGCGCCCTCCAGGTCCGGCAGGTGCGTCCAGCGGCCGTCCACGTCGGCCCATCCAGGGCCCGGCACCCACCGCGGGGGGACGCCCGCCAGCCGGGTCCTCGGCACGTCCCGGTCCTCGGCGGCCTGCCGCAGGAGCACGGGCAGCCCGCGCAGCAGCTCCTCGCCCTCCGCGGCGGTCAGCAGGTCGTCGTTCGCGGTGAGGTGCACCGTCATGTGGCAGGGGTGGGTGACGACCCTGATGTCGTTGGCGCCGCGGCCCCGCTCCACCCGGCGGTGCACCACGTCGGCGCCGGGGCCGCAGTCCCCGTCGTGCCCGTCCGCCGCGGTGATGAAGTTCAGCAGCGGCACGTCGTACACGGCGTCGGTGGCGCCCCGGGCCAGCTTCCACATGTAGAACGCGCCGACGTCGTACCGGCCGTGGCGCAGGCACCGGCGCAGGGCATCGGCGGCCTCGCGCACCACGTCGCGGAACGGGCGGTCCGCGCCGACCTCGACCAGCAGCCAGCCCTGCTGCACCCAGGTGCACACCGCGTCCAGCCGGTCCGGGGCGGAGCGGTTGGCCACCAGCATGCTCAGCAGGGCGCGGTCGCGTCCGTGCCGGTTGGCGAAGCCGACGGCCAGGGCCGCGATCAGCACGGCGGCGGGCAGGCAGCGCTCGCGCCGGGCGATGTCCCGGCACAGGCGCGGCAGGTCGGCCGACCGCATGGTCAGGGAGCAGCGCTCCCCGCGGTCGTCGCCGGGCCCGCGCGGGGGCAGGTCGTGCAACTGCCGCAGGTGGATCGCGCGCCAGTGGTCGAGCGCCGCCTCGTCGCGGCGGCGGCCGTCCGCGGACAGCTCGCTGCGCACCTGCTCCCGAGGGGTGTGCGCCACCGGGCCGAGCCCGGCCGGCGCTCCCCGCGCCACCCCGTCCAGGACGGCTTCCAGCTCCCGGGCGAACGCCGCCTTGCCGTACTCGTCCACGGCCAGGTGGTGCAGCAGCACGCACAGGTGCGCCGGGCGGCCCTCCGCCATGTGCAGCGCCGCCCGGATCGGGGGTTCGCGCTCCGGGTCGAAGCCGGTCCGGGTGATCTTCCGCCATGCCGCGGGCTCGCTGTCGGCCGACGCCACCGGCAGGTGCCCGCCGGGGTGGACGACCTGCACCGGGTCGCCGTGCTCGTCCACGGGGAAGGTCGTCCGCAGGATCTCGTGCCGGTCCCGCACGATCGCCAGGGCGCGGGACACGTCCGCGACCGAGGCCCCCTCGGGCACCGGCAGCCGCACCGACAGCACCAGCCACGCGGGCGGCTCCGCCCGCTGCTGGGCCCACCACGCCCCGTGCTGGGCCCAGGCCAGCGGGAACGGCTCGCCGGGCGCGGGCGCGGCGGGGCCGGGGAGCGGGTCGGGCGCGGTGCCGCCGGGGAGGGGCGGCCGCGCCGGGGCCTGGGGGAGCGGACGGGTGTCCTCGACGTCCGTCATCGGCTGTCCTTTCCGGGTCGGAACACGGAGAGCACCTGCGCCAGGTCCGCCGCGTCGAGGTCGGCGTCGGGGAAGGCGCCCGGCCCGGCCGGCCGCGCGGTACCGCCCGGGGCGGGGTCCGCGGCCGTGTCCGGCAGGTCCGTGCCGGAGCCCCGCCCGGCCCGCAGGTGCGCGGCCAGGCGGGCGGCGGTCGGGTGGGCGAAGACGTCGCCGGGCGACACGGGCAGCCCGGCGCGCTGGAGCTCGGCGCTGATCTGCACCACGAGCAGGGAGTCCGCGCCGAGCTCCACCACGTTGTCGTCGGCGGCGACCGCGGGCAGGCCGAGCAGCGCGCCGCACACGTCGGCGATCCGCCGCTCCAGCGCGTCCCCGGGCGGCTCGGGCACGGGCCCCGGGCCGCTTCCCCGCCGCCCCGGCGGGGGAGCGGCGGGCCGCGGCTCGGCGGGCGGCGCCGCGCCCCTGGGGGTGACCAGGACGTGCGGCAGGTGCGGGTTGGCCAGGACGCGGCGCAGGGCGGCCAGGGCCTCGCCGGTCCGCAGGCCCTCCTCCTCCGGGCCGGCGGCCGGCGCGGCGGCACCGTCCGGGGCCGGGCGCAGGACGAAGCCCTCCACACGGACGGCCGGCACGCCGTCGGGGCCGGTGAGGGTGACGTCCGCCAGGACGGTGCCGGTGCGGTCGCCGTCCGGGTGCCGCACCACATGGGCGCGGACCTCGGCGGGCAGCTCGCGGTGGACGACCAGGCGGCGGTAGGCCACGGGCAGGTGGGTGCCGGTGCGGGGGGCCGCCGCGCCGGTGGCGACGTCCAGCAGCGCCGGGTGCAGGGCGTGGGCGGCCAGGTCGCCGTGGAAGCGGTCGGGCAGCCTCAGGCGCAGCACCGCCTCGCGGTCCGCCTCGTGCAGCTCGGTCAGGCACTGCCAGCGCGGTCCCGTGGCCACCACCCCGGCCTCGGCGCGGGGCCGCGGCCCGGCTCCCGGGCCGGGCGGGACCGCCGCGGGACGGCGCTCCCCGGTGTCCGCCCGGTCCGGCGGCGCGGCGGGGCCCGGCCGGTGGGGCGCGATCCGGCCGTGGCCGTGCGGGCGCCCCGGGGACGCCGACGACCGCACCTCCCAGCGGTGCCCCCCGTCCGGGTCGGGCAGCAGCCGCACGGTGACGTCCGGCCAGTGGTCCGCGGGCAGGGCGAGGGGGTGGGCGAAGACCGCGTCCAACTCGACCGGGCCCGGACCGTGCACCAGGTCGTGCGCGGCCGTGGCGAGCGCGAGCAGGGCGGTGCCGGGCAGCACCGGCACACCGGCCAGGCGGTGCTCCGCGGCCAGCCACTCGGTGTGCTCGCCGCGGCGCAGCCGCAGCTCCACCGCGCCGTCGCCGCCGGTGGCGCGGGCGTCGAACAGCGGGTGGTCCAGGGGTTCGCCGGCGCCGGACCGGTCGCGGGTCCCGGCCCGGACCGCCATCCCCGTCTGCGCCCAGCGGTCCCAGCCGACGGACACCGCCCGGTCGGTGGCGTGCGCGAGGCTGTCCAGGAACGCGTTGGCGCCGATGTAGCCGAGTCGGCCGGCGGCGCCGGACACGCTCAGCACCGACGAGCACCACACGGTCAGCGGCCGGTCCCGCGCGGTGAGCCGGTGCAGCACCAGCGTGCCGCGCACCTTGGGGTCGAGCACCCGGGCGACGTCGTCCGCCGTGCGCCGGGCGAGCACCCCGCCGCCGGGGATCCCGGCCGCGTGCACCACGCCGGTGACCGGGCCGAACCGCCGCCTGGCCCGGTACACCACCGCGGCCATGGCGTCCGCGTCGGTGACGTCGGCCTGCGCCAGGCACACCGCGGCACCGTGCCGGGTGAGCGCGCCGAGCCGGGCGGCGAGGTCCGCGGGGAGCGGGGCGCCCGGCGGCGCGCCGTCGGGCCGGAGCACGGTCCAGGCCGGTCCTTCGGGCACGGGGCGCCGGGTGACCAGGACCAGGGTGCGCCCCTCGGCCCCCGCCTCCTCGGCGAGCAGGCCGGCGACGGCCGTGCCGACGCCGCCGAGCCCGCCGGTGATCAGCCAGGTCCCGCCGGGGAGGGGCCGGCCGCCGTCCGGCGGTGCCAGGGCGGGCCGGCCGGGCACGGGGACGAGGCGGGCCCGGCCGCGCACGGCGACCAGCGGTTCGCCCGGCCAGGGGCCCGGCAGCTCGGCCACCACCGCGTCGGCGGCCCGCTCCAGCTCCGCGCCGTCCCGCGCGGGGCAGTCCAGGTCCAGGGCGCGCAGGGCGAGCGCGGGCAGCTCCCGGGGGACGCCGCGCACGGCGCCCAGGGCGGTGGCCGTGTGCGGGGCGCGCGGGCGCTGTCCGCCGGCGCCGTGGGCGGCGTCGGTGACCAGCAGCATCCGGATCGGACGGCTGGGGAACGCCTCGCCGAGCGCGCGGGCCAGGAACGCGGGCACGGTGACCGCGTGCAGCGCGTGGCGGGCCGCCTCGTCCGCGGTGGCGGCGTCCAGGTCGGGGGCGTCCACGGGCCAGCAGCACACCACCGCGTCGGGCGCGGTCCCGCTCGCGGCGAGCGCGGCGGCGAGGTCGGCGGGCCCCGCCGGGTCGTCGGGGTCGAGCCGCGGCCCGCCGTCCACCGTGCCGCCGTCCACCGTGTCGCTGCCTGCCGTGCCGCTGCCCGCCGGTCCGGCCGCGGCGGGGCGCACGGTGCGCACCAGGCAGCCCGCCGCGGTCAGCCGCCGCGCGACCCGCTCGCCGAGGCCCGCGGAGTCGGCCAGCAGCAGGACCGTCCGCGGCAGCGGGCCGGAAGGATCGGGTGGGGCGGTCGGCCGCCAGTCGAGCACGTGCAGCAGGCGGTCGACGTCGTCGGCGCGGCCCGCGGGGGAGTCCGCGGCGGGCGGGTGCCCGGCGGCCGGGGCGCGGTCGGTGCCGGCGCCGCGCGGCTCGTACCAGTGCCGCGCCGGCTCGAAGGGGTACGTGGGCAGGGGGACGTGGCGGCGGCCCGCCCGCTCGCCGAGCGCGGACCACCGGATCGGGCTCCCCAGCTCCCACAGCCGGGCCACCGCGGCCAGCCGCGCGGGCGGCCGTCCCGCGCCCGCCGTCGCGCCGTCGCGCCCGTCGTCCAGGCCGGCCAGTGCGGGCCGGTCGCCCAGGGTGCGGCGGACGAAGCCGGACAGGGAGCGGCCGGGGCCGGTCTCCAGGAACAGCGCCCCGGTGGCCGGCACGGCGGCGAGCGCGTCGGTGAAGCGCACGGTGGCGCGCTGCTGCCGCGTCCAGTGCTCGGCGGAGGCCGCCAGCGCCGGGGTGAGCGGCTCGCCGGTCAGGGTGGACACGAGCGGGATCGACGGGGCGCGGCCCGGCGTCTTCGCGACCAGCTCGCCGAACTCGGCGAGCAGCGGGTCCACGGCGGCGGAGTGGAAGGCGTGCCGGACGGCCAGGGGCCGGGCGTGCACGCCCTCCGCGGCCAGTCGGCGGCGCAGCTCCGCCACGGCGGCCGGCGGGCCCGCGACGACGCAGCGGTCCGGGGCGTTGACCGCCGCGAGGTCCACCCCGCCGCCGGGCGCGCCCGCGGCGGGCCCGGCCACGGCGAGGAGGTCCCGCACCCGCGCCTCCGGCAGCGGGACGGCGAGCATGGCGCCCGCCGGCATGGTGGCCGCCAGCCGGCCCCGCTCGGCGACCAGGCGGGCGGCGTCGTCCAGCGGGAACACCCCGGCGACGCAGGCCGCCGTCCACTCGCCGACGCTGTGCCCGACCAGGGCGGCGGGCCGCACCCCGAGCGCGGCCCACCACTCGGCGAGCGCGTACCCGAGGGCGAACAGCGCCGGCTGGGCGACGTCGGTGCGGTCGAACAGGTCGGGGTGGGCGGGGTCGAGCAGCAGCTCCCGCAGCGGGGCCCCGGTCCACGGGCGCAGCGCGTCCAGGCAGTCGTCCAGGGCCCGCCGGAAGGCCGGCTCCGCCCGGTACGGCTCCGCGGCCACGCCCGGGTGCCCGACGCCCTGCCCGGGGAAGAGCAGCACCACCCGCGGCGCGGTGGCGGCGGCGGGCACGGCGGGGGCGGGCGGGTCCGGCAGGCGCGGCGGGCCGCCGTGCCGGGCGACCGGGACCGCGCGCCGCCAGGGGTGGGCGCGGCGCCGGGTCTGGAGGGTGTGCGCGGCGTCGGCGAGAGGCGGCCCGTCCGGGGCGGTCAGCGCCGCGCCCAGGCGGGCGGTGGCGCGGTCCAGCGCCTCGGGGGAGCGGGCGGACACGGGCAGCACCTCCCAGCCGGGGTCCGCCGGGGGCGGGCCGGCGGCCGGGAGGGGCGGGGCGTCGCCGAGGACGACATGGGCGTTGGTGCCGCCGATGCCGAACGAGCTGACCCCGGCGACCCGGGTGCCGTCGGGGCCCGGCCACGGCGCGGCCTCGGTCAGCACCCGGAACCCGCTGCCGGCCAGCTCCGCGGCGGGGCGGGAGAAGTGCGCGGTCGGCAGCAGGGTGCGGTGCTGGAGCGAGAGCACGGCCTTGATCAGCCCGGCCATGCCGGCGCAGGTGTCCAGGTGGCCGATGTTCGACTTCACCGCGCCGAGCACCCGGGGCCCGCCGCGGGGACCGAAGACGCGGCCCAGCGCGGTCAGTTCGATCCGGTCGCCGAGCGCGGTGCCGGTGCCGTGCGCCTCGACGTAGCCCACCTGCTCGGGGGTGACGCCCGCGACGGCCTGGGCGGCCCGGACGACCCGCACCTGGCCGTCCAGGCCGGGCGCGGTGAAACCGACCTTGCGGCTGCCGTCGTTGTTGACCGCGGACCCGAGGATCACCGCCCGGACCAGGTCGCCGTCGGCCACGGCGTCGGCGAGGCGCTTGAGGACGACGACGCCGACCCCGGCGCCGAACACCGTGCCGGTCGCGTCGGCGTCGAACGGCCGGCAGTGCCCGTCCGCCGAGAGGATCCCGCCCTCGGCGTGGACGTAGCCCAGGCCCTGGCCGACCCCCGCGGACACCGCGCCGGCGAGCGCGGCGCCGCACTCGCCGCTGAGCAGCGCCTCAGCGGCCAGGTGGACCGCGACGAGCCCGGAGGAGCAGGCGCTCTGCACGCTCATGCTCGGGCCGGTGAGGCCGAGCCGGTAGGAGGTCCGGGTGGCCAGGTAGTCCTTGTCCGCCGAGGCGAGCCACTGGACGTCGGCCAGGTCGGACAGCTCCGCCGCGTGCGGCAGCAGGTGGTGGGTGAGGTAGGAGTTGAACCCGGCCGCCGCGTAGACGCCGACGCCCCCCTCCACGGATGCCGTCGGCTGCCCGGCGTCCTCCAGCGCGGCGACCGCGCACTGGAGGAACAGCCGGTGCTGGGGGTCCATCAGGTCGGCCTCGCGCGGCGGGATGCCGAAGTACTCGGCGTCGAACTCGGCGAGCCCGTCCAGGACGCCGCCCGCGCCCACGAACCGCGGGTCGGCCAGCCGCTCCTCCGGGACGCCCAGGGCGGCCAGCTCCGCGCGGCCGCGGAAGGTGACGGACTCCCGCCGCGCCACCAGGTTCGCCAGGAAGGCGCCCGCGTCCGGCGCGCCGGGGAACCGGCAGGCGAGGCCGGTGACCGCCACGGCGTCCGGCAGGTCGGCGAGGTCGGCGAGGTCGGCGGGGTCGGCGGCGGGGGCCGTGTGCCGGTACGTCATCGGTTCCCAGCCGCTCCGGCCGCGCCGCCCGGCCCCGGCGCGGGCGCCCCGCCCCCCGGTTCCTCGGCCCGGCGCGCCGCCCGGCGCCGCTGGTGGTGCCGCCCGCGGCCCGGCGGGGCCGGGGCGGCGGGGCCGCCCGGCTCCGGCGCGGCGGGCCCGGCCTGCGGGGCGGGGGCCTCCGGGGCCGCGGACGCGGGCGCGGCCCGCTCGCCGGCCGCCGCGGCCCGCCCGTCCAGCAGCTCCGCCAGGTGGCGGATCGTGGGGTGCTCGAACAGCTCCACCATCTCCACCTGCCGGCCCAGGTCGTCGTGGATCCGCCGCTGGAGCCGGACCAGGTGCACCGAGTTCGCCCCCGCCTCGAAGACGTTGGTGTCGGCGCCGACGTCGGCGCCGTCCATCAGGTCCCGCCAGATCGCCGCCAGCGCGTCGGCGGTGCGCGCGGGCACCGGGTCCGGCGCCGGCGCGGGCGGGGCGGCCGCGGTGGCCACCGGGAGGGGGTCCGGGTCGGCGGCGGGCCGGTCGGCGGACGCCGCCAGCGCCTTGCGGTCCACCTTCCCGTTGGCGGACAGCGGCAGCGCGTCGATCTCGCGGACCTGCCACGGCACCATGTACTGCGGCAGTTGCTCGGCGAGCGCCGCCCTCAGCCGCGCCGTCCACGCCGCGCCGTCCGCGCGCCCCCCGCCCGGGGCGTCCGGCGCGCGGCCGCCCACCAGGGTGTGCAGCACCGTCTGGCCGTCCTCCAGCAGCAGCGCGCGGTGCAGCGGCTCCGGGCGCACGTCGCCGATCGGGCACAGCGCCACCTCGCCCTCGGCGGCCCGCCGGCGCAGCAGTTGCGCCATGGCGCCCGCCTCCAGCAGGCAGAAGCGGTCCGCCAGGGCGCCGTAGACCGGGGTGACGGCCCGGCCGCGGGCGACCAGGACGACGGTGAAGCCGGCCCGCTCCACCAGGGGCCGGTTGGCCGCGCCGTACAGCGCCGGGTCGAGCACCGCGGCGGCGCCCTCCGCCCCGTCCAGCGCGACCAGCGACGGCCCCGCCGGATCGACGTAGTAGGTGCCGGGCGGCACGCCGTCCACACCGCCGGGGGCCACGGCGAGGTAGGTCTGCACCGGGTAAAGACCGCCCGCGGAGCCGTAGGCGTACCGGGGGATGCCGTCGCCGTCCTGCCTGGCCAGGACGGCGAGCAGGGCGTACAGGCCGGCCGCGGTCACCGGTCCTTCGCCGAACCCGGTCGCCGCGCCCCGCCCGGCCGCGGCGGGCGGCGCCGCGGCCGGGGGGAACGGCAGCACGGCCCGGCCGGCCAGGTCGGTGCGGCGGCCGGGCTGCCGCAGGCGGGTGTCGAGCCTGCGCATCCGCTCCGCGTCGAACACGGTGCCCGCCCGGGCGGGGCCGTCGCCGGGCGGGGCGTCCCCGGCCGCCGAGCGGTCCCGCACCACATAGGCGACCAGCCGCGCCGAGGTCTGCCGGCCCTCGACGACCACGGCGGCCTCCCGCACCCCGGGGGCGCGCAGCAGCGCCGCCTCGATCTCGCCCGGCTCGATGCGCATGCCGCGCACCTTGACCTGGGAGTCCTCCCGGCCCAGGAACTCCAGGTCGCCGTCCGGCAGCAGCCGCGCGAGGTCCCCGGTGCGGTACAGCCGCTCCCCGGTGACCGGGTGGACCGGGAACGCGCGGGCGGTCGCCTCCGGCGCGTTGCGGTAGCCCACGGCCACGCCCGCGCCGCCGATGTACAGGGCGCCGGGCATGCCGACCGGCCGCGGCCGGAACGCGTCGTCGAGCACATGCATGGTCTGGTTCCGCATCGGCCGCCCGTACGGGATGCTCGGCCGGTCCGGGGCGACCTCGCCCACCGGGTGCAGCACCGACCAGATCGACGCCTCGGTGGCCCCGCCCAGGGCGACCACGTCGGCCGCGGGCACCGCCGCCCGGATCTGGCCGGGCATGCCGACCGGGACCCAGTCGCCGCTGAGCATGACCAGGCGCAGGCTCGCCAGCGCCGCGGCGCGGTCCCCGGCGGCGTACGCGAGCAGCATCTCCATCAGCGCCGGGACGGAGTTCCACACGGTGACGCGGTGGTCGGCGAGCAGGTGCGCCCAGCGGGCCGGGTCGCGCTCCTCCCCGGGGCCGGCGAGCACCAGGGCGGCGCCCGCGGCGAGGGTGCCGAACACGTCGTACACGGACAGGTCGAAGCCGAGGGCGGACAGGCCGAACACCCGGTCGTCCGGCCCGACGCCGAACCGCTCGTTGATGTCGGCGATCGTGTTGAGCGCCCCCCGGTGGTCGATCATCACGCCCTTGGGCTCCCCGGTGGAGCCGGAGGTGTGGATGACGTAGGCGAGGTCGCCGGGGTCGGTGGCGGCGGGTTCCGGCGCCCCGTCGCCCGGGGCGGCCAGGGCGGCGGCGAAGCCGATGACCGGCAGCCCTTCGGGGACGCCCGCGGGCCGCGGGTCCGCCGCGGTGGCGAGGACGGCCGCGGCCCCCGTGTGCTCGAGGGCGCGGGTGACGCGCGCGGGCGGCAGGCCCGCGTCCAGGGGCAGGTAGGCGGCGCCCGCGCGGAGCACGCCGACGACCGCCGCGACCTGCCACCACCCCCGGTCCGCGAGCACGCCCACCAGGTCGCCCGGCCGCACCCCGGCGCCGCGCACGGCGCGGGCCACGGCCGCCGACGCCCGGTCGAGGTCGCCGTAGCTGACCTCACCTGCCGCGAACACCACGGCGGTGCGCCCCGGGTCGGTGCGCGCCCGGCGCAGGAAAGGCTCGTGCAGCAGCCCCCGCGGCAGCGGGCCCGCGGTGTCGTTGAGGGCCCGGTGCGCCGCGAGGTGGGCGGCGGGCAGCAGCGGCCGGTGCGGGTCGGTCCAGGCGCGCTCGTCGTCGGCGAGCGCGGCGAGCAGGCCGGTGTAGGCGTCGAACATGTCGTCGAGCAGGCCGGGCGGGAACAGCTCCTCCACGGCGTCCCAGGTCAGGCGGAGCCGCCCGGCGTCCTCGGCGATCTGGTGGTCCAGCCACACCTGGGGGGTCTGGGTGATCGTGTGGGCGACCCGGGCGCCGAGACCGCGCAGCAGCTCCTCCGCGCCGGTGTCGCCGGTGCCCAGCTCGCTGGTGAACACCACGGGCATCGCGGCCCCGGCCACACCGCGGCGCCGGGCCAGCTCGCCGGCCACCCGCACCCCGCTGACCAGCCGGTGGTCCAGGTCCTCCCACAGCCGGTGCTGGATCGCCCGCGCCCGGTCGGCGAACGGGCCCGCGGTGGCCGCGGCCACCTCGAACAGGGTCAGCGCCGTGAAGTCGCCGACGAGCTCGGGCAGGTCGGGGTGGTCGCCCTCCCGGTCGAACAGGGTGAGGTTGAGGGTGAACCGGTCCTCGGCGGCCCAGGTGCCGAGCACCGCGGCGTACGCGGTGAGCGCGAGGGCGGACGGGGTGACCCGGGCCTCGGCGGCGCGGGCCTTCAGGCGGGCCCACACCTCGGCCGGCAGGTGCGCCTCGCGGCGGCGGAACCGGGTCGCGGCCAGGTCCTCGGGCCGGCGGGCCAGCGGGAGCCGCGGGGCGGGCGGGAGGGTGTCCAGGCGGTCGAGCCAGTAGGCCAGGTCCGCGTCGTGGGCGGGGCCCTCCCGCCGGGCGCGCTGGGCCAGCACATAGTCCCGGAAGGACAGCTCCAGGGGCCGCGGGACGAGGTCGCCCCGGTACACGGCGAGGAGTTCGCGCAGCAGCGCCTGCACGCTGCCGCCGTCCGCGATGAGCGTGTCCACGCTCAGGTGCAGGCGGGTGGCACGGGGCCCGGTGCGGGACGCGCGCAGCTCGAACAGGGGCCAGGCGTCGGCGGGCAGCACCTGGTGGGACATGGCGGCCCGGACCGCGGCGAGCCGCTCGGCGCGCTCCGCCTCGGGTAGTCCGGCCAGGTCCGCGGCCCCGATCACATAGTCGGGCACCTCGGGCAGGATCCGCTGGGTGCCGTCGTCGGCCACGAGCAGGCGCAGCGCGTCGTGCCGCCGGACCAGCGCCCGCCAGGCGTCCTGCAACCGGTCCAGGTCCAGGTCCTCGACGTCGAGTTCCAGGTACAGGTGGCAGGAGACGTCGCCGCCGACGGCGCCGCTGCGGCCGATCCAGTAGGCGCGCTGCACGTCGGTCAGCGGGAACGGGTCGTGGCGCGCTGCCGGGTCCGGCCGCAGCGGGACGGGGCGCCGCTCCGGCGGGGCGGCGGACGCCGGTTCCGCGGCGCCGCGCAGCTCGTCCACCACGCGGGCGAGCGCGGCGACGTCCGGGCTCTCGAACAGGGCGCGCAGCGGCAGCCGCACCGACAGCTCCCGGCGGACGGCGGCGACGACCCGGGCGGCGAGCAGGGAGTGGCCGCCGAGGTCGAAGAACCCGTCGTCGGCGCCCACCCGCTCCACGCCCAGCACCTCCTGCCAGATCCGGGCGATGCGCTCCTGGGTGGGGGTGGCCGGCGGGACGTGGGCGCGCCCGGCCGGGAGGGCGGGCGCGGGTGCGGGCAGCGCCGCCCGGTCCACCTTGCCGTTGCCGGTCAGCGGCAGCGCGTCGAGCAGGGTGTAGCGGGACGGGACGGCGAAGCGCGGCAGCACGTCGCTGAGCGCGGCGCGCAGCGCGGCCGCTTCCGGCGGGTCGTGCGGCTCCCGCGGCACCACGTACGCGGCCAGGAACGCCGCGGGGGTGCCCGGGTCGCCGACCGCGACCACGGCCTGCCGGACCCCGGGCAGCGCCGCCAGGGCGGCCTCCACCTCGCCGGTCTCGATCCGGAAGCCGCGGATCTTCACCTGCTGGTCGTTGCGGGCCAGGTACTCCAGGCGGCCGTCGCGGGCGACGCGCACGACGTCGCCGGTGCGGTACAGCCGGGCGGCGGGGTCGGCGCCGTCCGGGTCGGGGACGAACCGCTCGTCGGTGAGGTCGGGCCGGCCGAGGTACCCGGCGGTGACGCCCGCGCCGCCGATGTGCAGCTCGCCCGGCACGCCCACCGGGTTCCTGCGGCCGTGCGGGTCGAGCACCCGCACGGTGGTGCCGGCGATCGGGCGGCCGATCGTGACCCGCGCCTCGTCCGGCCGCACGGTGTCGGCGGTGGACCACACGGTGGTCTCCGTGGGCCCGTACATGTTCAGCACGGCGGCGTCCGTGTGCCGGGCCAGCCGCCGCACCAGCTCGGCGTCCAGCGGCTCGCCGCCGAGCAGGAGCTGCCGCAGGCCGGCGAGCGCGCCCGGGTCCGGCTCGTCCAGCAGGGTGCGGGCGAGGGAGGGGGTGCACTGGAGGTGGGTGACGCCGTGGGCGCGGATCAGGTCGGTGAGCGCGGTGTCCGCCGGTGCGGGCGGCGGGGCCGCGGCGGCCCGGCGCAGCGCGTCCAGGCGGGGCAGCGCCGCGAGCGCCGCGTCGGCCGGGACGCCGAAGTCGACCAGGCAGGCGATCTCGTCCACCCCGATGCCGCGCAGGTGCCGCACCAGCGGCGCCAGCTCCTCGACGGTGCCGATCAGCGAGCCCCGCGCGAGGTAGCGGGCGCAGGCGTGGTCGAGCAGGGCCTCCTCGTCGTCGCGGGTGAAGCCGGCGGAGTCGATGTCCGTGCCGAGGCCGCGGGCCAGGTTCCGGATCAGGCCGACGGAGGACCGCAGGTAGTCGCGGAACGGCTGCCGGGCCGTGGCCCGCACGTCCTGCGGGTCCGCGCCGACGAAGGTGTGCAGCATCACCGTCACCTGGGGTTGCCCGGGGTGCCCGGCGCGCCGCCAGGCGTCGCGGTAGACGGCGATCCGCTCCGCGAGCTCCTCGACGGTCTGGCCCAGCAGGTGGGTGAGCAGGCCCGCCCCGGCCTCGCCGGCCGCGCGGCAGGTCTCCGGGCTGCCGGAGGAGGTGAGCCAGCAGGGCAGTTCCGGCTGCACCGGGCGGGGCAGCGCGGCCACCTCGACGGTGCGGCCCCCGGGGCCGGGGTAGGGCACCCGCTCGCCGCGCCACAGCCGCCGCACCTCGTCCAGCCCGGCCAGCGTGCGGGCGTGCCGGTCGGCGTAGGCGTCCGGGGCGAGCACGAAGTCGTCGGCGTGCCAGCCGGAGGCGAAGGACAGCCCGACCCGCCCCCCGGACAGGTTGTCCACCACGGCCCACTCCTCCGCCACCCGGACCGGGTGGTGCAGCGGGAGCACGACGCTGCCGGCGCGGACGGCCACCCGCTCGGTGGCGCGGGCGACGGCGGCGGCCAGCACCGACGGGGCGGGGAACGCGCCGCCGAACGCGTGGAAGTGCCGCTCGGGGAGCCAGACGGCGGCGAGCCCGTGCGTGTCCGCCCACCTCGCCCCCTCCAGCAGCAGCCGGTACTGGCCGGGCCCCGGCTCGGCGGCGGCCGGGTCGCTGGCGAAGTAGAACAGGCTGAAGTCCGGGACGGCCGGGGCGGCGGCCGCGGGGGAGGGCGGCGGCGCGGACGCGGCCGGGTCGGGGCCCAGCACCACGCGGTGGCCCCGGCTGAGGGTCCACAGCAGCTCCAGCACGGAGATGTCGAACGCGACGCTGGTGACGGCCAGCCAGGTGACGGGCCGCCCGCCGCCGTCCACCACCCGGTCCATGGCGGCGCAGAACGCCGCGAGGTTGCGCCGGCGGACCACCACGCCCTTGGGGCGGCCGGTGGACCCGGAGGTGTGGATGACGTAGGCGGCGGCCTCGGGGTCCACCGGGGCGGCGGCGGGCGGCTCCGGGGCGGCCTCGGTGCCGTCCGCGGGCGCGTCCAGGTCGAGCAGCGGCGCGCCGGCCGGCAGGGCGTCCCGGGTCGCGGCGTGCACCACGACCGCGGCGGGCGCGGCGTCGTCGAGCACATGGGCCAGGCGCGCGGCGGGGTAGTCGGGGTCCAGCGGCACATAGGCGGCGCCGGCGCGGAGCACGGCGAGCAGGGCGGCCGGCAGGTCGGCGCCGCGCCGCAGGCAGATCCCCACCCGGTCCCCCGGCCCGACCCCGGCGGCGCGCAGCCGGGCGAGCAGCTCGCCGACCCGGGCGTCCAGCCGGCCGTACGTCAGGGACACCGGGCGCGGGCCGCCGGGGACGACCAGGGCGGGGGCGTCCGGGGTGGCGCGGGCGGCCCGGGTGAACGCGGCGGCCACGTCCTGCGGCCCGGCGGGCCCGGCCGGGAGCGGGCCGCCGTCGGCGGTGGCGTCCAGGCGGTCCCGCTCGGCGGGGGTGAGCGTCAGCAGCTCCGAAAGCCGCAGGCCGGGCCGCGAGGTGCCCAGGCGCAGCACCCGCGTGAAGGCGTCGAGCATCCCGCGGACGGTGTCCTCGTCGAACAGGTCGCGGCTGTACTCGCACACGCCCGCGGTGCCGTCGCCGTCCCGGCCCAGCTCCAGGGCGAGGTCGGTGCGGCACCAGCCGTTGTCGAGGTCCACCAGCCGCGCGGTGACGCCGGGCAGCGCGAACTCGCGGGCCGGCACGTTCCGGTAGCCGAACTGCACCTGGAACAGCGGGGCGTGGCCGAGGTCCCGCTCCGGCCGCAGCTCGCGCACCAGCCGCTCGAAGGGCACCCGCTCGTGGGCGAACGCGCCCAGCGCCGCCTCCCGCACCCGCTCCAGCAGCTCGGCGAACGTGGGGTCGCCGGACAGGTCGCAGCGCAGCACCAGGCTGTTGACGAACATGCCCACGAGCCCGTCCAGGTCGGGGTGGTCCCGGCCGGCGGTCGGCACGCCGACCACCACGTCCTCCTGCCCGGAGTGCCGCATCAGCACGGCCTGCCAGGCGGCCAGGGTGACCATGAACGGGGTCGCCCGCGCGGCCCGGGCGGCCTCCTCCACCGCCGCGGTGGCGTCCGCGTCGAGCCGCAGTTGGACCCGGCCGCCGCGGTGGCTCGGCACGGCGGGCCGGGGCCGGTCCGCGGCCAGGGCCAGCAGGTGCGGGGCGCCGTCGAGCCGCCCGCGCCAGTAGGCCAGGGAGTCGGCGAGCGCCTCCTCGGTGAGCCGGCCGCGCTGCCAGGCGGCCCAGTCGGCGTACTGGACGCGGGGCGCGGCCGGGGCCGCCCCCTCCCCGCGGTGGGCCCGGTACCCGGCGCACAGCTCGTCCACCAGCACCGCCCTGGACCAGGCGTCGCCCACCAGGTGGTGGTTGACCACGACGAGCAGCGCGCGCCGCGGCGCCGAGCGGATCAGCAGGGCGCGGAAGAGCGGCCCGCGCTCCAGGTCGAACGGGCGGGCCGCCTCCTCCTCGGCCAGGGCCCGCTCGGCGGCGTCCGCGTCCTCGGCCGCGCCGTCCAGGTCCACCGTGCGCAGCACCCGCCCGGGGTCGTCCGCGATCCGCTGCGCCGGGCCGCCGCCGGGCCCGCCGTGCGGGTCCACGACGGTGCGCAGCGCCTGGTGGCGCAGCGTCAGGCCGGTCAGCGCGGCGTCCAGGGCGGCCTCGTCCAGCGGCCCGGTCAGCCGCAGCGCGGCGTACTCGTTGAACACGCCGAGACCGGGGTTGAGCTGCTCCAGGAACCACAGCCGCTCCTGCCCCGGGGACAGCGGCGCCGGGGCGGCCGGGTCCCGCGCCGGCACGCCCGGTGCGGCCGCGGGCCCGTCGTCGGCGGTCGCCCGGCCGCGGATCCGCGCCGCGAAGCGGGCCCGCTGCTCCGGGGTGAGCCGGGCCAGGCGTGCGTCGCGTTCCGCCGACCCGGTGCCGGGGACGCGCTCGGCGTCGATGCTCATCACAGTTTCCCTTCGGCGGGCCTCGGCGCGGGGGCGGCCCCCCGGCGGCGCGCGCTCACTGGTTCTCCAGGTCGGCGAGGATGCGCTCCTCGACCTCCGCGGCGACGTCCGCGACCCGCCCGCCCTCGAAGAACAGCCGGGCGGGCACGTCCACGGCGAACTCCGCCCGCAGCCGGGCGGTGATCTGCGCGGCGAGCAGCGAGTGCCCGCCCAGTTCGAGGAAGTCGTCCTCGACGCCCACCGGCTCCACGCCGAGCAGCTCGGCGTAGATCCCGGCGAGCCGCGCCTCGGTGTCGGTCCGCGGGGCGGTGTAGGGGGTGGACAGCTCGGGGCGGGGGTGCGCCGCGGCGGTGCGGCCCCGCCCGGCGGGGGCCGCGGTGACGCGCAGCGTCCCGTCGGCCTCGGCCACGGCGCCGGCCCTGGCCACCACGGCCCGCCCGCCGGGGCCGTCCAGCAGCGCGGCGAACGCCCGGGCGCCCTGCGCCGGGGCGAGCGCCCCCGCGAGCATGTGCCGCTGGAACTCCCGCAGGTCGGCGGGGACCTCGGCGCTGTCCGCCATGCCGGTGCCGCGCCACATGTCCCAGTCCACGGCGACGGCGTGCCGCTCGCCGCGGGCGGACTCGGCCTCGGCGACCGCGGCGAGGTAGGCGTTGGCGGCGGCGTAGTCGGCCTGGCCGTAGGTGGGCACGAGGGTGGCCAGCGACGAGCACAGCACCAGTAGTCCGCCCTCCCCGGGGCGCAGCGCGGCGAGCAGGTTGCGCAGGCCGGTGGTCTTGGGGGCCAGCACCGCCCGCATCTCCTCGTCGGTGCGCCGCCCGACCGACCCCCCGCCGGGGACGCCCGCGGCGTGCACGACCCCGTCGATCGGCCCGAACCTGGCCCGGGCCGCGTCCAGGGCGCGGCCGAGCGCCGCGGCGTCGGCGACGTCGGCCCGGACGGTGAGCACCTCGCCGCCCAGCTTCCGCAGCTCCCGCAGGGCGCGGGCGGTGTCCCCGCCGTCCGGGGCCGGCCGCCGCCCGAGGAGCACCAGATTGGCGGCGCAGGTCCCGGCCAGGTACGCGGCGAGGGTGAGCCCGATGCCGCCGAGGCCGCCGGTGACCAGGTAGGTGCCGCCGTGGCGCAGCCGGGCCGGGGCGCCGGCCGGGACCGGGCGCGCGACGGGCTCGACCGCGCGGGTGAGCAGGCGCCCGTCGCGCAGGGCGAGCAGCCGCGCCGGGGCGGTCAGGACCGCCCGGACCACGTGCCCGGCGGTCTCGGGCCCCACGGTGGCGCCCGCCGCGAGGTCCAGGTGGGTGCAGGTGAGGTTGGGGTACTCCTCGGGGAGCACCTGCGCGGGGCCGCTGAGCAGGGCGGCGGCCGGGTCGGGCCGGTCGGCGGCGGTGGCCGGGAAGGCCCCGGCGGTCAGCACCCCCAGGCGCACCTCGTTGACGACGTTCTCCTGGGACATCGCGCGGGCCAGCCGGACCAGGCCGAAGTAGCCGGCCGTCTCGTCGGCCGGGTCCGGGCCCCAGGCGTACAGCACGGCCGTCGGGGTGCGCACCAGGCCCCGCAGGTCGGCGAGGAGCTTGGCGTACTGGGCCGGGTCGGCGGGGTCCAGCTCGTACACGCCGCGGCGCACCCGCCGGTACTGGGTGCCGGGCAGCACGCTGGTGACGATCTGCCCGCGGGAGGCCAGCAGGTCCACGACCGGCTGGGCCAGGCCCGCGCGGTCCTGGAGCACCAGCCAGGTCTGCCGGCGCCCGGCGAGCGGGTCGGGGCCGTCCGCGGTGTCCAGGGGCCGCCACACCAGGCGCGCGTGGACGGCGTCGGGTTCGCCGCCCGTTCGGGGGAGCGCTCCCACCCCTTGGTCGCCGGTGGCGGCGGCCGTGTCCGCGGCCCGCGGCCCGGACGGCGCGTCGCCCGGCTCGGGGTCGATCCAGTGCGGCAGCCGCTCGAACGGGTAGCCGGGCAGGTCGGTGACGCGGGCGTCGGCCGCGGCGGGCTCCCAGGCGACGTCGGCGCCGCGGGTCCACAGCTCGCCCAGCGTCAGCACGGCCGCGGCCGGCTCGTCCTCGCCCCGCCGGGCCTCCCGCAGCGGCGGCGTGACCGGGCGGGGCCCGTCCGCGCGGGCGCTGCGCAGCAGGTCGGTGAGCACCCCGCCGGGACCGGTCTCCACCAGCACCAGGTGCTCGTCCAGCTCCGCCAGGCGGCGCAGGCCGTCGTGGAACCTGACCGGTTCCCGGGCCAGCCGCACCCAGTGGGCCGGGTCGGTGGCCTGCTCGGCGGTGACCCACCGCCCGGTCAGGTTGGTCGGGTACGGCATCCGGGGTGCCCGCAGGGCGATCCCGGAGAACGCGTCGGCCAGACGCTCGGCCGCGGGCTCGCACAGGGCGCTGTGGAACGCCCGGTCCACCGGCAGCCGCAGCGGGCGCAGGCCGCGCTCGGCGAGCGAGGCCTGCGCCCGCTCCACGGCCTCCACCGGCCCCGACAGCACCGCGGCGCCGGGCCCGTTGACGGCGGCCAGGTCCAGGCCGTGCGCGGCGGCGGCCTCGGCGGCGTCCGCCTCGGCCAGCGGCACGGCGAGCATCGCGCCGGGCCCGGTCCGCTCCATCAGCCGCCCGCGGGCGGCCACCAGCGCCAGCGCGTCCGGCAGCGTGAACACCCCGGCCAGCAGCGCGGCGGTGTATTCGCCCAGGCTGTGCCCGAGCAGGGCGGCGGGGCGCACCCCCCAGTGCTCCCACAGCCGGGCCAGCGCCCAGGACACCGACACCACGGCGGGCTGCGCCACCGAGGTGCGGCGCAGTTCCCCGTCGTGCCCGTCGCGCAGCAGCTCCACCAGGTCGCGGTCGCCGCCCAGGTGCGGGCGCAGCAGCCGGGCGCACTCGTCCAGGGCGTCCCGGAACACCGGGTGGGCCCGGTACAGGCCCATGGCCATGCCCGGGTACTGGGCGCCCTGGCCGGGGAGCAGGAACGCCACGGGCGCGTCCTGCCGTCCGGCGCGGCCGCGCGCCGACACCCGCCGTCCCCCGTCGCGGAGCGCGGCGACCGCCCCCGCGGTGTCCCCGGCGACGACGACCCGCCGGTGCGGCAGCCGCCGGCGCCCGGTGCGCAGGGTGCGGGCGACGTCGGCCAGCGGGCGGTCGGGGTGGGCGGCGAGGTCGTCGGCGAGCCGGACGGCGGCGGCGTCGAGCGCGGTCGGCGTGCGCGCGGACAGCGGCAGGGCGACCGGGAGGTCCGCGGGGGCGGCGGGCCCGCGCGGGGTGTCGGGGGCCTGCTCCAGGATGACGTGGGCGTTGGTGCCGCCGATGCCGAAGGCGCTGACCGCGGCCCGCCGGGGGCCGTCCGGCACGGGCCACTCGGTCAGCTCCCCGGGCACGAAGAAGGGGCTGTCCGCGAGCGCCAGGTCGGGGTGGGTCCGCTCGGCGTGCAGGCTGGCCGGGATCCGGCCGTGGCGCAGCGCCAGCACGGTCTTGACCAGGCCGGCCACGCCCGCGGCCGTGTCGAGGTGGCCGAGGTTGGACTTGACCGAGCCCAGGCCGCACCACGCGGCGCGCGCCCGCGCCGGACCGTCGCCGGTGCCCGCGGCCGCGTCGGCGCCGGCCCCGTCGGCGGTCGCCCCGTCGGCGCTCGCCCCGTCCGAGGCGGCGTCGGCGGCGCGGAAGGCGGAGGTGAGCGCGGTGACCTCGATGGGGTCGCCGATGGGCGTGCCGGTGCCGTGCGCCTCGACGTAGCCGATGCTGCGCGGCTCGACGCCGGCCACCGACAGCGCCTCGCGGATCACCGCGGTCTGCCCGGCGACGCCCGGCGCGGTGTAGCCGGCCTTGCTCGCCCCGTCGTTGTTCACGGCCGAGCCGAGGATCACCGCGTGCACCCGGTCCCCGTCGGCGAGGGCGTCGGCGAGCCGCTTGAGCACCACCACGCCCGCGCCGTTGCCGAAGACGGTCCCGGCCGCGTCCGCCGCGAACGGCCGGCAGTGCCCGTCCGGCGACTCGATGCCGCCCGCCACCGGCAGATAGCCGGCGCGGTGGGGCACGGTGACGGTGACCCCGCCCGCCAGCGCCAGGTCGCACTCGTGGACCAGCAGGCTCTGGGCGGCCAAGTGCACCGCGACCAGCGAGGTGGAGCAGGCGGTCTGCACGCTCACGGCGGGGCCGCGCAGGTTCAGCTTGTACGCGGTCCGCGCGGCGAGCTGGTCGGGCTGGTTGCCCTGGAACAGCAGGGGCACGCCGAGCGAGGCCCGCAGGTCGGCGCGGGGCAGCACATTGTGGATCAGGTAGGTGCTGAGCAGGGAGCCGGCGTACACCCCGACGGGGCCGGGGACCCGGTCCGGGTCGCAGCCCGCGTCCTCCAGGGCGGCCCAGGCGCACTCCAGGAAGATGCGCTGCTGCGGGTCGATGACCGACGCCTCGAGCCCGCCGTAGCCGAACAGGTGGGCGTCGAACCCGGCGATGTCGGCCAGGACGCCCTTGGCGGGCACGTACTCCGGCCGGGACGACTCCGCCTCGGGGACGCCGTCGGCGCGCAGCTCCTCGGGGGTGAAGCGGGCGATCGCCTCGGTGCCGGCGGCCAGCAGGTCCCACAGCGCGTCGGCCGATTCGGCCCCGGGGAACCGGCCGGCCATGCCGACGATCGCGATCCTGTCGTCGCCGGCACCGTCGCCGTCGCCGGGGTGGGCGCGGGCCGGGGTGTCCCCGGGGGTGCGTGGGGCAGCAGTCAAGGTCGTTCTCCTGGTCGTGAGGGGGCGCACCGCGCGCCGTGGACGGGTGGGCCGCGGTTCAGACCGCCATCAGGTAGCGCTGGAAGCGGGGCATCAGGAACTCCAGCGCGCGGACCTCCACGGGCGTCAGCTCCGGGTGCCAGACGTCCCACAGGAGCACCGCCCGCTGCTGCGTGCCGCGGTTCCACGCCTCGTGGATGAAGCTGTCGTCGAAGAGGATGACCTTGCCCTCCTCCCAGCCGCGTTCGTCGTCACCGACCCGGATCGAGCACCCCGGGGGGACGACCAGCGGCAGGTGGGCGGTGAGCAGGAGGTTGACGCCGCCGGTGTGCGGGGTGATGTGCACGCCCGGGTTGAGGATGGTGAACATCCCGTCCCGCGGGCCGTGCGGGGTGGCGGCCAGGGCCCGGCAGGTGGCCGGGCAGCGGCTTCGCGCCTCGTCCCGCCAGGTGCCGTCGCGGTAGATCTGGTAGGTGTCCCAGCCCTGCCAGCCCAGCTCCTTGGTGTACAGGTCCTCGTACGGCGCGAACCTGGCCTGCTCGGCGCGCAGGGCGTGGAACTCCTCCCGGACGGCGGACCAGGCCGCCTCCATCCCGGCCACCCAGGGCAGCGCCGAGGTGTCGTGCCAGGGCAGCGCGCTGATCCCGGGGAAGAACAGCCGGGTCGGCTCCTGGTCCTCGTGCAGGTAGTGCGGGGCCCGCTCACCGGCCAGGACGCGCAGGCACTCCTCGACCCGCTCCAGTCCCTCGGCGCCGAAGCCGGCCCGCAGCTCGTCCATCACCCGGTCCACGTCCATGTGGCGGTCCTCTCCTGATGCTGTGCCGAGCGCCGCCCCGGGCGTCCGTCCCCGGTGCGGTCTCGGGCGTGGTCTCGGTCGCCGTCCCGCGGCGCCCTCGCGGGTGCCGCTGTCGGCGGGTGTCGTCGTCCGGTGTCGTCGGCCGGGCCGCCGTCCCGCGGCCCGGCGCGGGTGCGCGGCTCAGCCGGCCGTGCCCCCCGGCCCGCCGTCCTCGCTCCCGTCCAGGCCGGCTGCGTGCCGGCCGGTCCCGCCGCGCTGCGCCGGCGCCCGCCGGACGGCCGCGCGCCGCGGCCCGCGCC
>NZ_BAAGTD010000055.1:0-52906 GCF_054782095.1 Streptomyces capparidis | reverse complement strand
AACCACAGGCCCCTGTCGAGGGGGTATCAACTTCTGGCGTTGATTTTTGGCACGCTGTTGAGTTCTCAAGGAACGGAAGCTTTCCGCTCTTTATTCTTCTTGCCTCCGGCCTCTCGGCCCTTGGCGTGTCCACTACGTTAGCGGATTCTTTCGCGTTTCGCGAATTCCCGCTCTTCGCCGGCGAGAACCACACCGAAACTCACCGGAGCGCAGCAAGCCGCGTCCGATACGAGTCGGATGACATCCGCCATGTAGTGGGTTTGCCGCTCACGAGGACCCCGTCGAATCGGTGGCCCTGTCTCTTACGGCTCGGGCTACGTTACGCACCGATGAAGCCGGAGTCAAGTTGGATCAAAGTCGTGGCGTCGTGCCTGGTCAGGGGCGGGTCAGCTCGACCGCGGCGAGGTTGCGCTTGCCCCGGCGCAGCACCAGCCAGCGGCCGTGCAGCAGGTCGGACTCCGCGGGGACGGCGTCCTCGGCGGTGACCTTGGCGTTGTTCAGGTAGGCACCGCCCTCCCGGACCGTGCGGCGGGCCGCGGACCTGCTGGCCACCAGCTCGGTCGCGGCGAGCAGGTCGACCACCGGCGCCAGCTCGTCCACCTTGGCGTACGGCAGCTCGGCGAGGGCCGCGGCCAGGGTGCGCTCGTCCAGGTCGGCGAGGTCTCCCTGGCCGAACAGGGCGCGGGAGGCCGCGGTCACCCGGGCGCACTGATCGGCGCCGTGGACCAGCGTCGTCATCTCCTCGGCCAGGGCGCGCTGGGCCGCGCGGGCGGCGGGGCGCTCCCTGGTAAGGGTCTCCAGCTCCTCGATCTCCTCGCGGGACCTGAAGCTGAAGATCCGCAGCAGGTTGGGGACGTCCCGGTCGTCGGCGTTCAGCCAGAACTGGTAGAAGGCGTACGGCGTGGTGCGCTCGGGGTCCAGCCAGACCGTGCCGCTCTCCGTCTTGCCGAACTTGGTGCCGTCCGCCTTGGTGATCAGGGGGGTGGCCAGCGCGTGCACCGAGACGCCCTCGACCCGGTGGATGAGGTCGATGCCCGCGGTGAGGTTGCCCCACTGGTCGCTGCCGCCGGTCTGGAGGACGCAGTTGTGGCGGCGGTACAGCTCCAGGAAGTCCATGCCCTGGAGGATCTGGTAGCTGAACTCGGTGTAGCTGATGCCCGCGTCGGAGTTCAGGCGGCGGGCGACCGCCTCCTTGGCGATCATCTTGTTGACCCGGAAGTGCTTGCCCACGTCCCGCAGGAACTCGATGGCGGACAGGCCGGAGGTCCAGTCCAGGTTGTTGACCGTCACCGCGGCGTTCGGGCCCTCGAAGGACAGGAACGGCTCGATCTGGGAGCGCACCCGCTCCACCCACTCGGCGACGGTCGCCGGGTCGTTGAGGGTGCGCTCCGCGGTGGGCTTCGGGTCGCCGATCAGGCCCGTCGCGCCGCCGACCAGGGCGAGCGGACGGTGCCCCGCCTGCTGGAAGCGGCGGATGGTGAGGATCTGCACCAGGTTGCCGATGTGCAGGCTGGGGGCGGTGGGGTCGAAGCCGCAATACACCGTGACGGGGCCGTCCGCGAGCGCCTTGCGAAGTGCGTCCTCGTCGGTGGACAGGGCGATCAGGCCCCGCCACCGCAGCTCGTCGACGATGTCCGTCACGGGTCTGCTCTCTCCTCGGTCGTGTGCTGTCGGGTGGCGGGCGGACCGGCTCGGGCCGGCTGCTCGCTCGTCCGAGACTACGCGGTCCTGCGGCGCGGTACGTGCGCGCGGTACGGGCTGACGGTCGGGTCGCCGGCGATCCAGAAGCGCCACGGGGTGGCCGCGCCCTCCCCGCTCAGGCCGGTGCGGGGGCCGGTGAGGACGTGGTCGGAGCGGGGCGGGATGCCGGCGAGGACGCGGAACGGGGTGTGCGCGGTGACCACGTCCGGGTCGCCGTCGGGGCAGGCGTCGGCGCCGTACAGGTCCCGGTCCACGGCGAGTGCGGTGGCCAGCCGGGCGGGGCCCTTGGCCAGCTCGCGGTCGGTGCGGGCGCGAGGGCGGTTGGCGCGGGCCAGGTCGGCGCCGCGGACCACCTCGCCGGCGCGCAGCAGCACGGCGGAGGCCCGGCCCTCGGGGCCGCACACCAGGTTCATGCAGTACCACATGCCGTAGGTGAAGTAGACGTACACATGGCCGGGAGGACCGAACATGGCCGCGTTGCGGGCGGTGCGCCCGCGGAAGGCGTGCGATCCCGGGTCGCGCTCGCCGTCGTACGCCTCCACCTCGGTGAGGCGCAGCTCGATGGGTCCCCGCGGGGTGTGCCGGACCAGGACGCGGCCGAGGAGGTCGGGGGCGACCTCGGTGACGGGCCGGTCGAAGAAGGAGCGGTCGAGCGGGGTGCGGTCCGGCTGGACGGCCTGGGGGTGGGGGGACATGTCGGCGAGGTTAGTGCACAGGGGTGGGCGCGTCTGGTAGTGGTCGTGTGCCCCTGCCGCGCCCGGGGGTCGCGCGGGGAACCGCGTCCCGGCGCGGTGGCGTTCCCACAGGGGACGGGGGGCTCGTCACACAATCGAGAGGACACAAGGTGGGGTTCAAGAAGCTGCTCGCGAGCCTGGGGGCCGGCGGGGCATCGGTGGAGACGGTCCTGACGGAGCCCAACGTGGTGCCGGGCGGGGTCGTCCAGGGCGAGGTGCGCATCCAGGGCGGTTCCGTGGCGCAGCGGATCGAGGGCCTCTCGGTCGGGCTCCAGGCCCGAGTGGAGGTGGAGTCGGGCGACGGCGAGTACCAGCAGGACGTGGAGTTCCACCGGCAGCGGCTCGCCGGGGACTTCGAGGTGCAGCCGAACGCGGTGCACACCGTGCCGTTCGGTCTGGAGATCCCGTGGGAGACGCCGATCACGTCGTTCGAGGGCCGGCACCTGACCGGGATGGGCGTCGGGGTGAAGACGGAGCTGGAGATCGCCCGCGCGGTGGACTCCGGTGACCTGGACCCGATCAACGTGCACCCGCTGCCGGCGCAGAGCGCGATCCTGGAGGCGTTCGCGGGGCTGGGCTTCCGGTTCAAGAACGCCGACCTGGAGCGCGGGCAGATCCGGGGGACGCGGCAGCGGCTGCCGTTCTACCAGGAGATCGAGTTCCACGCGCCGTCGCAGTACCGGGGGCTGAACCAGGTGGAGCTGAGCTTCGTCGCCGACGCCCAGGAGATGGACGTGGTGCTGGAGATGGACAAGAAGCCGGGCCTGTTCACCGAGGGCAGCGACTCCTACCGGGCGTTCCGGGTGCCGCTGAACGGCTTCGAGAGCACCGACTGGGCGGCGTACCTGAACCAGTGGCTGGCCGAGGTCGGCGGGCGCCGCAACTGGCTCTGACCCCGTCGCGGGCCGCGGTCCGACCGGTGGGCGAAGGGGCGTGGCCGTGACACGGCCGCGCCCCTTCGCGGGTCTAGGGTGGCGGGTGGACGATCCATCCGCGCCGGCTCGATCCGCGCCGGCCGGGCGCGACTTCGGGAGGACTGACCGTGACCCAGCAGAACCGGCCTCCGCTCCCCCACGACTACCTGCCCAAGGTGCCGTCGTTCACGGTGGTGAGCGACGATCTGGCGCCGGGCGGCAGGCTCGCGGACGCGCAGGTGTACGCGGCGGGCAACACCTCGCCGCACCTGCGCTGGGAGGGCTTCCCCGCGGACACGCGGAGCTTCGCCGTGACGTGCTTCGACCCGGACGCCCCGACGGGCAGCGGGTTCTGGCACTGGGTGCTCTTCGACATCCCCGCCGGTGTGACGGAGCTGCCCGCGGGCGCCGGCGGCTCCGGGTTCAAGGGGCTGCCCGAGGGGGCGGTGCACGTACGCAACGACTACGGGGCGCGGGAGTTCGGCGGGGCGGCGCCGCCCGAGGACGACCCAGCGCACCGGTACGTGTTCACGGTGTACGCGGTGGACCAGGAGAAGCTGGGGCCCGACGCGGACGCGTCGCCCGCGGTGGTGGGCTTCAACCTGCGGTTCCACACGCTGGCGCGGGCGCACCTGATCGGCGAGTACGCGGCGGGCTGATATTCCGTTGCGGGCGGCCGCCGCCCGCATGCACAGTGGGAGGGTCCGGCGATTCGCTGTCGTCGGGCAGCCGGCACCGCAGTGGCGGGGCGGCCGGGCCGCGGGAGCGGCCCCGCGGCCGCTGCCGGAGCTCCGGTTGTGTCAGAACCGGTGCGGCCGCGCCGGCTGCCGCGGCTCCGGGCGCCCCGATCACGGGGGCGGGCGCTCGGAGCTCGAGTCCCACGGGGCGGGGCGCGGGGCCAACCCGCGCCCCGTCCCTTTGTCTTGCCCTTCTGACCTGCGGATTTCCCTGCCGTGGGACGGCCGGAAATTCCGTTGTTCAGGCCATCGCCGCTGGGCACAGTGGAGCCACCCCGCGCCGGGCGGGGCGGGACCTGCGGAGGTGGGGCGGATGCGGGACACGCTCGTGCTCAACGCGAGCTTCGAGCCGTTGGCGACGGTTTCGGCGCGGCGCGCGGTGGTGCTGGTGCTCCAGGACAAGGCCGTGGTGGAGCAGGCGCACCCGGGGATGCGGGTGCGCGCGGCCCGGGTGGAGGTGCCGGCGCCGCGGGTGATCAGGCTCTGCCGTTTCGTCCGGGTGCCGTTCCGACAACGGGCGCCGTGGTCGCGGCGGGGAGTGCTGGTGCGGGACGGACACCGGTGCGCGTACTGCGGGCGCAGGGCGACCACGGTGGACCACCTGGTGCCGCGGTCGCGGGGCGGCGGTGACACCTGGCTGAACACGGTGGCGGCGTGCGCGGTGGACAACCAGCGGAAGGCGGACCGCACTCCGGAGCAGGCGGGGATGGTGCTGCTGCGGCAGCCGTTCGAGCCGACCCCGGCGGACGCGATGGTGCTGTCGCTGGGGCTCGCCGAGCGGGAGGCGCTGCCGGACTGGCTCACCGGGCGCGCGGCGTAGCGCGTTCTCGTCGGGGCCCGCAACGGCCGAGGCCCGCCCCCGGGGACCGTGGTGGTCCCGGGGGCGGGCCTTCGCGCCGTGGGCCGCCGGGTCACTCCGGCATGAGGCCGATGATGCGGGGCTGGTAGGTGGAGGCGAACCGCTGGGAGAGGACCAGCAGGTTCTCGTGGTGGACCAGCTCGTTGTACTCCAGGGTGCCGACGGTGTTCTTGGGCAGGTCGCCGCCCTCGGTGACGGTGCCGTCGGACAGGGCGATGCCGAGGAGCTTGCCCTCGCCGGAGTAGCCGCCGCCCCTGGCCGCGACGAGGGAGTCGCCCTCGAAGCCGAGGACCTGCGCGGCGTTCTCGGCGTCGCCGACCTGCTTGTGCCACTTCTCCTGGCCCGTGGTCAGGTCGAAGGCGGCGACGGTGGTGTTGCGGCCGGTGCTGCCCTTGCCCACGGTGGCGATCATGGTGGTGCCGCTGAACCGGTAGCGGGGCGCGGTGTCGAACAGCCCGTCGGCCTCCGGCAGGTTGCCGAAGGACTGGGCCATCTTGATCTTCGGGTTCGGGGTGCCGTTGTCGCTGTAGCCGTTGACGTAGCCGCGGGCCGCGGCGCTGCCCTCGTTGATGAGGGTGACCGCGGGGGACGCGGACAGCACGGCCACGTCGGTGGAGTAGTCGCCGGGGGCGTCGGCGGTCCACAGGCTCTTGCGGCCGTCGTCGAGGTTGAGGGAGTGGATGACCGTCTTGTCCTCGTCGAAGCAGGTCTGCTCGACGACGATCGCGGTGGGCGCGGTCCTGCCGGACAGGTCGCAGTCCTCGTCGCCGCCGGCGTCCCAGTTCTTCTTGCCGGTGTCCAGCGAGTAGGAGAACACCATCTCGGCGGTGATGGCGAAGACCCGGTTGTTCTTCGCGTCGACGGAGACGCTGTCGCCCCGGCCGCTCTCGGCGCCGGGCCGGAGGTTGTGGGACCAGACCTTCTTGCCGGTGGCGGTGTCCAGGACGGCCAGCAGGGTGCACGGGGCGTAGGACTCGGCCTTGGCGGGGCGGTACAGCACGGCGGCCTTGCCGTCGTCGCCGACCTCCTCGGACATCGCGCAGGGCTTGGCGCCGTTCTCCGGGGCCTGGGCGGTCCACTTCTCCTGGCCGGTCTTCAGGTCGTAGGCGGTGATGCCCGTCTCGTCGCCGAAGACGAAGTTGCCGCCCGCGAACCAGTGGCCGATGGCGGTGGCGAGGCTGTCGTCGCCGTTGGCCTTCTTGGCGTCGACCTTCCACAGCACGGTGCGGTCCGAGCCGAGGTCGAAGGAGCCCGCGGTGAGCGTCGGCTTCTCGCCGCCCCCGCCGTTGGTGCCGCCGGTCTGGCTCTGCCCGCCGGTGGTGCCGCCCTTCTTGCCGGCCTGCTTGTCGTCCCCGCCGGAGGTGGCCCAGACGATGCCGGCCGCGGCGACGGCGATGGCCACGGCACCGCCGATGATGCCGATGATCAGCCCGTTCTTGCGGCCGCCGCCTCCGCCGGGGGTGGGCGGCATGGGGTAGCCGGGCTGCTGCGGGTAGCCGGTGCCCCAGCCCTGCGGGCCGGGCTGCGGGCCCGGCTGCCCGTAGGCGGGCGGGGGCGCGGGCTGCGGGTAGCCGTAGCCGGACGGCGGCTGGGGCTGCTGGGGGTAGCCGTAGCCGCCGGGGGCCTGGGGCGCGGCGGGCGGCGGGGGCGGCGGTGCCGCGGGGCCGGGCTGCGGCGGAGTCGCCGGGCCCTGCCAGGCCTGGGTGGGGGCGTAGTGGACACCGGGCTGCTGGGGCGGCGCGGCGGGGGGCGGGCCCGGCTGCCCGGCGGGCGGCGGGGGCGGCGGGGGCTGCTGGCCCGACGCGGATGGCGGCGGGGGCGGAGGCGGCGGGGTCGAGGGACCCTGCCAGGCCTGTGTCGGCGCGTAGTGCACGTCGGGCTGCCGGCCCTGCCCGTTGGAGCCGTGTGGTTCGTCGGCCATGTCCCCGTTTCCGTTTCTTCCCCGTTGGTCGGGCGCGTCCCCGTGTTCGCGCCTGTCGGCAGGTCCTCGACAGGCGGCGGTAGGTCCTCGATGGTAGCGACCGGCCCGGCGGGTGGATCACGGGGCGGGGGGCGGAGTGTGAAACGGTGACGGGACCGAGACAGTCGGGAGGGGAACGTTCCGGTTCGGGTGGCTCGGGGGCGGGCGCGAACGCCGGCGGGAGGGGGCGGGTCGGGCGTGCGGGTCAGGCGTGGGCGTCGGCGATCCGGTCGATGGTCTCGGCGAGGCGGACGTCGAGCTGGGTGAGGGCGCCGGCGGAGTGGGTGCTGAGCGCGAAGCGCAGGGTGCGCCAGCGGATGTCGATGTCGGGGTGGTGGTTGATCCGCTCGGCCTCGGCAGCGACCTCGCCGACGACGGCGATGGCCGTGGGGAAGTCGCGGGCCTCCACGGTGCGGCGCAGCTCGTCGCCCTCGCGCCGCCACCGCGGCAGTCGGCCGGGCAGCTCGGCGAGCTGGGCCTCGGTCAGGGGCCGCGGGTCCCGGAAGGTCGGTTCTTCGCTCATGGCCCCAGCCTCTCAGTCGAGCAGGAGTTTCGCGATGGCGGCCAGGCCGACGACGACGATGACGCCGCGCAGGGCCACGGGCGGCAGGCGGCGGCCGACGGTGGCGCCGATCTGGCCTCCTATGACGGCACCGGCGGCGATCAGGCCGACCGCGCCCCAGTGGAAGTCGGCGACGAACAGGAAGAACACCGCGGCGACGCCGTTGACGATCAGGGCCAGCACGTTCTTGACGGCGTTGATCCGCTGGAGGTCCTCGGTCAGCAGCATGCCCATCAGGCCCAGCAGGATGACGCCCTGGGCGGCGCCGAAGTAGCCGCCGTACACGCCGGCCAGCGCCACCCCGACGAGCAGCAGCACTCCCCCGTCGCGCGGGGCCCGGGTGCCGTTGCGCTCGCGGCGGGCGGCGACGGCGCGGGCGAGCCTGGGCTGGAGGACCACCAGGACCAGGGCGGTGGCGATCAGGGCGGGGACGATCGCGTCGAACGCCTCGGAGGGGAGGTGCATCAGCAGCCAGGCGCCGACGAGGCCGCCGGTGAGGGAGGCGGCGCCGAGTCTGGCCAGCCTGCGGCCCTGCCCGCGCAGCTCGCGGCGGTAGCCGACGGCGCCGCTGAGGGAGCCGGGGACCAGGCCCAGGTTGTTGGAGACGTTGGCGGTGATGGGCGGCAGTCCCACGGCGAGCAGCACCGGGAAGGTGATCAGGGTGCCCGAGCCGACGATGGTGTTGATGGTGCCGGCGCTCAGGCCCGCGGCGAACACCGCGAGCGCCTCCCAGATGGTCACGCTGCCCCTTCCGGCCGGTGCGCGATCGACGCGCCGTCGTTCCGCGAACGGCTCCGATCATGCCGGAAGGGGCGGGGCGGGTGCGGAGGGGCCCCCGCGCAGCGTCAGCCCTCGCCGAACAGGGGGTTCTCGCGGCGGGGCGGCAGCGGCTTGGCCTCGCTCGCCGGGGCGGGGCCCGAGGAGGCCCGGGTGGCGGGGGCGCTGCCGCCGGTGCGGGCGCCGGGGACGGTGGGGCCCTCGCCGCCGGGGCCGCCGGGGGCGGGGGTGTGCCCGTTGCCGCCGTTCGGGGGCTGCGGGACCATGCCGCCGATGACGCCGCCGAGGCCCTTGAGCGCCTCGCCCAGCTCGCTGGGGATGATCCACAGCTTGTTCGCGTCGCCCTCGGCGATCTTCGGCAGCATCTGGAGGTACTGGTAGGCCAGCAGCTTCTGGTCGGGGTCGCCGTCGTGGATGGACCGGAAGACGGTGGCGATGGCCTGCGCCTCGCCCTCCGCCCGCAGCGCCGCCGCCTTGGCCTCGCCCTCGGCGCGCAGCACGGCGGACTGCCGCTCGCCCTCGGCGGTGAGGATCGCGGACTGCTTGATGCCCTCGGCGGTGAGGATCGCGGCGCGCTTGTCCCGGTCGGCGCGCATCTGCTTCTCCATCGAGTCCTGGATGGAGGTCGGGGGCTCGATGGCCTTCAGCTCGACGCGGTTGACGCGGATGCCCCACTTGCCGGTGGCCTCGTCCAGCACGCCGCGCAGCGCCGCGTTGATCTCCTCACGGGAGGTCAGGGTGCGCTCCAGGTCCATGCCGCCGATGATGTTGCGCAGGGTGGTGACGGTGAGCTGTTCGATCGCCTGGATGTAGCTGGCGACCTCGTACGTCGCGGCGCGGGCGTCGGTGACCTGGTAGTAGATCACCGTGTCGATGTTCACCACCAGGTTGTCCTGGGTGATCACGGGCTGGGGCGGGAAGGGGACGACCTGCTCGCGCAGGTCGATCCGGTTCCTGATGGTGTCGATGAACGGCACCACGATGTTCAGGCCCGCGTTGAGGGTGCGGGTGTAGCGGCCGAAGCGCTCGACGATGGCGGCGCTGGCCTGCGGGATCACCTGGACCGTCTTGATCAGCGCGATGAAGACGAGCACGACCAGGATGATCAGGACGATGATGATGGGCGTCACGCCGCTCATTCTCCCTTTACACGACGACGGCTGTCGCGCCGTCGATCTCCACCACGTCCACCTGTGCTCCGGCCTCGAAGACCTGCGCCCCGTCCAGCGCGCGGGCCGACCATACCTCTCCGGCCAGCTTGATCCGCCCGTTTCCGGCCGCGTCGATGCGCTGGAGCACGACGGCGCTGCGGCCGCGGAGCGCGTCGACGCCGGTTCTGACCGCGGCGGGCTGCTGCCGGTGCCGGCGGGCGATGGGGTTGACGACGACCAGCAGGGCGGTCGAGACGACGGCGAAGGTGACGACCTGTAGGACGAGGCCGCCGCCGAGGGCGGCCACGACCGTGCCGCCGAACGCGCCGCCCGAGAACATGGCGAACTCGGGCATCGAGGTAATGACCAGCGGAATGCCGAGGCCGACTGCGGCGATCAACCACCAGATCCATGCGTCCACCTACTCATCGTAGGGGCGCAACACCCTTCTGTACGAGGGGTTCTCGCAGGGTGACGGCGGGTTCTCGGGGGTCGCCCGCGGCGGGGCGGGACCGGGGGGCGGGCGCGGCGGGGCGGGCCGGGGTGCGCCGGGCCCGGTGGCCCGGCGCACCGTCGTCCTCGTCCCGGCGGGGGGTCAGGAGTTCAGGGGCAGGCCGTAGGCGGTCCAGCGGTCGTCGCGGCGCTCGACGACCAGGGGCAGGCCGAAGCACAGCGACAGGTTGCGGGAGGTCAGCTCCAGCTCGATGGGGCCCGCGGTCACCACCCTGCCCTGGCGGATCATCAGGACGTGGGTGAAGCCGGGGGCGATCTCCTCGACGTGGTGGGTGACCATGATCATCGAGGGGGCGATGGGGTCGCGGGCCAGACGGCCGAGGCGGCGCACCAGGTCCTCGCGGCCGCCGAGGTCGAGCCCGGCGGCGGGCTCGTCGAGCAGCAGCAGCTCGGGGTCGACCATGATGGCGCGGGCGATCAGGGTGCGCTTGCGCTCGCCCTCGGAGAGGGTGCCGAAGGGGCGGTCGACGAAGTCGGCCATGCCGAGCCGGTCGAGGATGATCCGGGCGCGGGCCTCGTCGCTCTCCTCGTACTGCTCGCGCCAGTGGGCGGTCATGCCGTAGGCGGCGGTGAGCACGGTCTCCAGCACGGTCTGACGGCGCGGGAGCTTGTCGGCCATCGCCACCCCGGCCACGCCGATGCGCGGGCGCAGCTCGAACACGTCCACGCGGCCGAGGCGCTCACCGAGGACGGTGGCGCTGCCGGAGGTGGGGAACAGATAGCTGGAAGCGATGTTGAGCAGGGTGGTCTTGCCCGCGCCGTTGGGCCCGAGGATGACCCAGCGCTCCCCCTCGGAGACCTTCCAGGAGACCTGCTCCACCAGCGGGCGGCCATCCCGGACCACGGATACGTCCACCAGCTCCAGCACGTCACTCATGTGCCCGTTGTCTCCCCATGCGGTGTGATCGTCTGCGGTGTGATCGTCATGAAACTTGTACGAGGTGGACGCCGTGCATCGCATCCCACCTGACAACCTACGCCACCGGCTCCCGGGGCAGGTCCCTAGGCTGGGGGCATGCTCGAGGAACCTCGTTCCGGGCGCTTCGTCGCGTGGGGAAACGCGGCGATCGCCGGACTTGTCGCACCGGATGACGCCGCCCAGAAGGTGGTCGGCGCGGACACCGTGCACCGGATCGCCGGCCTGCCCTCCGCCGGAGGGGGCACCGACGACGAGCCGGTCACCCTGGCCTGGGGGATGGGCCGGCTGCGCGCGCTGGGCGTGCGCGGCTTCCGGCTCGCGCTGCCCGCGGCCGGGCACCCGCTGGGGCTGAGCGGGCCGCCCGAGTTCAACGGGCGGGCGCTCCAGGCCGGCGAGGCGGTGGTGGCCGTGGGCGGCGGGCCGCTGGGGCTCGTGCCCGAGGTGGCCGCGGCCGGGCCGAGCGGGGACCGCCATGTGGCCGTGGTGTGGCGATGCCTGCCGGTGCGGGACGCGCCGCCCGCCGACGTGCCCTCGCTCGCCGAGGCGGAGCGGGAGCTGAACGAGGCGCTGCGCGAGGCCACCGCCGCCCTCACCGCGCTGGACGTCGCCGGCTCGGGACCGGGGGCGCAGGCGGCGCTGGACGCCTACCGGGCGCACCGGTTCCGCTCGGTGCTCGCGCCCGGGTACGCGGGGCGCGCGGTGCGGGTGCTCGAACTCGCGCAGCGGGTGTCGGCGCTGGTGGACATCGCCGCGGGCCGGTACAGCGGGGGCGGCGCCGAGCACGGGGCGGCGGTGAGCGCCTCCCAGATGGCGGCGCGCGCCGAGGCGCTGCGCCCGGTGGAGCGCACCGCGCGGCGGGCTCAGGTGGCGGCGTACAACGCGTTCGTGGACGAGTTCGACAAGGGGCGGGCGTAGGGGCGCGTCCCCGCGCGGCGCCGCGCCCCGGCCCGCCGGGGGTCAGTCCGCCATGCCGTGGCGGACCGCCCACAGGGCGGCCTGGGTGCGGTCGGCGAGGTCCAGCTTCATCAGGATGTTCGACACGTGCGTCTTGACGGTCTTCTCCGACAGCACCAGGGCGCGGGCTATCTCCCGGTTGGAGCGGCCGTCCGCGATCAGCGCCAGCACCTCGCGCTCCCGTTCGGTGAGGGTGCCGCCGCGGCCCTGGGCGCCGTTCCCCGCGTCCCCGGCCAGCAGGGCGCCGGCGACCTCGGGCTGGAGCAGGACGTGCCCGGCGTGCACCGAGCGGATGGCGCGGGCCAGTGCCTCGGGGTCCACGTCCTTGTAGACGTAGCCCGTGGCGCCCGCGCGCAGGGCGGGGACGACGGCGCGCTGCTCGGTGAAGCTGGTGATGACCAGCACCCGGGCGGCGCTGCCGCGCTCGCGCAGGGCCCGCAGGGCCTCGATGCCGTCCATGCCGGGCATCCGCACGTCCATGAGGATGACGTCGGGTTTCAGCTCCTCGGCCCTGGCCACGCCCTCGGCGCCGTCGGCCGCCTCGCCGACGACCTCGATGTCGTCCTGGACCTCGAGGAACGTGCGCAGGCCCCGGCGGACCACCTGGTGGTCGTCCACCAGCAGGACCCGGATCCCGCGCCGCGCCGCACGGCCGGGCACCGGCGCTTCAGCCACCGGGCACCTCCATCTCTATCACCGTGCCCTCCCCGGGCGCGGACATCACCTTCAGCGTGCCCCCGGCTCTCCTCGCCCGGTCCCGCATGGACACCAGACCCAGGTGGCGGCCCGCCCGGCGCACCCCGGACGGGTCGAAGCCCCGCCCGTCGTCGGCCACCCGCAGCACCGCTCCCCTGCCGCGGCCCGCCAGGGTGACCCGCACCGCGCCGGCGCCGGAGTGGCGCAGGGCGTTGTGCAGGGCCTCCTGGGCGACGCGCAGCAGCGCCTCCTCCTGGGCGGGGGGCAGGGCGCGCAGCCGGCCGGCGTCGAAGGCGACCTCGGCGGAGTGCGCCCGGTTGAGCACCTCGGCCTGGGAGCGCAGGGTGGCCACCAGGCCGTCCTCCTCCAGGGCCGCGGGCCGCAGCTCGCCCACGACGGCGCGCAGCTCGTCGGCGGCCTCGGCGGCGAGCGCGGCGACCTGGGCCAGCTCGGCCTTGGCGCGCCCGGGGTCGCGGTCGACGAGGGCGGCGGCGGCCTGGGCGGTCAGGCGCAGGGAGAACAGCTTCTGGGAGACGGCGTCGTGCAGCTCGTGGGCGATGCGGGCGCGCTCCCCGGCGATGGTGAGCTCGCGGCTGCGCTCGTACAGGCGGGCGTTGGTCAGGGCGATGGCGGCGTGGGCGGCGAGGATGCGCAGCAGGGCCTCGTCCTCGTCGGTGAAGTGGCAGACCCCGGCGTCCGCGGGCGCGGCGGCGGTGCGGCCGCGCTTGTTGGCCAGGAAGAGCGCGCCGAGGATCTCCTCGCCGTCCAGGACGGGCACGCCGATGAAGTCGGACAGCTCGGGGTGGGCGCTGGGCCAGCCCTCGAACCGGGGGTCGTCGCGGACGTCGGCGAACCGCTGCGGGGTGGCCTGGTGCAGCAGGAGGGCGAGGATGCCGTGCTGGCGCGGCAGCGGGCCGATGGCCTTCCACTGCTCCTCGCTGACGCCGTCCACGACGAACTGGGCGAAGCCGCCGTGGTGGTCGGGGACGCCGAGGGCGGCGTACTCGGCGCCGACGAGCTCGCGGGCGGAGGCGACGATGGTCTGGAGCACCTCGCGCACGTCCAGGTGGCGGCTCATCGCGAGGACGGCGGCGCTGACGGCCGCGATGCCGCCGCGGGCGCCGGTGCCGTCGTCGGTGGTGGGCATGCGGTCACCGTACCGGGGCGGCGGGCGGGGGCGGGGAGGGCGCCCGTCGCTTGCCGGGCGGGGGGTGCGCCGTGTTTTTCCGGGGCCTTTTCCGCCGTTTTTCCACCGATTTCTCGCCGTGCTCCGTCCGGGGATCGCCGATTTTTGTGCCGTGAGTCACAGTCCTCGCTTCGGCGGCATGCCCTTTTCCGGGGGCGGGCAGCGTGTTCTGTGGCCGCGGTCACGCCCTTTTCTCCACGGATTGTCGCGGGGCCATCCCTTTTCCGTAGCGGCGCCTGTGAGGCGGCCCATAGGACCTTGGTCCCCTACGACCGCGCCTAGTGGACGGATGCCCAGGTGGGCACCCGTCCCTTTTTGCCCCTTCCTCCGCGCTCGATAGTAATTGGCGGGTCTTGTCCCGCCTGCGGCCGGTCGCCATATTGGTTGACGTCGCAAGCAAGCCGTGGCCGATCCACGGCGGCCGACGAACTCCTGTTGACGCGTGACCACGGCCGTGCCGTGCCCGCGGCCGTGTGTTCGTTTTCGACCGCGACGTCCCCGAGCTAAGAGGTTCTCCTTGTTCTCCTCCCTGACGATCAAGCGCATGTCCGCCCGCAGGACCGCCGCCGCCGGTGCGGTACTGGCGGCCGC
This sequence comes from Streptomyces capparidis, assembly GCF_054782095.1. Classification (NCBI taxonomy): domain Bacteria; kingdom Bacillati; phylum Actinomycetota; class Actinomycetes; order Kitasatosporales; family Streptomycetaceae; genus Streptomyces; species Streptomyces capparidis. Next base: position 38,652 of record NZ_BAAGTD010000055.1, on the reverse strand, counting down.
CGCGACCGGCGCCATGGTGCTCGCCCCGTCCGCGAACGCGGCCTCGAGCAGCCCTCGCGAGATCGCCCGGCAGATGATCTCCAGCCCGGCCCAGTTCCAGTGCTTCAGCAACATCGTCCAGCACGAGAGCAGTTGGAACCCGCGCGCGGTGAACGCCTCCAGCGGCGCCTACGGCCTGGTGCAGGCGCTGCCCGCCAGCAAGATGGCCACGGCCGGCGCCGACTGGCGGACCAACCCCGCCACCCAGATCGAGTGGGGCGTGAAGTACATGAACGAGCGCTACGGCAGCCCGTGCGGCGCCTGGTCCTTCTGGCAGACGCACCACTGGTACTGATCGGCACCGACACCGATCCGCACCGCGGTGGGCCGTCGCGGTGACGGCGCGGCCGGGCCCGGCAGCCGGCCGGCGCGGTGAACGGCGAGGGCGGCGGTCTCCCCCCTGGGGAGGCCGCCGCCCTCGCCTTCGCCGTGTCCGTGCCGCGGGTCAGCGCTGGCGCATGACCTCGGGCTCGTGGCGGCGCAGCAGCCGGACGACGATGAAGCCGCACAGCACGCCCATGCCGAACAGCACGCCCATGTCGAAGACCCACTGGCCGACCGAGGACTCCCACAGCGGGTCGGTGTTGGCCGGGTTCTTCTTGTCCCACGGCGCCATCAGCACCGCGAGCTGGGTGGTGGTGCCCTCGGCGGCGACGGCCCAGCGGGACGGCATCAGCCAGGCGACCTGCTCGAGACCGGGCTTGTCGTAGACCTGGAAGAGCACACCGGTGAACACGACCTGGACGATGGCGAACAGCACCAGCAGCGGCATGGTCTTCTCCGCGGTCTTCACCAGAGCGGAGATGATCAGGCCGAACATCATCGAGGTGAAGCCGAGCACCATGATGACCAGGGTCATCTCGATGGCCGGGGTGCTCTTGACGATCAGGCCCTCGGCGGGCATGTCGCGCGGCGCGAAGCCGATCGCGCAGATGATCGCGCCCTGGAGGGCGGTGATCAGACCGAGCACGATGATCTTCGACATCAGATAGGCCGAGCGGGACAGGCCGGTCGCCCGTTCCCGTTCGTAGATGACCCGCTCCTTGATCAGCTCACGCACGGAGTTGGCCGCGCCGGAGAAGCAGGCGCCGATCACCAGGATGAGCAGAATGGTTCCCGCGTCCTGGTTGAACTGCCGCTTGCCGTCCTTCGGCGGCGGCATGGACAGGCCGAAGTCGGACGGGATGACCGTGCTGACCACGCCGAGGATGGCGGGCAGGATCAGCATCAGCGCGATGAAGCCCCGGTCCGAGGCGATCACCGACAGATAGCGGCGGATCAGCGTCCACAACTGGGAGCCCCAGCTCTGCGGCTTGGGCGGCCTGACCTGCATGGGCTGCACCGCGGGCAGCGCCTGCGGGGCGGCGGCGTCGATGTCGGCGGCGTACTTCTGGTAGTGCGCCGAGCTGTGCCAGCGCCCGCCCCAGTCGTGGTCGCGGTAGGTCTCGAACGCCTGGAAGACGTCCGCCCAGGTGTCGTACCCGAAGAACTCCAGCGCCTCGTTCGGCGGGCCGAAGTAGGCGACGGAGCCGCCCGGCGCCATGACCAGCAGCCGGTCGCACAGCGCCAGCTCGGCCACCGAGTGGGTGACCACCAGCACGGTGCGGCCGTCGTCGGCCAGCGCGCGCAGCAACTGCATCACGTCGCGGTCCATGCCCGGGTCGAGGCCCGAGGTGGGCTCGTCCAGGAAGATCAGCGACGGCTTGGTCAGCAGTTCGAGCGCCACGGAGACGCGCTTGCGCTGGCCGCCGGAGAGCGAGGTGATGCGCTTGCCCGCGTGGATGTCGAGCTTGAGCTCGCCGAGCACCTCCTCCACGCGGCGGTTGCGCTCGGCGGCCTCGGTGTCGCCGGGGAAGCGGAGCTTGGCCGCGTAGCGCAGGGCGGTGCGCACGGTCAACTGCGGGTGCAGGATGTCGTCCTGCGGCACCAGGCCGATGCGCTGCCGCAGCTCGGCGAACTGCTTGTAGAGGTTGCGGTTGTCGTACAGCACCTCGCCCTCGTCGGCCGGGCGGTAGCCGGTGAGCGCGCGCAGCAGCGTGGACTTGCCGGACCCGGAGGGGCCGATGACGCCGATGAGCGACTTCTCCGGCACGCCGAAGCTGACGTTGTTGAGGATCTTCTGGCCGCCGCCGACCTTCACCGTCAGCCTGCGCGCGGAGAAGGTGACCGCGCCGGTGTCGACGAACTCCTCGAGCCGGTCGCCGACCAGGCGGAAGGCGGAGTGGCCGACACCGACGATGTCCTCGGGGCGCAGCACGTGCCGCTGGACCGGCTGGCCGTTGACATAGGTGCCGTTGTGGCTGCCCAGGTCGACGATCTCGTAGCGGCCGTCGGCGGTGGCGCGGAACTCCGCGTGGTGCCGGGAGACCTGGAGGTCGGAGACGACCAGGTCGTTGTCGAGCGCGCGGCCGATGCGGGTGGTCCGCGTGGTGAGGTTGCGGATCATCGTCGGGCCGCGGCTGCCGGCCATGCCGCCGCCGTGCTGCGGCTGGGCGGGCGGCTGCGCGCCGGGCGGCGGGCCGCCGGGCAGGTGGCCGGCCTGCGGCTGCCCCGGGAAGGGCTGCGGCTGAACGTGCGGCGGTTGCGCGTGCGGCGGCTGGGCCTGCTGCGGTATGAACGGCGCCTGCGGGGCCGGGCCCTGCGGGGCGCCGGGCCAGCCCGCGGGAGCCCCCGGCTGCGGCTGGGGCGGGCCCGGCTGCGGATAGGGCTGCGGCTGGTGCGGCGCGGCGTGCGGCGGCTGGTACGCCGGGGCCTGCGGGGCCCCGTGCGCCATCGGCACGGGGCCGCTGTGGACCCCGGCGTGCGCGGCGCCGAAGGACAGCCGCGGCCCGTCGGTGGCATTGCCGAGATGGATGACCGAACCGGGGCCGATTTCCATCTGGTGGATTCTCTGGCCCTGTGCATAGGTGCCGTTCGTGCTGCCCTGGTCCTCCACCACCCAGGAGCGGCCGTTCCATCCGACGCTCGCGTGGCGCCAGGACACCCTGGAGTCGTCGAACACCACGTCGGACTGCGGATCACGGCCGAGCACATAGGACCTGGACGGGTCGAACGTCCAGGTCCGTCCATTCAATTCAAGTACGAGTTCCGGCACTCCATGCCCCACAACGTTGTCCCCCGAGTCCCCCTCGAAAGGAGCAGTCTAGGGGTGCTGAACATCGGGCGGAACTATTCCAGGCCCCTGTGGCCGCACCGCAGCCGGGTCGGGACGGACCCGTTTCGGACGGCCCGGAACCGGGCCCCTCACACCCCGCGGGGGGGTGCGCGCGGCGGGTCGGCGGGCCCGGCGGCGGATGCGTCCGGGTGGCGGACCCCGGCGGGCTCGTTCACCTGTGCCCGCTAACGTGGTTCGTACCATGAACACAGCCAGCGCCCGAGCGGACGTCCCCACCCTTCTCGTCAAGATCTTCGGCAAGGACCGCCCAGGTATCACGGCCGCGCTGTTCGACACGCTCGCCGGTTTCGGCGTCGACGTGGTGGACATCGAGCAGGTGGTGACCCGAGGGCGCCTGGTGCTGTGCGCGCTGGTCACCCAGCCCGCCCCCGGCTCCGCCACCGAGGGCGAGCTGCGCGCCACCGTGCACCGCTGGGCCGAGTCGATGAAGCTGGACGCGGAGATCCTCTCCGGGGTGGGCGACAACCGGCCCCGCGCCGAGGGCCGCTCCCACGTCACCGTCCTCGGCCACCCGCTGACCGCGCGGTCCACCGCCGCCATCGCCGCCACCATCGCCGAGGCGGGCGGCAACATCGACCGCGTGTTCCGGCTGGCGAAGTACCCGGTGACGGCCGTGGAGTTCGCCGTCTCCGGCGTGCCCACCGAGCCGCTGCGCACCGCGCTGGCCGCCGAGGCGTTCCGGCGCGGCGTGGACGTGGCCGTGGTCCGGGCCGGGCTGCACCGCAGGGCGCAGCGCCTGGTGGTGATGGACGTGGACTCCACGCTCATCCAGGACGAGGTGATCGAGCTGTTCGCCTCGCACGCCGGGTGCGAGGAGCGGGTCGCGGAGATCACCGCGGCGGCGATGCGGGGCGAGCTGGACTTCGAGCAGTCCCTGCACGCCCGGGTGGCGCTGCTGGAGGGCCTGGACGCGGACGTGGTGGACAAGGTGCGCGAGCAGGTACGGCTGACGCCGGGCGCGCGCACGCTGATCCGCACCCTCAAGCGGCTCGGCTACCAGGTGGGGGTGGTCTCGGGCGGGTTCACCCAGGTCACCGACGACCTCAAGGACCGGCTCGGCCTGGACTTCGCCGCCGCGAACACCCTGGAGGTGGTGGACGGCAGGCTGACCGGCCGGGTGGTCGGCGAGGTGGTGGACCGGGCGGGCAAGGCCCGGATCCTGCGCAGGTTCGCGGCCGAGGCGGGGGTGCCGCTGTCGCAGACGGTGGCGATAGGCGACGGGGCCAACGACCTGGACATGCTGAACACGGCCGGGCTCGGGGTGGCGTTCAACGCCAAGCCGGTGGTGCGGGAGGCGGCGCACACGGCGGTGAACTTCCCGTTCCTCGACACGGTGCTGTACCTGCTGGGCATCACCAGGGAAGAGGTCGAGGCGGCGGACCTGGTGGACGCGGAGGCCGAGCGGCAGGACGCGCGGGCGGCGGCGGACGGGGCGCGCTGAGCGCTCCCCCGCGGCGGGCCCGGCGCGGGCTCCCCGGAGTGTCCCGGGGAGCCCGGCCGCGCGGGGGCGGCCCGGTCCGGGGCTACTCCTGGGGAGCCCAGTACGCGATCAGCCGGCCCACCCCGTGCTCGACGGACTTCCAGGAGCCGGTGAAGGCGACCACGGCCGTGGCGGACGTGGGGAAGCCGCGGCGGGCCAGCTTGGCGGCGGGATCGGGGTCGGCCTGCCCGGACAGCGCGTCGGCCAGCGCGTGCATCCCGGGGTTGTGGCCGATCAGCAGCAGGTCGTGGATGTCGTCGGGGGTCTCGGTGAGCAGGGCGAGGAGGTCTCCGAGGCCGGCCTCGTACAGCCGCTCCTCGTAGACGGTCCTGGGGCGCCTGGGCAGTTCGTGGGCGGCCAGCTTCCAGGTCTCGCGGGTGCGCACGGCGGAGGAGCACAGGACGAGGTCGAAGTCGATCCCCGTCCCCGCGAGCCAGCGGCCGGCGGCCGGGGCGTCCCTTCGGCCACGTTCGGCGAGCGGGCGCTCGTGGTCGGGCACGGAGGGCCAGTCGGCCTTGGCGTGCCGGAGTAGGACGATCCTGCGGGGCGTTTCGGCGTCGCTCATGCTCTTCAGCTTCGCAGAAAACCCCCGGTCGCGGAGTGGTCCGGCGGACCGCGGCCACCGTGTGATCGACCACGCCGCGCGGCGCCCGAAGGCGCGCCGCGGGGTCAGCGGAACAGCCCCGTCACGACGCCCGGCAGCACCCGCACCCGCTCCAGGTAGGTGCCCGCGGGACCGTCCTGGGGGGTGTCCGCCCGCGCGGACGAGGCCGTCAGGGCGAACAGGCCGAGGAACAGGAGGGTGGCGATGGGCAGGGCGACGGCCCACAGGGGGGTGCCGCCGCCCGAAGGCCGGGGGCGCACCCGGGCGGACGTCGCGGGGCGCGGGACGGTGGCGTCACTGCGGTGGTACATGGCCACTCCCTCGGGGCTCGTGCGGCGGGGACGCCGGCCGCCCCGGCGTCACCTGTGACGCTACGGGCGCGGGGGCGGCGGACCCATCGGGCAGGCCACCCAGTCGACCCTGATCCGACCCCCAGGTCCGGGGTGGGGTTGTCCCCACCCCCGGGCGCCGCGGCCCGCGCGGGGGGGGCGGGTCAGGCGCCGATCTCGTCCTCCACGTGACGGGGCCGCCCGGCGACGAGCCCGGCGGCGATCTGGGGGACGAGCAGGCCGGCGATGAGCACGATCGGCAGGTCCCAGCCGCCGGTGTGCTGGTACAGGGCGCCGACCGCGATCGGCCCGGGGATGGAGATCAGGTAGCCGGTGCTCTGGGAGAACGCCGACAGCCTGCCGACGCCCGCCGCGGTGCGCGCCCGCATCCCGACCATGGTCAGGGCGAGCGGGAAGGCGCAGTTGGACACCCCGAGGAGCGCCGCCCACACCCAGGGCGCGGCGGCCGGGGCGAACGCCAGGCCCAGGTAGCCGGCGATGCCGAACAGGCCGAGGAGGGCCGCGAAGGGGCCCTGGTTGCGGTAGCGGGCGGCCAGCGGCGGCAGGACGAACGCCAGGGGCACGCCCATGCCCATGGTGACCGCCAGCAGCACCCCGGCCTGCCCGGCGGAGATCCCGGCGTCGCGGAAGATCTGCGGCAGCCAGCCCATGGTGATGTAGGCGCCGGTGGACTGGAGGCCGAAGAAGATCGCCAGTGCCCACGCGGTGCGGCTGCGGGTGATGCGGGCCCCGGGCGCCGCGGCAGGCGCGGCGGCGCCGTCCGCGCGGGAGCGGTCCCGCAGCACCACCGCGAGCCACGGCGGCACGGCGAGGGCGGCGACGGCGGCCCACACGCCGAGGCCGAGCCGCCAACTGCCGCCGAAGGCGTCGGTCAGGGGGACGGTGACCGCGGCGGCCGCGGCGGTGCCGAGCGCCATGGCCATGGAGTACAGGCCGGTCATGGGGCCGACCCGGTCGGGGAACCAGCGCTTGACCAGCACGGGCAGCAGCACGTTGGAGACGGCTATCCCGGCCAGCGCCAGCGCGGTGAAGACCAGGAACGCGGCGGTGCCGCCGGCGATGGCCCGCACCGCCAGGCCGGTGGTGATCGCGGCCATCCCCGCGCCCACGACGGCGACGGGGCCGAAGCGGCGCACCAGATTGGGCGCGGCGAACCCGAAGGCGGCGAAGCACAGCGCGGGCACGGAGGTCAGCAGCCCGGCGACGGTGGCGGACATGCCCAGGCCACCGCGGACCTCCTCCAGCACGGCGCCGAGGCTGGTGATGGCGGGGCGCAGGTTGAGCGCGGCAAGCACCAGCCCGGAGATCACCAGCCACCGCAGCCACCCGGGCGGCGCGGCGGGCCCGGGGGGCGTCGCGGGCCGGGGGGCGGCGGGCCCGCCGGTCCGCTGCTGCGGCAGCCGCCCGGTGCCGGTGGCCGGCTCGGCGGGGGCGCTGATGGTCCTGACTCCTACGAGGCGCATCCACCCATCATAGAATCATAGGATGTTTACTCGCACAGGTGGGCCCGGGCCGCGGGGCGGACGGCCGGACGGCGGGCGACACGGCGGCGCCCACCGGGCAGTCAGCGGCCGCCGGGTGCCCCGTGCCCGCCGGTGGGTGGCGGCGGCCCCCGGGCGCGGGAGGATGGCGGGCGGCGCCGCGCTCCGGCACGGCGTCCCCTTCCCCGGCGGCCCCGCCGCTACCCCGGGCTCCCGGCCCGGCGCGGCGCGAGGCAACTGCGGTAGGACTTCGGGAGGGCCGCGCGCCAGGACCGCGGCAGGAAAGGGACGGGAAGCGGCATGGCACTGACCTCACCCCGGCGTTCGGCGCTCGCCGACCAGGTGATCGCCCAGCTCAGGAACGAGATCGCCTCGGGAGAGTGGCCGGTGGGCACGCGCATCCCCACCGAGACCGAGCTGGTGGAGCGGCTCGGCGTGGCGCGCAACACCGTCCGGGAGGCCGTCCGGGCGCTCGCCCACAACGGGCTGCTGGACATCCGCCAGGGCTCGGGCACCTATGTGGTGGCCACCAGCGAGCTCGCGGGCGTGATGCAGCGCCGGTTCGCCGAGGCCGACCCGGACCACGTGGCCGAGCTGCGCGGCGCGCTGGAGGCGTTCGCGGCCCGGCTGGCGGCGCGGCGGCGCACCGAGCGTGACCTGGAGGTCATGGACGGCGCGCTGGCGCGGCGGGAGGCGGCGTGGACGTCGGGGGACGCGGACGCGTTCGTGCTGGCGGACGCCGCGCTGCACCAGGCGGTGGTGGCGGCCTCGCACAACGAGGTGCTGGCCGGCCTGTACGCGGACCTGGGCGAGGTGGTGCGGGACTTCCTGCGCCGGGACCTGGGCGCCACGCTGGAGCCGGAGCAGTACATGGACCACGCGCGGCTGATCGCGGCGATCCGGGCGGGGGACGGGGAGCGGGCGGCGGTCGAGGCGGCGTCGTACACCGCGAAGTGCGGCCCCTGACCGCGCACCGTGCCCCGCGCACGCCGGGACGGCGCCGGGCCCGGCCCGCCCGCCGGGGCGGGGGGCCGGGCCCGGTGCCGTGCCGGTCAGGCGCCGATCGCGTGGACGCCGCCGTCCACGTGCACGATCTCGCCGGTGGTCTTGGGGAACCAGTCCGACAGCAGGGCGACGACGCCGCGGGCGGCCGGCTCCGGGTCGGACAGGTCCCACGACAGCGGGGCCCGGTCCTGCCAGACCCGCGTCAGCTCCTCGAAGCCGGGGATGGACTTGGCGGCCATCGACTTGATCGGCCCGGCCGAGACCAGGTTCACCCGGATGTTCCGGCCGCCCAGGTCGCGGGCGAGGTAGCGGGAGGTGGACGCGAGCGCGGCCTTGGCCACGCCCATCCAGTCGTACTGCGGCCAGGCCACGGAGGCGTCGAAGTCCATGCCGACGACCGAGCCGCCGTTCTCCATGAGCGGCAGGGCGGCCATGGTCAGCGACTTCAGCGAGTACGCGGAGACCTGGAGGGCGGTGGCGACCGACTCCCACGGGGTGTTCAGGAAGTTGCCGCCCAGGGCGTCCTGCGGGGCGAAGCCGATGGAGTGGACGACGCCGTCGAGCCCGTCCACGTGCTGGCGCACCCGCTCGGCGAGGCTGTCGAGCTGCTCCTGGTTCGCCACGTCCAGCTCCAGCACCGGGGCCGGCTTCGGCAGCCGGTTGGCGATGCGCTCCACCAGGCTCAGCCGCCCGAACCCGGTGAGCACCACCTCGGCGCCCTGCTCCTGCGCCAGCCTGGCGGTGTGGAAGGCGATCGACGACTCCAGCAGGACGCCGGTGACCAGGATCCGCTTGCCGTTGAGAAGTCCGCTCATGTCTGTCAGTGACCCATGCCCAATCCACCGTCGACGGGAACGACGGCTCCGGTGATGTATGCGGCGTCGTCGGAGGCGAGGAAGCGCACGGTGCCGGCGACCTCCTCGGGCTGCGCGTAGCGGCCCAGCGGCACCTGCTTGACGATCTCGGCCTTGCGCTCCTCGCCGAGCACCTGCGTCATGGCGGTGTCGACGAAGCCGGGCGCGACGACGTTGACGGTGATGTTCCGCGACCCCAGCTCGCGGGCCAGGGAGCGCGCGAAGCCGACGAGGCCCGCCTTGGAGGCGGCGTAGTTGGCCTGGCCCGCGGAGCCGAGGAGGCCGACCACGGAGGAGATCAGGACGACGCGGCCCCTGCGGGCGCGCAGCATGCCGCGGCTGGCCCGCTTGACCGTGCGGAAGGTGCCGGTCAGGTTGGTGTCGAGGACGGAGGTGAACTCCTCCTCGCTCATGCGCAGCAGGAGCTGGTCCTGGGTGACGCCGGCGTTGGCCACCAGGACCTCGACCGCGCCGTGCTCCTCCTCCACCCGCTTGAAGGCCGCGTCGACCTGCTCGGGCTCGGTGATGTCGCACCGCACCGCGAGGACGCCGAGCTTGGTGAGCTCCTCCGGCGGCTCGCCCGAGCGATACGTGATCGCTACCTTGTCGCCGTTGTCGGCGAAGGCGCGGGCGATGGCCAGGCCGATGCCCTTGCTGCCTCCGGTGACGAGTACCGAGCGGCTCAACGATCCACCCCTAAGTCGGTGTGCGAGGAGATGTCCCCGTGCGGTCGGGCACGGAACGTACCCCTGCAAACTATCGGTCCGCCGGGGCGGAGGCGGACGCAGCCCCCGACAGTGGCGCGTTCCGGGCACTGTGGGATCCCTACAGTGGCGGGCCGCCGCGCCGCCCGGGGCCGGTTGGCGGCCCGGCGCTCCCGCGCCCGCGGGGAAACCGGTGGCGGCGGCGCGTCGGGCGGGCGGGCGGTGCGGCGGTGCGGGCCGTAATCGGGTGTGCCCCCGGCTGTCGGCGCGACATGATTCACTGCGAAGGGTCCGACACCGAACGGAGGCATCTGTGCCCCATCAGATCGATCCGGCGTTCCTGGCACATCCCCTGCGCGCGCTGGCCGACGCCGCGCTGACGCGCGCCCGGGAGCTGGGCGCGGACCACGCGGACTTCCGCTTCGAGCGGGTGCGCAGCGCGGCGTGGCGGCTGCGGGACGCCGGGCTCGCCGGCTCGTCCGACACCACGGACGTGGGCTACGCGGTGCGGGTGGTGCACGGGGGCGCCTGGGGCTTCGCCTCGGGGGTGGACCCGACCACGGACGCGGCGGCGCGGGTGGCCGAGCAGGCGGTGGCCATGGCCCGGCTGGCGGCGGAGGTGACCGCGGCGGCCGGGTCGCGGGAGCACGTGGAGCTGGCGGACGAGCCGGTGCACGCGGACGCCACCTGGGTCTCCGCCTACGAGGTCAACCCGTTCGACGTCCCGGACGCGGAGAAGACGGGGCTGCTGACCGAGTGGAGCCGGCGGCTGCTCGCGGCGGACGCGGTCAGCCATGTCGACGCGTCCCTGCTGACCGTCCAGGAGAACAAGTTCTACGCGGACACCGCCGGGACCGTCACCACGCAGCAGCGGGTGCGGGTGCACCCGGAGCTGACCGCCGTCGCGGTGGACCCGGCGTCGGGCGAGTTCGACTCGATGCGCACCCTCGCCCCGCCGGCGGGGCGGGGCTGGGAGTACCTGACCGGCACCGGCTGGGACTGGGACGGGGAGCTGGAGCGGATCCCCGGGCTGCTCGCCGAGAAGATGGCGGCGCCGGGCATCGAGCCGGGCCGGTACGACGTGGTGATCGACCCGTCGAACCTGTGGCTGACCATCCACGAGTCCATCGGGCACGCCACCGAGCTGGACCGGGCGCTCGGCTACGAGGCGGCGTACGCGGGCACCTCGTTCGCCACGTTCGACAAGCTGGGCACGCTGAAGTACGGCTCGCCGCTGATGAACGTCACCGGTGACCGCACCGCCGAGCACGGCCTGGCGACGGTCGGCTACGACGACGAGGGCGTGGCCGCCCAGTCGTGGGACCTGGTGCGCGACGGCGTGCTGGTCGGCTACCAGCTCGACCGGCGGATCGCCCGCCTGAAGGGCTTCGAGCGGTCCAACGGCTGCGCGTTCGCGGACTCGCCGGCGCACGTGCCGGTGCAGCGGATGGCGAACGTGTCGCTGCGGCCCGCGGAGGGCGGGCCGTCCACCGATGAGCTGATCGCGGGCGTGGAGCGGGGCCTGTACATCGTCGGCGACCGCTCGTGGTCCATCGACATGCAGCGGTACAACTTCCAGTTCACCGGCCAGCGCTTCTTCCGGATCGAGAACGGGCGGCTCGCCGGACAGGTCAAGGACGTCGCCTACCAGGCCACCACCACCGACTTCTGGGGGTCGATGGAGGCCGTCGGCGGGCCGCAGACCTATGTGCTCGGCGGCGCGTTCAACTGCGGCAAGGCCCAGCCCGGGCAGGTCGCCGCCGTCTCCCACGGCTGCCCCTCGGCGCTGTTCCGCGGCGTCAACATCCTCAACACCGCGCAGGAGGCGGGTCGCTGATGAGCAACTCTTCCCGTACGGCCGCTCCGCACGAGATCGTCGAGCGGGCGCTGGAGCTCTCCCGCGCCGACGGCTGCGTGGTGATCGCCGACGAGCACTCCACCGCCAACCTGCGCTGGGCGGGCAACGCGCTGACCACCAACGGCGTCACCCGCGGCCGCACCCTCACCGTGATCGCCACGGTGGACGGCGCCCGGGGCACCGCCTCCGGCGTGGTGTCCAGGTCCGCGGTCACCGCGGAGGAGCTGGCCGAGGTGGTCCGCGCCGCCGAGGCAGCCGCGCGGGACGCGGGCCCGGCCGAGGACGCGCAGCCCCTGGTCACCGGCGTGCCCGCGGACCCGGCGTTCACCGAGCCGCCCGCGGAGACCTCCGTGGGGGTGTTCTCCTCCTTCGCGCCCGCGCTGGGCGAGGCGTTCGGCCGGGCCGGCAGCGGCGGGCGGCTGCTGTACGGGTTCGCCGAGCACCGGGTCACCTCCACCTACCTGGGCACCTCCGCCGGGCTGCGGCTGCGGCACGACCAGCCCACGGGCTCGGTGGAGCTCAACGCCAAGTCGCCGGACGGCGCCCGCTCGGCCTGGGCCGGGGCGGCCACCCGGGACTTCGCCGACGTGGACGTGGCGGAGCTGGACCGGGGCCTGGCGCGCCGCCTGCGGTGGGCGGAGCGGCGGGTGGAGCTGCCCGCGGGCCGCTACGAGACGATCCTGCCGCCGACCGCCGTCGCCGACCTGCTGATCTACCAGGTGTGGTCGTCCGGCGGGCGGGACGCGGCCGAGGGCCGCACCGTCTTCAGCAAGCCGGGCGGCGGCACCCGGGTGGGCGACAAGCTCTCCCCCCTGCCCCTGAGCCTGTACGGGGACCCGGCGGAGCCCGGTCTGGAAGCCGCGCCTTTCGTCATCGCGCACTCCTCCGGCGACGACGCCTCCGTGTTCGACAACGGCCTGCCGATCGGCCGCACCGAGTGGATCCGCGACGGCGCGCTCGCCTCCCTGTTCACCACCCGGCACACGGCGGGCCTGACCGGGCTGCCGGTCACCCCCGCCGCGGACAACCTGGTGCTGCGCAGCCCGGAGGGCACCAAGTCGCTGGAGGAGATGGTCGCGGGCACCGAGCGGGGCCTGCTGCTGACCTGCCTGTGGTACATCCGCGAGGTGGACCCGGCCACGCTGCTGCTCACCGGCCTGACCAGGGACGGCGTGTACCTGGTGGAGAACGGCGAGGTGACCGGGGCGGTCAACAACTTCCGGTTCAACGAGTCCCCGGTGGACCTGCTGGGCCGGGCCTGCGAGGTCGGCCGCACCGAGCGGACGCTGCCGCGCGAGTGGGCGGACTGGTTCACCCGGGCCGCCATGCCGCCGATGCGGGTGCCGGACTTCAACATGAGCTCGGTCAGCCAGGGGGTGTAGCGGGGTGGACGACCGCCGGGTGGTGCGGCACTCCCGTTTCCTGGCCAGGGTGCTGCGGCACGACCCGGCGTCCGTCGGGATCACCCTGGACGAGGGCGGCTGGGCGGACGTGGAGCAACTGCTCGCGGCGTGCGCGGCGGCCGGGCGGCGGATCGGCCGGGACGAGCTCGCGCACATCGTGGCCGTCAACGACAAGAAGCGGTTCGCCTTCTCCGCCGACGGCCGCCGCATACGGGCGAGCCAGGGCCACTCCGTCCCGGTGGACCTGGGCCTGGCCGCCGCCGAGCCGCCGCCGGTGCTGTACCACGGGACGGCCGAGCGGAACCTGGCGGCGATCCTGCGGGAGGGGCTGCGCCCGATGGGGCGGCAGGACGTCCACCTGTCCGCGGACGTCGCCACGGCCACCCGGGTCGGGGCGCGGCACGGGCGGCCGGTGGTGCTGGTGGTGGACGCGGCGGGGCTGGCCGCGGCCGGGCACGTCTTCCGGGTCAGCGCCAACGGTGTGTGGCTGACCGACCGGGTGCCGCCGGAGCGGCTGCGACGGCACCCGGCCGGCGACCCCGCGGGGCCGGCGGGGCGGTGACCGTCGCGGCGCGGCGGCCCGGTGGCGCGGGGCGGGGCCGTGCCCGCCGGGCCCTACCGCCAGGCGGCGTAGCGGTGCGGATGTCGCCGCCCCCCGGCCTGTGACGCGGTGGGGCGGCGGCGTACCGTGGGAGGCGTCCGGGGGTGGTTCTCCGGGGGTCACGAGTCGGGCGGTGGAGGATGCGGAAGCGGAGCAGCGGCGGCGCCGAGGTCTTCCGGATCACCGGCGCCAGGACCGGCCTCACGGAGGACGTCCGGGGCCGGCAGCGCCGCTATGTGATCTCGATGGGGGTCCGCACGCTGTGCGTGGTCCTCGCCGTGGCGCTGTGGGACGTCTCGCGCCCCTTCGCCTGGGTGGCGCTGGCCGGCGGGGTGCTGCTGCCCTACATCGCGGTGGTGATCGCCAACGCCGGGCGGGAGAACGCGCCGGGGCTGCCGAGCGCCGTGCTGCCTCCCGTGTCGCGGAACGAGCTGGAGGACCGGGTCCACTCGGGGTCCGAGTCCGGGCCGCGGCCGGGGCCACGACCATGAGCATTTCCCATGATCCACGTGAAGCTCAAGAAAACCTCAGGAGAATCGTCGCTTCCGGTGCACCGGCGGGCTCGGCGCATGCCATACTTCCTACGCGCTCCGTATCCCCCGTCGGAGCGACGGACCGACGCCGGGCGGCTCCCCCCGTGGCTGCCCGGCGTCGCTGCGCCCGGGGTCGGGTGGCCACTGCGCGGCCGAACTCCTCGCGACCGAACCCCTCGCGACTGAACTTCTCGCGACTGAACTTCTCGCGAACGAACCCTCCCCGACCGAACACAAGGTGAGTGCGTTGAGTCTGCTGCTCCCGCGCGAGGCCGGAGAGCCGGTCTGCTCCGCCAAGGGCTGCCGGGAGGCGCCCGAGTGGGTGCTCGCGTGGAACAACCCCAAGCTCCACACCCCGGACCGGCGCAAGACGTGGCTGGCCTGCGAGGAGCACCGCGAGCACCTGTCGAAGTTCCTCGGGGTGCGCGGCTTTCTGAAGGACGTCGTGCCGTTCGCGCAGTGGACGGCCGGGCAGGCCGCCGGCCCCGACGGGGGCGGACGCCCGCCCGGCGAGAGCCCGGGGCCCGGCTAGCCGCCTATCGCCGACATCGGGCGGTCGGGCTGGAGGAACGACGGGTCGTCCAGGCCGCTGCCCGCCTTCTTGCCCCACATGGCCTTGCGCCACAGCTCGGCGATGTCCGCGTCCGAGGCCCCGGCGCGCAGGCTGCCGCGCAGGTCGGACTCCTCCCGGGCGAACAGGCAGGTGCGCACCTGGCCGTCCGCGGTGAGCCGGGTGCGGTCGCAGGCGCGGCAGAACGGGCGGGTGACGCTGGCGATCACGCCGACCTTGGCGGGGCCGCCGTCCACCAGCCAGCGCTCGGCCGGGGCGGAGCCGCGGTCGCCGCCGGACTCCGGGGTGAGCTCGAAGCGGGTGCTCAGGCTCGCCAGGATCTCCTCGGCGGTGACCATGTCCTCGCGCTGCCAGCCGTGCTGGGCGTCGAGCGGCATCTGCTCGATGAAGCGCAGCTCGAAGCCCTCGGCCACGGCCCAGGCGAGCAGGTCGGGGGCCTCGTCGTCGTTGACGCCGCGCATCAGCACCGCGTTGACCTTGACCGGGGTGAGCCCGGCGGCGCGGGCGGCCTCGAGGCCGGCCAGCACGTCGTGGTGGCGCTTGCGGCGGGTGAGGGTGGCGAAGACGTCGGGGCGCAGGGTGTCCAGCGAGACGTTGACCCGGTCGAGCCCGGCGTCGCGCAGCGCGCCGGCCACCCGGGCCAGGCCTATGCCGTTGGTGGTCAGGGACAGCTTCGGGCGGGGGCGCAGCCCGGCGCAGGCGGCGACGATGCCGACCAGGCCGGGGCGCAGCAGCGGCTCGCCGCCGGTGAAGCGCACCTCGCGCACGCCGAGCTCGGTGACGGCTATCCCGACCAGCCGGACGATCTCCTCGTCGGTGAGCAGGTCGGGCTTGGCCAGCCACGCCAGGCCCTCTTCGGGCATGCAGTACGTGCAGCGCAGATTGCACCGGTCGGTGAGGGAGACGCGCAGGTCGGTGGCCACGCGTCCGTAGGTGTCGAGAAGAACGGTGTCCACCTCCGGTCCGGTGGGCGCGGCGCGCCCGCTGTCCTTGTTCAAGGTTAGGCGGCCGGTCGGACATTCCCGTGGCGGGCGGCGGAGCCCGGCGACGGCGGGCGGCGCCGCCCGGTGAGGGCAGAGCAAGACGCGGGCGTCGGCCGTTGCGCAAGGGGTTTGTCCTGGCCGGCGCCCGCGTCTGGCGTGCAGCGTACGCGACGGTTCGCGTCACTCGGCGGTGTGGTCCGCCGTGACCATCACTCCTTCACAGTTCCGCCTCATCCGGTGGTTTTCGCCGCAACGCGGCCGGGTCAGCTCTCGGCGCCCGCCCCGGTGAGGGAGCGGACCTCCAGCTCGGCGAACTTCTTCACGTCCGGCTCCTCCTTGGACAGCATGGTGCCGAGCCAGCCGAGCAGGAAGCCGAGCGGGATGGAGACCAGGCCGGGGTTCTCCAGCGGGAACCAGGCGAAGTCCACCCCGGTGAACAGCGACTTCTCCTCGCCGGAGACCACGGGCGAGAAGACCACCAGCAGCACCGAGCTGGTCAGGCCGCCGTAGATGCTCCACAGGGCGCCCTGGGTGGTGAACCGCTTCCAGAACAGGCTGTAGAGCATGGTGGGCAGGTTGGCCGAGGCGGCCACCGCGAAGGCGAGCGCCACCAGTGCCGCGGTGTTGAGCCGGTCGGCGAAGATGCCGAGCACGATGGCGATGGCGCCGATGCCGACGGCGGCGAGCTTGGCGACGGCCAGCTCCTCCTTGTCGGTGGTCTTCCCCTTGCGGATGACGTTGGTCCACAGGTCGTGGGCGAAGGACACCGAGGAGGCGAGGGTGAGTCCGGCGACCACGGCGAGGATGGTGGCGAACGCGACCGCGGAGATGATCGCGAGCAGGATCGCGCCTCCGGTGGAGCCCGCGCCGCCGCCGACCTCCTCGGCGAGCAGGGGCGCCGCGGTGTTGCCCGAGGGGTTGGACTCCACCACCCGGTCGGTGCCGACCAGCGCGGCGGCGCCGAAGCCGAGGGCGATGGTCATCAGGTAGAAGCAGCCGATGATGCCGATGGCCCAGTTCACGGACTTGCGGGCGGCCTTGGCCGTGGGGACGGTGTAGAAGCGCACCAGGATGTGCGGCAGTCCCGCGGTGCCCAGGACCAGGGCGACGCCCAGGGAGATGAAGTCGAGCTTGCTGGTGCTGTCCTCGCCGTACCGCAGCCCGGGTTCGAGGAACGCGTCGCCCTTGCCGCTGGCGTCGGCCGCGGCGCCCAGCAGCGAGGAGATGTTCCAGTTGAACTCGTTGAGCACCAGGATGGTGACCAGCAGAGTGCCGCCGATGAGCAGCACCGCCTTGATCATCTGCACCCAGGTGGTGCCCTTCATGCCGCCGATGGTCACGTACAGCACCATCACCAGGCCGACCAGGGCGATGATCAGCCGGCGGGCGCCCTCGCCGTCGATGCCGAGCAGCAGCGCCACCAGGGTGCCGGCGCCCACCATCTGGGCGAGCAGGTAGAAGATCGACACCACGATGGTCGAGGTGCCGGCGGCGGTGCGCACCGGGCGCTGGCGCAGCCGGAACGCCAGCACGTCGGCCATGGTGTAGCGGCCGGAGTTGCGCAGCGGCTCGGCGACGAGGAGCAGCGCCACCAGCCAGGCGACCAGGAAGCCGATGGAGTACAGGAACCCGTCGTAGCCGTAGATGGCGATGGCGCCCGCGATGCCCAGGAAGGACGCGGCGGACATGTAGTCGCCGGAGATCGCCAGGCCGTTCTGGAAGCCGCTGAAGGAGCGGCCGCCCGCGTAGAAGTCGGCGGTGCTCTTGCTGGAGCGGCCCGCCCAGATGGTGATGCCGAGGGTGGCGACGACGAACACCGAGAACAGCGAGACGATCAGGGTGCGGTGGTCGCTGGCGTCGCTCTCCGCGGCGAGCTGGAGCAGCGCGGTGGTGTCGGTCATGCCTTGCCCTCCGTACGGGCCGGTTCCTGGGCCTGCGCGCCGCTGCCGGCGGGCCCGTCGAGGGAGACGCGGATGGCGTCCGAGAGGGGGTCGAGCTTCTCGCCCGCGTGGCGGGAGTACCACCAGGCGATCAGGAAGGTCGTCACGAACTGGAGCAGCCCGAGCACGAATGCCATGTTGACGTTGCCGACGACCTCGGTGTCCATGAAGCCGCCCGCGTAGTTGGACAGCAGCACGTACAGCAGGTACCAGGCGATGAAGCCGACCGTGACCGGAAAGGCGAAGTTGCGGAAGCGGCGCCGCAGCTCGGCGAACTCCGGTCCGGTCTGGACGCTCGAGTAGCGGTCGGGTTCCGGAGGCCCTGAGGCGGTCGGGGTCTCGGCGGTGTCCACACGTTCTCCTTGGGGGACCGGGCCCGCGGGGCGGGCGGATGCACTGCGGAACGTACACCGGTGGGACGTGATGTGGATCACGCCACGTGGCGGTTGCGCGCATGCTAGGGGCGGGCGCGAGCGGGCGAGAAGAGGGGACGGTGCGGCGTTCCGCCCAAGGGCCGCCGTGGCGCGCCGAACGGTTCGTCGCACAGGACGAACGGCTCCGCCCGGCCGGGTGGGCGGTCGGCCGCGCGGGCGGGGCGGCCGGGCTCCGGCGCAGGTCGCGCGGGCCGGTTCCGCCGCCGCGGGGACGGCGGGCGGGGCGGGGCGGGGCTCTCGGGGAGCGGTGGCGCGGCGGCCGTGCGAGAATCACAGGCAGGTCGTGTACGCGTCACATGGAGGCCGTGCGCGCACCCCGCCGCCGCAGTGCGGGCGCGGCACCGCCGGACGCCGGCCCTTGACGGAAAATCACCCTCCGGTTACCAGGACGTATTTTTGCCACAAATGCTCGGATAACCATTGAGTCCGGCGGACCATCAGCGCTAGCTTCACTGCTCAACAATCTTGCCCTGGGCAACTGGTCCACGGGCGTTGTTCTAGAGGTGAAGTGGAGATCCCATGGCTCCTGTCCCACCCCGCCGTCGGCGCACCGCCACGGTCCCGTTGAGCCTGGCCGCGGCGGCAGCCCTGGCCTGCACGCCGCTGGGCGCGTCCGCCGTCGCGGCGGAGAGCACCAAGACCGCCGGGAGCTCCGCGACCCAGGCCGCCGAGGGACCGCTGCTGAGCTACGTGGTGAACACCAAGCTCGGCACCGGCTCGGTGCGCAAGGCCGAGCAGGCGGTGCGCGACGCGGGCGGCACGGTGGTGATCTCGTACCGGCAGATAGGCGTGATCGTCGCCCACTCGGCCAACCCCGACTTCGCCAAGCAGCTTCGCAAGGCCCCCGGCATAGTCTCCGCGGGCGCCTCCCGCACCGCTCCGCTGAAGGCCGCCGCCACCACCGAGGTCGGCGAGCCGGTGAAGGTCGCCGCGGGCAGCGCCGAGGTGCTCGCCGCGGACAGGCAGGCCGCGGCCGGCCAGGAGCCGATGGAGCCGCTCCAGTGGGACCTGCCCGCCATCAAGGCGGACAAGGCGCACGCCAAGTCCATCGGCAGCAAGAAGGTGAACGTCGCCGTCATCGACACCGGTGTGGACGACACCCACCCGGACCTGGCGCCGAACTTCGACGCGAAGTCCTCGGTGTCCTGCGTCGGCGGCGTGCCGGACACCTCGGCCGGCGCCTGGCGGCCCACCCCCGACTCGGACGGCAACTACCACGGCACCCATGTGGCGGGCACCATCGCCGCCGCGCGCAACGACGTCGGCGTGGCCGGCGTGGCCCCGGGCGTCACCCTGTCCGCCATCAAGGTGAGCGAGCCGGGCAACAGCCTGTTCTTCCCGGAGAGCGTGGTCTGCGGGTTCGTCTGGGCGGCCGAGCACGGCGCCGACGTGACGAACAACAGCTACTACGTCGACCCGTGGATGTTCAACTGCAAGGACGACCCGGACCAGAAGGCGATCCTGGACGCGGTCGGCCGGGCCGCGAGCTACGCCGAGCGCAAGGGCGCGCTGAACGTCGCCTCCGCGGGCAACTCCAACTTCGACCTCGGCGCCGACGAGATCGTGGACGACTCCAGCCCCGACGACAGCACCCCGGTCACGCGCACCATCGACCCGAGCGAGTGCCTTGACGTGCCCACGCAGCTCCCCGGCGTGGTGAGCGTCTCGGCCACCGGCCCGAAGAACGGCAAGTCGTACTACTCCAACTACGGCTACGGCGTCATCGACGTGGCCGCTCCCGGCGGCGACGGCCGGGTGCAGCCCGACGCCCCGGCGGAGAACGGCCGCATCCTGTCCACCATGCCGGGCAACGCCTACGGCTACCTCCAGGGCACCTCGATGGCGGGCCCGCACGTCGCCGGTGTCGCGGCGCTGCTGAAGAGCACCCACCCGTGGGCCTCCCCGAGGACGCTCCAGGTGATGATGAAGGCCCAGGCGGACGACGTGGCGTGCCCGCCGCTGTACGACAGCAACGGCGACGGCGCGGCCGACGCGGTCTGCGAGGGCGGCAAGGGCTACAACGGCTTCTACGGCCACGGCATCGTGGACGCGCTGGACGCCGTCAAGAAGTGACCGCCGGCCTCCGGGTGACCGCCGCTCGGCGGTCACCCGGAGGCGACGACGGCCCGCACGGGGCCGGGCGGGGGCGCCGCCGCGGCCCCGCCCGGGGCCTGTCGCTGTCATACGCGCGGCGCGGGCGCCGTGCTCACCGCGGGGCCGTTCACCGTGGGGCCGTGCTCACCCGGCCGCGGCCGGGGCGGGCGCCCGGATCCCCCGCCGCGCCCCGGTGGCCAGCAGGAACTCCCCCGCGATGTAGGTGGCCATCACCCACAGCCTGGCCCGCGGCGACTGCCGGGGCCGGGCGATGCCGGCGGCGATGAGCGCGTCGGAGAGCAGGAACAGCGCCCCGCCCGCCGCGGCGCGCGGGCCGGTCCCGGCCGCGGTCACGGCGGTCGCGGCCAGCAGCAGCCCGTACCCGGCCACCGGCAGCCGCAGCTCGCCCAGACCCGGCCCCAGCACGGCGAGCGTCAGCAGCCAGGCGGCGCCGTACACGGCGGCCGCGGCCCCGGCGCGGGAGCGGGACTCGCGGGAGGACAGCGCGCCGTCGCGCAGGAAGCGGGCGACGAAGCAGACGTGGGCGGCGGCGAAGCAGCCCATGCCGAGCAGGAACGGCGCCGCCTCCCCCGGGGTCTCGCCCGGCATCTCGCCCGCCACCTGGAGCAGCACGTCGCCGCAGGCGCTGAGCAGCAGCGCGGCCACCAGCGGGCGGGGCGCGCCCTCGGCGGCCGCGTAGGCGGCGAGCATCGGCATCAGGGCGGGCTTGGTGAGCCGGGCGGCCCGTTCGGCGTCGCCGGTCAGGGCGGCGAGGTGGACGGCGCTGACCCCGCCGAAGGCGGCGAGCAGCGCGCGGCTGCGGGTGAGCGGGAGCCCGCGGGCCAGGGCGGCGGCGGTGCGGGCACGGCCCCGTCCCCCGGACGGGCGCACCCGGGCGGCGGAACGCAACAGGGCCGAGGGGCGCGGCAGGGTCGGCGGGCGGGTGCGGGCGGGCGCGGGGTGGGGCGGTGGGTTCACGCTACGGGGTCCTGTCGTACGAGGGGTTCCGGGGGTGCCGTCGGGAGGGGCAGCGGCCGCGCGGCGGCGGTGGCCGGGGCGGTGGCCGGTTTCCATCCCGGTCCCATGAAGACATGTCCCAGGCGCGCGCGCCACGACCGCGCGCGCCTGATGTCGCGGGCGATGGCCGCGTACTCGTGGGTGGCCACCCGCAGCGGGTTGTGGGTGCCGATGTTCTTGGTCAGTCCGTAGTCGCACCGGACGGTCTCGGGGGTGAAGGAGCCGAACAGCCGGTCCCAGACGATGAGCACCCCGCCGAAGTTGCGGTCGAGGTAGCCGCCCTGGGAGGCGTGGTGCACCCGGTGGTGCGAGGGGGTGTTGAACACCGCCTCCACCGGGCGGGGCAGGCGGCGGACGCGCTCGGTGTGGATCCAGAACTGGTAGACGAGGTTGAGGGAGGAGCAGAACGCCACCGCGGCGGGGTGCACCCCGGCCAGCACCAGCGGCACGTAGAAGATCCAGGTGGTGACGCTGGTCCACGGCTGGCGCAGCGCCGTCGAGAGGTTGAACCTGCGGCTGGAGTGGTGCACCACGTGGCAGGCCCACAGGATCCGCACCACGTGGTGGCCGCGGTGCGACCAGTAGTAGCAGAGGTCCTGCGCCAGCAGCATCAGCGGCAGCGTCCACCACAGGACGGGGATCCGCAGGGGCGTCAGCTCGTACAGGGCCGCGTGGACGGCCACGATCGGGACCTTCCACAGCAGGTCGAACCCGATGCTGCCCAGGCCCATGGTGAGGCTGGTCGCGGTGTCCTTCGCCGTGTAGCCGAGCTCGTCCTCGCCGGGGTGGAACCGGTAGGAGAGGATCTCGACGGCGGTGAGCAGCACGAAGGCCGGAACGGACCAGAGCACCACATCGGGAAGACTGGACATATCAGCAGGTTAGGTACCCGAGCGGCGTCCGGCCAGGGGTCGTTACCAACGAGTACGCACAGTGCGGGCCGCCGTGCCCGCGGCTCGGGCGCGCACCCCGGGGAGCCACGCGCCCGCGGCGCGCGCCCGGTTGACAGAACCTCACCTGAGCGCCGCTCAGTTCCCCCTCCCCGCCCCTTGCTGTCGGACCCGGCCCTTATCCTCGGGACCATGCTGGACGTGAGCGTGCCCCCTTCGAACTGGCCGGCCGCGTATCCCGAGGGGTACGCGGTCGTCGACGTGGAGACCACGGGGCTGGCCCGCCACGACCGGATAGTGTCCGCCGCCGTCTACCGCCTCGACACGCACGGCAACGTGCAGGACCACTGGTACTCCCCCGTCAACCCCGAGCGGGATCCGGGCCCGGTGTGGATCCACGGCCTGACCAGCGAGGTGCTCGCCGACGCCCCGCTGTTCCCCGAGGTGGTGGACGAGCTGTCCGAGCGGCTCGCCGGGCGCGTCCTGGTCGCGCACAACGCGGTGTTCGACTGGTCGATGCTGGCCCGCGAGTACGCCCGCGCCGAGCGGGACGCCCCGGTGACCAGCCGGCTGTGCACGATCCACCTGTCCAAGGACCTCGGGCTGCCCCTGCCCAACCACCGCCTGGAGTCCCTGGCCGCCCACTACGGCATCGAGCAGCGGCGCGCCCACCACGCGCTGGACGACGCCCGGGTGCTCGCCGAGGCGTTCCGCCCCAGCCTGCACCTGGCCGCCGCGGCCGGGCTGCGGCTGCCCCTGCTGGCCTGCCGTCCGCTGGCCGCCCCGCCGCCGCAGGTGCCCGCCCCCGCCGCGCCCGCCGCCGTCCCCGGCTCCGCCTGGCGCACCTGGCGGCCCACCCGCCGCCGCCCGCCCTGCCCGTACCCCAACCCGGGCCGCCTGCGGCCGGGCGGCGCCCTGGTCCAGGGGATGCGGGTGGCCTTCTCCGGCGACACCGGCGTGGAGCGCGAGGAGCTGGAGGACCGGGCCACCGAGGCCGGGCTGCACGTGGCGGGCAGCGTGAGCCGGGTCACCAGCCTGCTGGTCACCAACGACCCGCAGGCGTGGACGACGAAGGCGCGGCGCGCCCGCGAGGTCGGCACCCCCGTGGTCGACGAGCGCACCTTCCTGGCCCTGCTGGAGGCCGTCGAGCCCGCCCCCGGCGGCTGAGCCCGGCTCGCCGGTGGGGCCCCCACCGGGGGGCGGCGCGGCGCCCGGAGGTACCGTCGTGGGGTGTCGTCGTACCGCTTTCTGCTGTCCCCCCGCTGGCTGCTGCTCACGCTGCTCGCGCTCGTGCTGATCCCCGCGATGGCCGAGCTGGGCTTCTGGCAGTACCACCGGCACGAGGCCCGGGTGGAGCGCAACCACGAGATCTCCGACGCCATGGACCGCGAGCCGGTCCCGGTGGGCGAGGTCACCGCGCCGGGGCGGCAGGTGCGCGACGGGGACGTCTACCGCCGGGTGACCGCGACCGGCCGCTACGACACCGCGCACGAGCTCGTCGCCCGCCAGCGCACCGCCGCGGACGAGGCCACCATCGGCTACCACGTGATCACCCCGCTGGTGCTGGACGACGGCACCGCGGTGCTGGTCAACCGGGGCTGGGTGGCCCCGGGGGCGGAGCTGAAGACCTACCCGAAGGTGCCGGAGCCGCCCTCGGGCGAGGTGACCGTCACCGGCCGGCTGCGGCCCGACGAGACCACCTCCAACAGCGGGATCAAGGACCACAAGGGCCTGCCCGACCGGCAGATCATGCTGATCAACTCGGCGAAGGTGGCCGAGCGCGGCGATCTGCCGTACCGCCTGGTCGGCGGGTACCTGGAGCTGACGGACACCTCGCCGCGGCCGTCCGGCACCCAGCCGGAGCCGGTGCCCGAGCCCGACTTCTCCGGCATCGGCACCCACTTCGCCTACGCCGTGCAGTGGTGGCTGTTCGCGGCGATGGTGCCGGTCGGGTGGGTCATCCTGGCGCGGCGGGAGCGGCAGGAACTGCTCGGGAAGAAGAAAAAGAAGAGCGGGCCGCCACCGCGCCCGGGCGGCCCGCGCCCGCCCGCCGCAGGGCCCGCCCCGGCGGACGGCCGGCCCGCCCAGCGCGTCGGCGAGCGTTAGCACCCGCCCCTGGGGGGAAGGTCTCCGGTTGCCGACGCACGCCCGGGCCACGGGGTGACGGACGACGGAGAGGGGCCGCACGTGCCGAGCCGCATCGAGGACTACGCGCTCATCGGGGACCTGCACACCGCCGCCCTGGTCGGCGCGGACGGCTCGATCGACTGGCTGTGCCTGCCCAGATTCGACTCCGGGGCCTGCTTCGCCGCGCTGCTCGGCGACGAGGAGAACGGCCACTGGCGCATCGCCCCCGTGGGCGAGGGGCGGTGCACCCGCCGCTCCTACCGCGGCGACACCCTGGTGCTGGAGACGGTGTGGGAGACCTCCTCCGGCACGGTGAAGCTCATCGACTTCATGCCGCAGCGCGACGAGATCCCCGACGTGGTGCGCATCGTGGAGGGCGTGACGGGCGAGGTCCGCGTGCTCAGCGAGCTGCGGCTGCGGTTCGACTACGGCCGGGTGGTGCCGTGGGTGCGGCGCAGCGACGACCACCGGGTGGCGGTGGCCGGCCCCGACTCCGCCTGGCTGCGCATCGACCCGCGGGTGCGCACCCACGGCAGGGACCGCTCCACCCGCTCGGAGTTCACCGTCCGCCCCGGCGACCGGGTGCCGTTCGTGCTCACCTGGCACCCCTCCCACGAGCCCGCGCCGCCGCCCACCGACGCCGAGGAGGCGCTCGCGGCCACCGTGGACGGCTGGGAGAAGTGGGCGTCCCAGTGCACCTACGAGGGGCCGTGGCGCGAGGCGGTGCTGCGCTCCCTGATCACCCTCAAGGCGCTGACGTACCGCCCGACCGGCGGCATCGTCGCCGCGCCCACCACCTCGCTGCCGGAGCTGATCGGCGGGGAGCGCAACTGGGACTACCGCTTCTGCTGGCTGCGCGACGCCACCCTCACCCTGGGCGCCCTGGTGACCAGCGGCTATCTGGACGAGGCCCGCGAGTGGCGGGAGTGGCTGCTGCGCGCGGTCGCGGGCGACCCGGCGGACCTGCGGATCATGTACGGGCTCGGCGGCGAGCGGCGGCTGCCGGAGACGGTGCTGGACTGGCTGCCCGGCTACGAGGGCTCGGTGCCGGTCCGGATCGGCAACGCCGCGGCGGAGCAGCTCCAGTTGGACGTGTACGGCGAGGTGATGCACACCCTGCACCTGGCCCGGGAGGCGGGCCTGGACGGGGAGCGGTACGTGTGGCGGATCCAGCGGGCGCTGCTGGACTTCCTGGAGTCCCACTGGCAGGAGCCGGACGAGGGGCTGTGGGAGGTGCGCGGCGGGCGGCGGCACTTCGTGCACTCCAAGGTCATGGCGTGGGTGGCGTTCGACCGGGCGGTGCGCACGGTGGAGCGGGGCCGGTTCCAGGGGCCGGTCAAGCGGTGGCGGGCGCTGCGCGACGAGGTCCACCGCGAGGTGTGCGAGCGCGGCTGGGACCCGGAGCGGCGCACCTTCACCCAGTACTACGGCTCCCGTGAGCTGGACGCCGCCACCCTGCTCATGCCGCACGTGGGCTTCCTGCCGCCGGAGGACCCGCGGGTGGTGGGGACGGTCGAGGCGGTGGCGCGCGAGCTGGACGAGGGCGGGTTCGTGCGGCGGTACTCCAATCCGGCGCACAGCTCGGTGGACGGCCTGCCGGGGGCGGAGGGCGCGTTCGTGGCGTGCTCGTTCTGGCTGGCGGCGGCGCAGCACGTCACGGGCAAGACGGAGCAGGCGAGGGAGCTGTTCGAGCGGCTGCTCGACATGCGCAACGACGTGGGGCTGCTCGCCGAGGAGTGGGACGCCGCCGCGGGGCGCCAGATCGGCAACTTCCCGCAGGCGTTCAGCCACATCGGCCTGGTCAACGCGGCGATGGTGCTCTCCGGTGCGAGGCCGGGAATCCCCCGGCAGTAGTCTGTGGCGCCATGGATCTCGGATTGAACGGCCGTACGTACATCGTCACCGGCGGCACCAGGGGGCTGGGCCGGGCCACCGCCGCCGCGCTGGCGGCCGAGGGCGCGAACGTGGTGCTCACGGGGCGCTCCGCGGACTCCGCGGCAGCGGCCGCCGACGGGCTCGGCGCCCCGGAGCGGGTGCTGGGCGTCGCGGCGGACAACGCCGACCCCGGCACGCCGGAGCGCCTGGTCGCCGCGGCGCGGGAGCGGTTCGACGGCTTCGACGGCATCCTGATCAGCGTCGGCGGCCCCCCGGCGGGCCCGGTCACCGCCGTGGACGACGACCAGTGGCGCCAGTCCGTGGAGACGGTGTTCCTCGGCGCGGTGCGCCTGGCCCGCACCGCCGCCGCGGAGCTCGGCGAGGGCGGGGCGATCGGCTTCGTGCTGTCGTCGTCCGTGCACTCGCCCATCCCCAACCTGGGCATCTCCAACGGCCTGCGGCCCGGGCTCGCCGGGGTCGCCAAGACCCTCGCCGACGAGCTCGGCCCCCGCGGCATCCGGGTGGTCGGCCTGTGCCCGGGGCGCATCGCCACCGACCGACTGCGGGAGCTGGACGCGCTGAGCGGCGACGCGGACGCGGCGCGGGAGCGCAACAGCGCGGCGATCCCGCTGCGCCGCTACGGCACCCCCGAGGAGTTCGGCCGGACGGCGGCGTTCGTGCTGTCGCCCGCCGCCTCCTACCTGACCGGCGTGATGCTCCCGGTGGACGGCGGCGCGAGCCGCGGCTTCTGACCGGCGGCCCTGCCCCGCCGGGGCCCCTACTCGACCCTGGCCGCCGGGTGGCGGTCGCCGCGCAGGCGGACCTCCGTCGGGAGGGCGGGCAGGCCGGCCGAGTCGCGGGCCTCGGCGAGCTGCTCGCGGTGCAGTCGGGCCACGACGGCGGCGGGGACCGCGTGCGCGGCCAGGGTGAGGGTCAGCCTGAGCCTGGGGACGGGGCGGCCGCGGTGCAGGGTGGCCCGGGCGCCGTCCACGCCCTCCACGGTGAGGGCCTGCCGCTCCAGCGCGTCCTCCAGGGCACCGGCGCGCAGCCACACCACGGCGTCGTCGTCCCCGGGCACACGGACGCGGACCCGGCCGACCCGGCGCTCCCTGAGCTGACTCACCAGCCACCACAGGCACAGCAGCACCAGCAGGCCCAGGCCCGACCACACCGCGGGCCACCACCAGTCCTCGTCGCGCCAGCGGGTGCGGTCGGCGTCGCTGAGCACGGGCCGGTCCGGCTCGGCCAGCGGCCACCACGACGGCAGGGCCAGGTCCCAGCGGCGCTCCAGGTCGAGCCCGCCGACCAGGACGAGGCCGCCCCCGGCGAGCAGGGCGAGGCCGGTCAGGGCCAGCAGGACGCGGTTGGCCGCGGTGCGGCCGGTCCCGGTTCCGCTCATGCGCCGTTCACCTCCCGCAGCGTCAGCGACACCCGGGGCGGCCGGACCAGGCCCAGGCCCGCGATGTCGTCGGCGAGCACGTTCTCCAGCTCCTCGCGCACCTCCGCCACGTCCCGGAAGTGCACGTCCGCCCGCATCCTGGCCCGGCGCCTGCCGACCTTGACACGGACCGCCCGCACCCCGGCGACCCGCAGCGCGCCGTCCCGCAGCGCCAGCGCCGCCGCCCTGCGATCCAGGCCGGCGCGCAGGTCGGGGCCGGGGGCGGCCATCGGCAGCACGGCCCGCCGCCCCGGGGTGAGGGCGAGGCACAGCAGCAGCAGTCCGGCCAGGACGGCGACGGCGGCGACGGCCAGCACCCAGGCGTCGTCCAACTGGCGCGCGGCCAGTTGGTCGGCGAGCTCGCGGCGCCACCGCCCGGCCCGCCGGTCGGCCGCCTCCACCGCGACCGTGTCGTACAGCAGCAGCCCGGCCGCGGCCAAGAGCAGCAGGGCCACCACCGCGGACGGCACCCGGCGCGCCGACCAGAACCGCGGCGAGGCGATCGGCGCGTGCTCCGCGGCGGGCCCGTGCCGCGCGGGGGCGTCCCGCTCCGGCGGGACGCCGTGCGCGGGCTCGTCCTTCGTCAGGGGGCCCGCCTTCTCGGGACCCTGCTCCGCCGGGTCGGTCATCGCAGCCTCCCCGTCCCTTCCTCGGCCGCGCCGCGCGGGTGGAGCCGTTCGACGGTGACCACCACGTCGGGCACCTCCATTCCCGTCAGCGACCGCACCCGCTCCGCCACCTCACGGCGCAGCTCCCCGCAGACCGCGCCGATGTCGCACGGGTAGCCCAGTTCCACGGTGAGCCGGATCCGGGCGCTGCCCGAGCGCACGGCCACCGAGGCGTGCGGGGCGCGGCCCGTCAGCTCCCGGTACCGCAGTCCCGCGCGGTCCAGGACCTCCCGGGCGGCCCGCGAGGCGACCTTGGCGACGACGCGGTCCGCGATCCGGGTGGCGCCCCGGTCGGCGGGCTCCACCCGCGCCGGGGACCGCCCGCCCTTGGCGCGCACGGGCACGGCCCGTCACCGCCGCCGGTTGCGGGGGCGGAAGAAGTCGCCGAGCTCCCAGTCGCCCTCGAGGAAGCGCCCGGCGATGAAACCGACGGCGCCCAGCGCCGCCACCAGCAGGAAGGCCCCGAAGCCACCGAACCATCCGGCGAAGCCCAGCGCCATTCCGACCACCAGGCCGACCACGGCCATGCTCATGGTTGCTCCTCACTTCTCGTGCGGGACAGCGGCCCGGCGCCCGGCGCGCTCACCGTACCCGGGTGCGGCGTCTGCGGCGCACGGCGGCGACGACGACACGGCCGCAGCGCACCGGCCAGGGGCCGCGCCGGTAGAAGGTGACCTGCGGCTCCCCCGGCGCGGGGGGGGCGGCCGGGGCCGGTCCCGCCGGGGCCAGCAGCTCCTGCCAGCGCCGCAGCTCCGCCGCGAACACCTCGGGGTCGCCGCCCACGTCCGGGTGGCCGGCGCGCACGAACCGCCGGTACTCCCGCCGCAGCCGCGCCGCGGCCACGCCGTCGCCGTCCTCCACGCGCGCCGCTCCGCTCATCGCGTCGCCGTCCCGCCTTCCCCGCTCCGCCGTTCCTTCCGCGTCGTTCCCCGCGGGGCCGGCCCGGGGCGGCACCGCCCCGGGCGGCCCCTCGCCGCCGCGGCTACTGGATCCGCGGCTCCTTGTCCTCCTCGTCCTCCTCGTCGGGCAGCTTCACATCGCCCACGGCGATGTTCACCTCCACGACCTCGAGGCCCGTCATCCGCTCCACCGCGGCGATCACATTCTCCCGCACCGCCCTGGCCACGTCGGCGATGGCGACGCCGTAGTCCACGACGATGTCCAGGTCGAGCGCGGTCTGCACCTCGCCGACCTCGGCCTTCACCCCTCGGGTGACGCTGGGCTTGCCGCCGGGCACCCGGTCCCGCACGGCCCCGAAGGTGCGCGCGAAACCGCTGCCCATGGCGTGCACGCCCACCACGTCGCGGGCGGCCATGCCCGCGATCTTCTCGACCACGCCGTCGGCGATCGAGGTCTTGCCGCGCGCGGCCGGGGCGGCGAGCGTGCGGCGGCTCGGGGTGGCCACCGCCTTGCTCTCCCCCGCGGTCTCCTTCGCCTGGTTCTCCGGCACGGTGCGGTGCGCCGTCTCCGTCATCGGCTCCGTCCCTTCACGATGGGCCCCGACCCGTTCGGACGCGGCCCGGTCCCTGCGGCTGATGGCTGCGAAGGACCTCGCTTCGCGGCCCGGTCCCCCATGCCGTCAACCCTATGGGTCTCTGCCCCGACGCGCGTGTCCGAACCGGCAGGAGGACGCGCCCGTTTCGGTGGCGCGGGGCGCGGGGCCGGGAGGATGATCGGCAGCGGGCGGGGTACGGCGAGGAGGCGAGTCGAGGATGGCCGAAGGGCAACTGGCCGAGGCGGTGCGGTACCAGGTCGGGCTCGGGCGGATCGTGCCGCTGGGCGGCGCGGCGGACGGGGCGTGGATCACCGAGTCGGCGGCGGGAGGGGTGCTGCGCGCGGCCGCGGCGGCCGCGGCGGACGGGGTGGTGGTGCGGGAGTTGCGGCTGGCGCCCGACGAGGAGCGGGAGCGGGACGCGCCCGCGGTGCCGGCCCCGGTGGGCGCGGTGCCGCCGGGGCCGCTGCGGGTGTCGGCGTCCGTCGAGGTGACGGTCGGCGCCCTGGCCCGGTACCCCCTGCCCGAGCTCGCGGAGCGGGTGCGGCTGGCGGTGCTGCCCGCGGCGCAGGAGCTGGTGGGGCTGGTGGTGGCGGCGGTGGACGTGGAGCTGGCGGGGCTGCTGGACGAGGCGGAGCCCGCGGCCGGGGAGCCCGCGCCCGGTGCGGCCCAGGCGCGGCGGGAGGTGCCGGCGGGCGGCGGGCCCGAGCACCTGGCGGCGCGGGCGGCGTTGGCGGTGCCCGGCGTCGCGGGCCTGGACCCGGGGCTCGGCGGGCTGCTGGGGTCGGGGGTGCCCGGGGTGCGGGCGGAGGGCGGCCATGTGCTGCTGCACCTGGTGACGGGGCCCGGCCACCGCCCGCTGGACGTGGCGCGGGCGGTGCGGGAGGCGGTGGCCGCCGCGGCCCCGGATCCGGTGACGGTGGCGGTGGTGGTCACGGGGGCGGGCGGGGTGGGCTGAACGGGCGAGGCGCTTCCCGTGGGGGCCCGTTCCGGGCCGGAGCGCGGCTCCCATTCGGCCGGAAGACGCCGGGCGGTATCGAGCAGACCCCGAACGGTGACCGCGTCCCCCGCGACAAACCCCCGAAACATGCGAACGCAGGTGCGAATATTCCGCTATTCCTGTGCACCTTGTTACCGAGGATGTCCGCGTTGTCAATGGAACGGACCGGACAAGCGGAGGCGGTTTTCCGGGACCCATTCCGCCGCGGCCCCTTTGCCGCCCCCGCCCTTTTGCCGCCGCCCGCCGCGCATTGCCCGCTCGCGGAACACGGGTTTACGCACGAATGAGCGAAGGAGTCAGTCCCCGATTCCGGTCAGGTCCCGCAGCCGCCGCGCCTGCGCCGCCCGCTCCGCGGCGCGCTGCTCGTCGTACTCGCGTCCGACGGCGCCGCGCAGCAGCGCCTTGGTCTCCACGACGGCGCCGCGCGGCGCGGCCAGCACCGCGGCCACCAGGTCGGACACGGCCGCGTCGAGCTCGGCGCGCGGCACCACCAGGTTGGCCAGACCGGTGCGCTCGGCCTCGTCGGCGTGCACCCAGCGCCCGGTGACGCAGATCTCCAGGGCGCGGGCGTAGCCGACCAGGTCGACCAGCGGCTTGGTCCCGGCCAGGTCCGGCACCAGGCCCAGGGACGTCTCCCGCATGGAGAACCGCGCGTCGTCCGCGCAGACCCGCAGGTCGCAGGCGAGCGCGAGCTGGAAGCCCGCCCCCACGGCGTGGCCCTGGACGGCGGCCACGGTCACCAGGTCGTTGCGCCGCCACCAGGTGAACGCCTCCTGGTACCCGGCGATGGCCGCGTCCAGCTCGGCGTCGGGGCGCGCCGCGAGCTCCGTCACCGAGGGCTCGCCCTCGATGCCCTCGGGCGTGAACATCCGCCGGTCGAGACCGGCGGAGAACGACACTCCCTCGGCGCGCAGCACCACGGCGCGGACGCTGCCCGGCAGGGCGCGGCCCGCCTCGGCCAAGGCCCGCCAGGTCCCCGGCGTCTGGGCGTTGCGCTGCTCGCCACGGCACAGCGTGACCGTGGCGACGGCGTCCTCGACGACGAGGCGGACGCCGTTCCGTTCCAGGACAGGCTCGGGCCGCGGCTTCGCGGACCGCTCCTCGGGCTCGCTCTCGGCAGTCACGGGCATTCGGCACCTCCGACGGCTCCTCCCCGCGGGCGCGGGGAACCTTCCGGACCGAACAGTAACCTACCGAACAGTAACCACCCGGTCGGCACCGCGCACGACCGGGTGGCGACCGCTGGAAGCCCCGGGGAGTTCCGAGCCGTGAGGCGCGGAGGGAACTACGCGGTGGCCTTGCTCTTGCCGCGCGTCGCTCCACCCCGTCCGCGCAAGGTCACCCCGGACTCACTGAGCATCCGGTGCACGAATCCATAGGAGCGGCCGGTTTCCTCGGCCAGCGCCCGGATGCTTGCCCCGGAGTCGTACTTCTTCTTCAGGTCAGCCGCGAGCTTCTCGCGCGCGGCACCGGTCACCCGGCTGCCCTTCTTCAGAGTCTCGGCCACCCGTGCCTCCTCATGGGAAGTGCGCTCTGGGTTCCCATGATCACCCCTGTTGCCGCCAATGGCCACCCATTCGGCAAGGTCGAACCCACAACATTGCCGGGAACGCGTCCGCCATTCCCCGCGCCCGCCCCGGCGGAAGGCGGGCGGAGCCGGGGCGAGCGGCGCTCCACTCGCTGTCGTGCGAGGGAAAGCGGCAGGTCAAGGGATACTGACAGGAGCGCTTCAGTTTCTTGACCATTACTTCCCGGGGACCAATTCGCCCGCCGATCCGCAAGGCTGCCCGGGGATGAAGTGTTCTCGTCCAGATGACGGATCACCCGTCGGCCGAATGATCGAATGGCGCGGCGCGGCCGCCGCCCGGGCGACCCGCCGCGCCTGTCCGGGGCCTGTCCGGGGCCTGTCCCGCCCGCGTCCCGCGCCCGCGCCGGGCCGGCTCAGGCCAGGGAGACCAGGTCCGCGTAGTCCTCGTTCCACAGGTCCTCGACCCCGTCGGGGAGGAGGATGATCCGCTCGGGCTGGAGCGCGTCCACGGCGCCCTCGTCGTGGGTGACCAGCACCACGGCCCCGGTGAACGAGCGCAGCGCGCCGAGGATCTCCTCGCGGCTGGCCGGGTCCAGGTTGTTGGTGGGCTCGTCGAGCAGCAGCACGTTGGCGCTGGAGACCACGAGCGTGGCGAGCGCGAGCCGGGTCTTCTCCCCGCCGGAGAGCACGCCCGCGGGCTTGTCCACGTCGTCGCCGGAGAACAGGAACGAGCCGAGGATCTTCCGGATCTCGCCGAGGTCCATGTCCGGCGCCGCCGAGCGCATGTTCTCCAGCACCGTGCGGTCCGGGTCCAGGGTCTCGTGCTCCTGCGCGTAGTAGCCGAGCTTGAGCCCGTGGCCCGCCTCCACCCGGCCGGTGTCCGGCTTCTCGACGCCGGACAGCAGCCGCAGCAGGGTCGTCTTGCCCGCGCCGTTCAGGCCCAGGACGACGACCCGCGAGCCCTTGTCGATGGCCAGGTCGACATCGGTGAAGATCTCCAGCGAGCCGTAGGACTTCGACAGGCCCGAGGCGGTGAGCGGCGTCTTGCCGCACGGGGCGGGCTCGGGGAAGCGCAGCTTGGCGACCTTGTCGGAGGCGCGGACCTCCTCCAGCCCGGAGAGCATGCGCTCGGCGCGGCGGGCCATGTTCTGCGCGGCGACGGTCTTGGTCGCCTTCGCGCGCATCTTGTCGGCCTGCGCCATGAGCTGGGAGGCCTTCTTCTCCGCGTTGGCGCGCTCGCGCCTGCGGCGGCGCTCGTCGGCCTCGCGCTGGCCCAGGTACGCCTTCCAGCCCATGTTGTAGACGTCGATGCAGGAGCGGTTGGCGTCCAGGTAGAAGACCTTGTTGACGACCTCCTCGACCAGGTTCACGTCGTGGGAGATCACGATGAAGCCGCCGCGGTAGGTCTTCAGGAAGTCCCGCAGCCACAGGATCGAGTCCGCGTCCAGGTGGTTGGTGG
Organism: Streptomyces capparidis; assembly: GCF_054782095.1. Lineage (NCBI taxonomy): Bacteria > Bacillati > Actinomycetota > Actinomycetes > Kitasatosporales > Streptomycetaceae > Streptomyces > Streptomyces capparidis. The sequence goes on along the minus strand of NZ_BAAGTD010000055.1, from coordinate 5,049 downwards.
GCTCGTCGAGCAGCAGCGTGTCGGCGTCGGAGAACAGGATGCGGGCCAGCTCCACGCGGCGGCGCTGACCGCCGGAGAGGGTGTTCAGCGGCTGCTCCAGCACCCGGTCGGGCAGGCCGAGGCTGGCGGCGATGGTGGCGGCCTCGGCCTCGGCGGCGTAGCCGCCCTTGGTGAGGAACTCCGTCTCCAGCCGCGAGTAGCGGCGCATCGCCTGGTCGCGGGTGCCGCCGACGGCGCTGGCCATCCGCTCCTCGGCGACCCGCATGTCGCGCAGCACCGTGTCCAGGCCGCGGGCGGACAGGATGCGGTCGCGGGCCAGCACCTCCAGGTCGCCGGTGCGCGGGTCCTGCGGGAGGTAGCCGACCTCGCCGCTGCGGGTGACGGTGCCGGCCGCGGGGATGCCCTGGCCGGCCAGGACCTTGGTGAGGGTGGTCTTGCCCGCCCCGTTGCGGCCGACCAGGCCGATGCGGTCGCCGCGGGCAACGCGGAAGGAGGCGGACTCGATGAGGACACGGGCGCCTGCGCGCAGCTCGATGCCGGTGGCAGTGATCATGGGTGGAAGGGCTCCAGGGCGTGGCGGACGGCATGGGCATCGCGGAACCGGCCGGGACCGCGGACCGGTGACACCGGGCCGTGACGTCCACGTCTCCCGCGGCGTCGGGGTCCTTCGGCCGCGCGCCGTCTAATGCACGAGGAGGACAACTGCCATGCCGGTCATTCTACCGGTGGGCGCGGTGGGGCCTGTCCAGCGAATTGTCCGGCGCCGCCGCCCGCACCGCGCCCCGGGCGGCGTAGGCGGCGGCCGAGCGGGCACGCGCCTGCCATGAGTCGTGGAGATGGCCTGTGCCTGGAGGCCGACGGGCACGAGGTGGCGCTCAGCCGCGCGGAGAAGGTGCTGTATCCGCGGGCGGGGTTCACCAAGCGGGACGTGGCCTCCTACTACCGGCGGATCGCCCCGGTGCTGCTGCCCCACCTGCGCGGCCGCCCGGCGTCGTTCCTGCGCTTCCCCGACGGGGTCGGCGCGGAGGGGTTCTTCGCCAAGAACGCGCCGCGGGGCACGCCACCGTGGGTGCGCACCGTCCGCCTGCCGTCGCCCGGCAGCACCAAGGGGCGGCGGACGGTGGAGTACGTCGTGGTGGAGGACACCGCGACCCTGCTGTGGGCGGCCAACCTGGCGAGCCTGGAGATCCACGTGCCGCAGTGGCGGGTCGGGCCGCGCGGCGGGGTGCGCCGGCCGGACCTGCTGGTGTTCGACCTGGACCCGGGGGCGCCGGCGACCGTGGTGGAGTGCTGCCGGGTCGCGCTGCTGCTGCGTGAGGAGCTGGCGGAGGCCGGGCTGCGGGCGTGGCCGAAGGCGTCGGGGTCCAAGGGGCTGCACGTGTACGTGCCGGTGGAGCCCACCGCGGGCGAGCGGGCGGCGGCGTTCGCCCGGAGCGTCGCCGAGCGGCTGGCGGAGCGGGACCCGGAGCTGGTCCTCACCCGGATGGACCGGTCGCTGCGCGGCGGGAAGGTGTTCGTGGACTGGAACCAGAACAACCCCGCCCGCACCACCGTCGCCCCCTACTCCCTGCGCGCCCGGGAACTGCCGTACGTGGCCGCGCCCGTGACCTGGGAGGAGGTCGCCTCGTGCGCGCGGCCCGAGGATCTGCGCATCCCCGCCCGGGACGTGCTCGCCCGGGTGGAGCGGACAGGGGACCTGTTCGGGTCGATGGAGAGCTGCGCCCGCCGGGTACCCAGGCGGTGATCCGCGCCCGCGGAACGTCACGGAGTAGGGAGTGATCACCATGGCGGAAGGCGTCACCAGGCCCACCGTCTACCCCACGCTGCGCTACCAGGACGCGCCGGCGGCCGTCGCGTTCCTGAAGGAGGCGTTCCGGTTCACCGCGATCGCCGTGTACGAGGAGCTGGACGGCACCGTGGCGCACGCCGAGCTGGCCTACGGCAACGGCCTGGTCATGCTCGGCTCCACCGGCCGGGAGGGGCCGTACTCCGACGCGGCCAGGGGGCTGGGCGCGGCGTCGGTGTACGTGGTCGTCGCGGACCCCGACCGGCACTGCGAGCACGCGCGGGCCCACGGGGCGCGGATCGTGCTGCCGCCCGCCGACCAGGACTACGGCTCCCGCGACTACACCGCGAGCGACCCGGAGGGCAACCTGTGGACCTTCGGCACCTACCAGCCGGACTTCGGCGCGGGGCTCGGCACCTGAGGTCCGCCCCGCGCCCGCGCTCCGTCAGCCGCCGCCCCGGTGCACCTGGAACGCCGCCCGGCGCACCACCTTGGCCAGCACCGGGTCCGGGTGCGCCGCGGCCAGCGCCACCAGCACCTGCACCGTCCTGGGGTGGTCCACCTCCCGCAGCTCCTCCAGCAACTCCGTGACCGAACCCTGCGCCGCCGACTGGAGGTGCGTCACCAGCAGGTGCCCCTCGCCGTGGTCGGCGACGGCGGCCGCGGTGTCCACCCACAGCCAGGTGGCCTCCTGCCTGCTGAGCAGGTCGGGCGGCACCTCGCCGTCCTGCTCGGCCAGCCACAGCAGCGCGTAGGGCCGCAGCGTCGGCTCCTCGGCGGCGGCGCGCACCGCTCCCTCGGCGGGGCCGCCGACGACGCGCAGCGCGTCGAACGCCAGCCCGCGCAGCAGCGGGTCGTCGCCGCGCGCGACCTCCAGCAGCTCGGCGACGGCCTGCCCCACGGGCCTCGCGGCCAGCCACGCCCGGTACTCGTCGCGCGCCGGGCCGGGCGAGTAGCGGGCGCAGGCGCGCAGCAGCTCGCGCGCGGACTGCTCGATGTGGCCGCCCGCCACGCTCTGCGCGGCGACGCAGATCTGCTCCAGCTTGGTCCACACCGCCCAGTTGCCCAGCTCCGTCAGGGTGACGTCGGCCGCGCCCGCGTCCCCGCGCAGCGCGCCCACCGAGGTGAGGCTGCCCAGCAGCCACTCCAGCAGCGGTGGCAACTGGGTCCGCGCCGCGTCACCGGCCAGCTCCGGCTCGCCGCGCGACTCGCGCAGCTCGGCGATCCGCTGGCCGAGCAGCTCCAGCAGGCCCTCCACGGGCAGCGGGTCCGAGGTCAGGTGCAGCAGCGACAGCAACTGGGGCGCGCTCTCCACGACCTCCGCGACCACGGCCGGGTCCGCGTCGGCGGGCGCCGGGCGGGACAGCGCCCAGGCGTCGAACAGGGCCACCCAGCCGCGCAGCACCGCGGCGTCGTCCCGCTCCCACACCCGCAGCCGCCAGCCGGCCCTGGCCACGCCCTCCCGCAGCTCCAGCAGCCCGGTGAGCCTGGCCTGCTCCCAGGCGGCGGTGACCTGCTCCTCCGTCAACTCCAGGTCGCGCGCCGCGTCCCGCGCCGCCTCCTGCGGCAGGGACATGCCCGCCGCGGCCTTCACCCCGACCGGGTCGCCGGGCGGACCCTCCGTCCAGCGGGCGAGGCGGACGGCGGGGGCGAGTTGGGCCCTGGCCCTCGCGGCCAGTTCCGTCTGCTCGGGGATTCCCTCGGGGCGGCGGGCGGCGGCCGCGCGCCGGGCGCTGCGCCGGTGGGCGGTGGCGCCTTCGACCTGGAGGGCACGGGCCGCCTCGAGCCGGCGGCTGGGGACAGGGCGCAGGCGTGCTGTGTCTCGCGGAGTACGGGACGTCACAACAGCAGTCTGTCGGGTGTTGGCCCGGATTCCCAAACGGTAGATCATCCGGCGGGAGCGAACGGAACAACTGAGGAGGGATCGGGCCGCCGGCGGACCGGGCCGGGGGGCGGCCCGGGACGGCGCGCGGCGGGGCGTCGGGGACCGCCCGGCCTGCTCGGGGGCCGTCCGGCGGGCCGCCGGGCCCCGGACCGGGCCTTCGGGGCGCCCCGCGCCCGGCCTCCTCCGCGGCGGGGCGCGGGAGACCTCTCCGGGGCTCGCCGGGACGCCGCTGGGATCCCTCGGAGACGGCGCGGAGACGGCGCGGAGACGCCACTAGAGAAGAGGGGTCAGGAAGCGCCGCAGGACCTCCTCGTAGCGGGCCGGGTCGGCGTTCCACATCGCCGCGTGGTCGGCGTCGCGCACGGTGTGCCGCGTCACGAGGTCCGGGCGGCGCGCCGCGAGTTCGCGGGAGCGTTCCCAGGGGGCCAGGGCGTCGTCCGGGCCGTGCAGCACCAGGGTCGGCACGGACAGCGCGGAGGGGTGCGCGGCCTCGTCGAGCCGGTCGTGGTGCAGGGCCGTGCGGCCCTCCACGGCGCGCACCGCGAGCGGCAGCAGCGGGGCGGGCACGCCGCGGTGCGCGGCGAGGCGGCGCAGCGTCCGCCGCCAGTCCAGGACCGGCGAGTCCAGGACCAGGCCCTTGACGGCCTCGCGCAGCGGCGAGCGGTCCGCCGTGTGCAGGGCCATGGTGGCGCCGACCGACCAGCCGTACAGCACCACCCCGGCGGCGCCCTGGTCGACGGCGTAGCGCAGCGCGGCGTCCAGGTCGCGCCACTCGGTGTCGCCGAGGTGGCCGATGCGGTCGGGGGAGCGCGGGGCGCCGGGGTCGTTGCGGTAGCCGATGTCGAGGACGGTCAGCCGCAGGGAGCACAGCGCGGGGAGCACGGCCAGGGGCTGCTCGCGGGTGGCGCCGAGGCCGTGCGCGGTGATGACCCAGATGTCCCGGGTCCCCGGCAGGTACCAGGCGGGCAGCGGGCCGAGCTCGCCGGGGAACGCCGTCTCCTCGAAGTCCAGGCCGTGCGCGGTGCGGGGGTCGCCGCGGTGGACCTGCGGGGTGAACAGCAGGCGGTCGCCGGCCACGGGGCCGCCGCGCTCCAGGCGCTCCACGCGGCGGGTGACCGTGTCGGCGGTGGTGGACAGCACCTCCCCGACGACGGCGTGGCAGTCGGGGCCGGTCAGGGCGTAGCGGCCGGGGCGGGAGGCGGCGACGGTCCTGGTGACGGATACGGCGTCGTCGTCGGCGCCGTGGACGGTGACCTGCTCGCTGCCGGGCGGCCCGCCGCGCAGCGGCCGCAGCGCCGCCTGGGAGGCGAGCCGCCCGGCCGCGACGGAGGCCGCGGCGCCGCCCGCCGCGGGCGCAGTCGCCGCCGCCAGGGCGGCG
>NZ_BAAGTD010000054.1:0-52989 GCF_054782095.1 Streptomyces capparidis | reverse complement strand
GCCGCGGGCCCGCGCCGCCGCCGCGGGCGCGCCCTGGTCGCCGTGGCCGCCGCCCTGCGCGCCGCCGCCGCGGCCACCGTCGCCGTCCAGCTCACCGGCGGCGACGGGACCAGCCCCGGCGCCCGTTCCTCCCCCTCCGCCCCCGCCTCCTCCGCCCCGCCCGCCACCCTCCCCCCGGTCCCCACCGTCCCCGCGGGCCACCACCGCGTCCACGACCCCTTCGGCTTCACCGTGACCGTCCCCCAGGGCTGGACCCGCAAGGTGAGCGAGGACGGCCGCCAGGCCCGGTACGTGGACCCCACCGGCCTGATCGGGCTGCGCTTCGAGGTCATCAGGTTCAGCTCGGGCAGGCCCCTGGAGCACTGGCGGTCCATCGAGGACGACGTGCGGGCCAAGCTCCCCGGCTACGAGAAGCTGCGGATGGACGCCACCACCTACCAGAACCGGCCCGCCGCGATCTGGGAGTTCACCTGGCAGGGCAGCGCCCGCGCGTGGCGCGCCAGCGACCTCGGCTTCACCGGCGAGGGCCAGCGCGGCTACGCCATCTACCTGTCCGCCCCCGAGGCCGACTGGGCCGCCGCGGAGCCGTACTTCAACACGGCGGTGGACAGCTTCCGCCTCGACGGCTGACCCACCGCCACAACGGCTAGAACAAGCCAACACAACCTGGCCGAAACTCATATCCTGCACCGGCAGGCGGTATGACTACTCCGCCGGAAAATCGGTACGTAAAACTGACAACAGCTCACTTACCCACCCGGGTACGAGCCCGAGCGCACAGCCGTCCCCGGCTCGGGGGATGATAGGGCGGTCGGCGGGACCGCCCGAAGGACCGGCCGGCACACCCTCACTCCGAGGGCGCACCGCCCTCAGGCTCTTGACAACGAGAAGGACGTCGATGACCCAGGCGCAGGGGACCACCGGACGCCTCCTTGCCGACCGCTATCGGTTGGGCGAAGTGCTCGGGCGCGGTGGCATGGGCACGGTGTGGCGGGCCTCGGACGAGACGCTCGGCCGGGCGGTCGCGGTCAAGGAGCTGCGCTTCCCCGGCAACGTGGACGAGGACGAGAAGCGCCGCCTGATCACCCGCACCCTGCGCGAGGCCAAGGCGACGGCCCGGATCCGCAGCACCGGCGCGGTCACCGTCTTCGACGTCGTCGAGGAGGACGACCGCCCCTGGATCGTGATGGAGCTCGTCGAGTCGCGCTCCCTGTCCGACGTCATCCGCGAGGACGGGCCCCTGACGCCCCGGCGGGCCGCCGAGGTCGGCCTCGTCGTCCTCGACGTGCTGCGCGCCGCGCACCGCGAGGGCATCCTGCACCGCGACGTGAAGCCGTCGAACGTGCTGATCGCCGACGACGGCCGGGTGGTGCTCACCGACTTCGGCATCGCCCAGGTCGAGGGCGACCCCTCGGTGACCAGCACCGGCATGCTCGTCGGCGCCCCCTCCTACATCTCCCCCGAGCGGGCCCGCGGCAACCGGCCGGGCCCCGCCTCCGACCTGTGGTCCCTGGGCGCGCTGCTGTACGCGGCCGTCGACGGCCACCCGCCGTACGACAAGGGCTCGGCGATCGCCACGCTGACCGCGGTGATGACCGAGCCGCTGGCCCCGCCCGAGAACGCCGGCCCGCTCGCCGAGGCCATCTACGGCCTGCTGCGCAAGGACCCGGCCCAGCGCCTCCAGGAGCCCGAGGCCCGGCGCCTGCTGAACGCGGTGGTGCACGCGCCCGAGGACGAGCCGGCCCCGGCCGCCGGCGTCACCACCACCGTCGCCCTGCCCGCCCCCCGCGACGGCGCCTCGGACGAGCGCTCCGCGCCCCCCGCGGCCCCCGTGCCCGCCCCGGCGCCCCCGCCCGCCCCGCCCCGCCCGGCCAACGACGCCCGCACCACCACGGCCGCGCCGCCCCCCGCCCCGGCGCGGCCGCCGCGCGAGCCCCTGCTCGCCCGGTGGCGGGCCAGGGCCGCCGGGCTGCCCCGCCGCACCTTCGCCCTGCTGCTGGCCGCCGTGGTGCTGGCCGTGGCCGGCCTGGCCGTCGCCGTCGCCCTGGCCGCCACGGGCGGCGGCGACGGCGACGACGGCGCGAAGGGGAGAAACGACACTGCGACCTCGCCCGACACCGGCTCGGGCACCGGCGGCGAGGGCGGCGGCAAGACCTCCCCCGACCCCGACGGCAGCTCCGCCGCGGGCGACAAGGACACCGCGGGCTCCGGCGCGGGCCCCGACGACCGCAAGAGCCCGGACGACAAGGACAACGGGAGCGGCGACCAGGGCAACGGCACCGGCTCCGGCGGGAACGGCGCCGGCGACGGCACGACCGCCGGACCCACCGACGGCGCCCTGCCCAAGGGCTGGTACCGCTACCGCAACCCCGCCTTCCACTTCACCATCGGCCTGCCCGACGGCTGGGGCCAGCGCGGCACCGCCGGCCAGGGCTCCGGCGTCAAGCTCGGCAAGGCCGGCTCCGCCGCCAAGGTCCAGGTGGACTTCAGCCCGCGTCCCGGCCAGGACGCCGCCCAGGCGTGGCGGGAACTGGAGCGCTCGGTCTCCCGCAGCTCCGCCGACTACCGCCGGCTGTCCCTGAAGCCGGTCGAGTGGCGCGGCTACCGCACCGTCGCCGACTGGGAGTTCACCCGCAAGGGGGGCAACGGCGTCACCGAGCGCGTCCTCAACCGGGGGTTCGTCGTCGACGACACCCACGCCTACGCCATCATGTTCACCGCACCCGCGGCCGAATGGGACAGCAAGGCCAACAAGCAGGCCCGCCAGACCTTCTTCGCGACCTTCGCACCACTCGACTGAGCGACTGATCCTGCACACACAGCACCGTTACCGCCCCATCAAGTGGCAAGCTAGACCGGGCGGCGCGAAGGGGCCGATCGTCGCGAGGAGGTGCTGTGGAGGAGTACGCCGGGCGGGTGCTCGCGGACAGGTACCGGTTGCCGCGGGTCCCGGTGGGCGAAGAACCTCCGGAGATGCCGGCGTTCGACACCTACAGCGGCCAGGAGGTGCTGGTCCGCCAGGTCCCGCTGCCCGAAGTGGTCAGCGCGGAGGTCGCCTTCGGCCCCGGTGAGGAACCCCCGGACGTCCTCGGCCCCGCGGACGACCCGGGGCGGCGCGCCCTGCGGGCGGCCCAGGCCGCCGCGCGAATACCGGACCATCCGGGCCTGGTCCAGGTCTACGACGTGTTCCTCGAGGACGGCGGTCTGTGGATCGTCTCCGAGTGGGTACCGGCGCGCACCCTCGCCGACTACATCGCCGAGAAGCCGTTCACGCCCTACCGGGCCGCGGAGATCGGCGCCGACGTCCTCGCCGCGCTGCGCGCCGTGCACGGCGAGGGCTGGACCCACCGCAACGTCACCGCCGACACCGTCCTGGTCTGCGACGACGGCCGCGCCATGCTCAGCGGCCTGTCCGCCGCCGCGGCCGAGGAAGCCCTGTGCGGCAACGACCCCGTGCCCGCGGGCGACCCCTCGGCCGAAGAGGCCGCGGGCACCGGCAACTGGCGCGCCACCGCGCGCGAGCGCGCCCGCCAGGCCCGCCTCGGCATGCTCGGCCCCGTCGTGGAGCGCTGGGCGCCCGAGCAGGCCGGCCCGCTGCCGGGCGAGGACGGCCCCCTGCTGTACGCGGACGGCCCGCCCAGCGACATGTGGGCCCTGGGCGCCCTGCTGTTCCGCGCGGTGCAGGGCCACCCGCCGTTCCCCGAGGACAACGTCCTCGAACTGGTGGAGATCGTCCGCACCGAGCCCCCCGCCTACGCGGAGGACTGCGGCCCGCTGCGCCCGGTGGTGGAGTCCCTGCTCCGCAAGAACCCGCAGGAGCGCCCCGGGCCCGAGGAGGTCCGCGGCTGGCTGCGCTCCCTGATCCGCACGGCCCCGGAGCCGGACGTCGGCAACGAGACCGTCGCCGTCCCCGCCGACCCCCACAAGATCGTGGAGGTCCGCCGCAGGGGCGAGGTGGCGCGGCGCCGCCGCACCGAGAAGTCCCTGGTCCACCGCCGCAAGCACGCCCGCGGCCGCAGCCCGCGCCGCCTCGGCGCGATCCTGGTGGGCCTGGTCGTCGCGCTGATGGTCGCCGCGATGGCCTACGCGGCGCTGTTCCTGCCCGAGGAGGACGACACCACCAAGGGCGGCCCCGCCTCCCGGCAGACCCCCACCCCCACCCGCAGCGAACCGGCCACCGGCCCCGCGGGCTCCGCCGGCAACCCCACCGCCCCCAACCTCAGCACCGACTTCCGCATGCACCAGGACCCGATGGGCTTCACCCTCGCCCTCCACCAGGACCTGCGGGTGCGCGGCGAGACCGGACAGGGCCAGATGTGGTTCGACGACGGCGACGACGTCCGCATGATCGTCGTCCCCGGCCGCGACACGGCGGAGGAGTACGGCACCGACGTCACCGCCTACCAGCGGGACGCCGAACCCGAACTCAAGCCCTACCGCGAGGGCCAGTGGACCGCCGTGGCGGGCCTGAGCACCTACGAGGTCAACGGCAGCCCCGCCGTCGAGGCCGAGTTCACCTGGACCCAGTCCAACCGCCAGTACTTCGGCCGCAACTTCGCCATGCTCCAGGACGGCCGCTACCACACCATCTTCGTCTACGGCCCCGACCGCGACCGCTCGGACATCTCCCTGTTCTTCGAGAAGGCGGCGGAGACTTATCGGTACACGAAGTGACCGCCCCCGCGTCCGGTCGTGTTGTCGCCGTCCGGCTGAATACGGAAGGTGATCGCCACGGCGGCAGCCGACCGGCGCACACCCGCACCCGGTGCACTCCCTCGTTCACGGCATTCCGCACGTCGGCTGGCGTTTTCGATGGTCAAGACGACTGACTGCGGGGCAGAGCAGCCGACCATCGGTCGGTGGGCCCGCCGGGTGTCTGTGCAGCCTATTCGGACTCATCCAGCACGGCCAGGCGGATCTGACGGGTGTATGCGTTCATACTGAGAACGCGAACTCTTACTTCATCGCCTTGCCTGAGGTTTTGCTTGTCTGTCGACGCGGGGAATGATGTGATGAGGCCTTCCAGGCCCTCGCCGATGCTGGCGAAGGTTCCGACTTCATTCGTCTCGGTGATGTGCCCAAGCACGACCTGCCCGAGCTTGTCGGCAGCGAAGACTCTCATCGGGTCCGGTGTGAGGGCCTTGAGCGAAAGCTTGACGAGCTCTGTTCTGTGGTCCACTCCCAAGGCCAGTACGGTGACTTCCTGCCCCTGCCGCACTGCCCTGGAAGGATGCTCCAGTCTGCTCCAGGAAATCTCCAGGAGGGTGATCATTCCTTCCCGTCCGCCAAGGTCGACAAACACTCCGAAGTCTGCGACTTCGGACACTCTGCCTCGCAGGATCTCTCCCTGTTGAATCTCATCCATGGGCGCCCTCCGCGTAGGGTGCTGCTCGCCGTCCTGCATCGCCTTCTCCCTGTCACCCACTACTGGTTCACTTCTTCAGCCGTCCTGGGTAGGAGAACCCGTGGGAGGAGTCCCACCACTTCACCTCGTCGATCAAGGAATTGAATCGAGGAATGTCCTCCACGGGTATGACCCATTCGTGCTCCTCGGCTCCTCTGCTGTTCTCGTGGCGTTGCCTGTAGTTGGACTCGGGGAACTCGTCCAGGAATTCTCTACGCATTACGTACTCGTGGAACCCCGGTTGGAATGTTCTCTGGCCTGTATGCGGTGCGCCAGACATGGGGATTCCTCACGTAGGCGGCGGGGTTGGGAGCTGGGGCGAGACCGAGCGGGTCCCGACTGGCATGGCGACTGGTTTCCGGGTCGTAGTAGCGATGCAGGTGGTGGGGGCGTCACTCCTCGGGGAGGGCGGGCATCGGGGTGTCGTCGGGGTGCCATCGGTCCGTGAAGGCGGGCCGCCGGGTCAGGTCCACGAGTTCGACGCGGGCGCCGATGCTGTCCACGCGGTGGTAGGCGAAGGGGCGGCCGTGGGGGCAGCCGGAGAAGTCGGTGGGGAAGCCCTCGCGTTCGAGGCGCCGCGAGCCCTGCTCCACTGAGGTGGTCCAGTAGCCGAGGTGGTCGAAGCGGGCGCCCTGCGACGCGTCCCACGGGCTGCCGGGGGAGCCCTCGATGAGTTCGATGAACGGCGGGCCGCCGCGGGTGAAGGTGATGCGGTAGTCCCACTCGCCGATGCGGTCGGCAAGGGGAGGGCTCCAGCGGGCGCAGACGGACCTGGTCAGGTCCGCCATGGCGGCGTCGAGGTCGGGAACGGCGAAACACACGTGGTAGAAGGGCGTCACCCGTCCAGGATCGGTGCGGTGAACGGTGCGCGGCAGCCGGTTTTCGCCGCGGCACGGCCCGGTGTGGGCTCGTTTGCCCTGCTCGTGGCGGTTCCGGAGGGTCCGGTTCCGGGAACGATGACGGTATGGCGTCCGATGGGCAGGCGGCAGGGGACACGGGGGCGCGGGCCGAGGCGATGGGTTGGGGTGGGGGAACGGGGCGGGTCGTCGGGGGCCGGTACCGGCTGGGGGAGCGGCTCGGGCACGGGGGGATGGGGCGCGTGTGGCGGGCGCGCGACGAGGTGACGGGGCGTGAGGTCGCGGTGAAGGAGCCGCGGGTGGCGGACACGCTCACCCACCGGGAGCGGGCCGCCGCGTACGCGCGGATCCGGCGGGAGGCCGCGGCGGCGGCGCGGATCGACCACCCCGCGGTCGTCACGATCCACGAGGTCGTCATGGAGGCCGGGCGGCCGTGGATCGTCATGGAGCTGGTGCCGGGCTGCTCGCTCGCCGACCTGCTGGAGCGCGGCCCGATCACGCCCCGCGAGGCGGCCGGGATCGCGTTACCGGTGCTGCGGGCGCTGGTCGCCGCGCACGCGGCGGGGGTGCTGCACCGGGACGTCAAGCCGGGCAACGTGCTGCTGGGGGCGCACGGGCGGGTGGTGCTCAGCGACTTCGGGGTGGCGCTGGTCGAGGGGGAGCGGCCCGTCACGGAGCCGGGGGCGATCATGGGGTCGCCGGAGTACCTGGCGCCGGAGCGGGCGCTGGGGCGGCGGCCCGGGCCCGCGTCCGACCTGTGGTCGCTGGGGGTGCTGCTGTACGAGGCGGTGGAGGGCGTCTCGCCGTTCCGCAGGCAGACCACCATCTCCACGCTGCGGGCCGTGGTGGGCGACCACCCCGGTGTGCCGCGCGCCGCGGGGCCGCTGACGCCGCTGATCGCGCGGCTGCTCAGCAAGGAGCCGGAGGACCGCCCCGGGGCGCGGGAGATCGAGGAGGCGCTGGCCGCCGTGGCGCCCCCGGCGGCGAAGGAGCCGGGCCGGGCGCGGGCGGCCCCCGGCGCCGGGGCCGCGCATCCGCCGCCGGAGGCGCGGGGGCGGGGGCCGCGTCCCGTGCGGTGGATGGCGACGGCGCTGGGGACGACGGTGCTGGTGGTCCTGCTGGTGCTGGCCTTCGTGCTGCTCACCGACCAGGAGACCCTCGGCGCGCCGGGCGGCTGGCGCACCTACCGGGAGCAGGCCGTGCGGGTGGAGGTGGGCGTGCCGCGGGGGTACGTCCGCACGGCGGTGGGCCCGCGCGAGGTGGCGTACCGGGACCCGGAGGGCGCCGTGTGGGTGCTGGTGTCCCGGCACCCCGGGGCGGAGATGGCCGCGGGGGAGGCGGGGCGGTACTGGCTGGGCTGGTACCGGCGGGGCGGGGTGCTGGACGGCAGGGCGACGCTGCGGGACGTGCGGGGCGCCGCCCGGGAGCGGGCACACCGCGGGCTGGCCGCCGCCGAGATCGACATCAGCTACCTGTACGCGCACGGCGACGACACCACCACGCGGCAGCGGCGCCTGGACCTGACGGTGGTGGGCCGGGACGGCGCGCAGTACTGGCTGAGCGTCAAGGTGCCCGCGGCGCGCGCCGAGGAGGGGGAGCGGGTGTTCCGCGGGGTGCTGGAGCGGTGGATGGTGGGTGTCGGCGGCTCGGCTCGGAGATGACGCGGTGACGCGGGGAGGCGACGGGGGCGGGGGGCGCGGGCAGCGGCGCGCGAAGGCGTCCCCCGCGCGGGCGGCGCACGCCCGGGACGTGCCCGGTGAACCCGGCGAGTACGGTGGAAAGGGACATCTGCTGTCCCCCGGAGGGAGCACCTCCCATGCCTGAGCACGTGGACGCGGTCGTCGTGGGGCTCGGCCCCGGAGGCGAGGAGGTCGCGGGAAGGCTCGGCGACGCCGGGCTCGACGTCGTCGGCGTGGACCAGCGGCTGGTGGGCGGGGAGTGCCCGTACTGGGGGTGCATCCCGTCCAAGATCATGGTGCGGGCGGCGGGACTCGTCGCCGACGGGCACCGCGTCACGGGCATGGCGGGCACCGCGATGGTGCACGCCGAGTGGAAGCCGGTGGCCCGCACCATCAGGGAGGCCACCGACAACTGGGACGACCGGGCCGCGGTGGACCGGCTCCGGTCCCGCGGGTGCCGGGTGCTGCGCGGCACCGGACGGCTGACCGGGCGGGACGAGGTCACCGTCCTGGACGCCGAGGGCACGGAGACGGTGCTGCGCGCGGCGCGGGCGATCGTCCTGGCCACCGGCACCGAGCCCGCCGCGCCGCCGGTGCCGGGCCTGGCCGGGACGCCGTACTGGACCAGCCGGGACGCGGTCGAGGCCGAGGCGCCGCCCGAGTCGCTGATCGTGCTCGGCGGCGGGGCCGTCGGCCTGGAGATCGGGCAGGCGTTCGCCCGGTTCGGCACCGCCGTCACCGTCGTGGAGGCCGCCCCCCGGCTGGTGCCCCGGGAGGAGCCGGAGGCGGGCGACCTGCTGCTGCGGGTGCTCACCGCCGAAGGGCTCGACGTGCACACCGGGGCGCGGGTGGCCCGGGTCGAGCACGGCGCGGGCGGGAACGGGGCGGCGAGGTTCGTGCTGCGCTGCGAGCGCGGGGAGCGGCTCACCGCCGAGCGGCTGCTCGTGGCCACCGGGCGGCGCGCCGACCTCGGGCGGGTCGGGGTGAGCGCGCTCGGCCTCGACCCGGACGCGCCCGTGCTGCCGGTGGACCGGCGGATGCGGGTGCTCGCCACGGGGGACGGCGGGCCCGGCGTGTGGGGGCTCGGGGACATCACCGGCAAGGGCGCGTTCACCCATGTCGCCATGTACCAGGCGGGCCTGGTCGTGGACGACGTGCTGGGGCGCGGCGGGGCGCCCGCGGAGTACCACGCCGTGCCCCGGGTGACGTTCACCGACCCGGAGGTCGGGGCGGTGGGCCTGACGGAGAGGGAGGCGCGGGAGCTCGGCGCCGATGTGCGGACGGGGTTCGCCGATGTCGCGACCGGCTCCCGGGGGTTCGTCCACCGGGTCGGCAACGAGGGGTTCGTCAAGCTGGTGGCGGACGCCCGCGAGGGGGTGCTGGTCGGCGCCACGTCGGCGGGGCCCGCCGGGGGCGAGGTGCTGGGGGCGCTCGCGGTGGCGGTGCACGCCCGGGTGCCGCTGGGGGAGCTGAAGCGGATGATGTTCGCGTTCCCCACCTTCCACCGGGCCGTCGGGACGGCGCTGGACGCCCTCCCCGGCAGGTGACCGGGCCGGGGCGCCCGGTCGGCGCCGGCGCTTCACCGGCGCGGGGGAAAAGTGTTACCGGCGGGTACACAAGGCGGTGGCCGCGCCTTACCCTGGCCCCCATGACGAGCGACTCTGTGACCGACGGCAACCCGGTCGCGCCCCCCGGTGCCCGCACCGCGCGGGACGTGGTGACCCCCGAGCTCGTGGCCCGGCTGACCGCGGGCGTCCGCGGCAGCGGCACCGACGTGAACCACTGCCCGTTCACCGGCGAGGTCCTGGCCGAGCTGCCCACGGCCTCCCCCGACGACGTGGCCGCCGCCTTCGATCGCGCCCGGCGAGCCCAGCGCGCCTGGGCCGCCCGCTCCGTCAGAGCCCGCGCCGCCGTGCTGCTGCGCTACCACGACCTGCTGCTCGCCCGGCAGGACGAGGTGCTCGACCTCATCCAACTGGAGACCGGCAAGACGCGGCTGCACGCGCACGAGGAGGTCCAGGCGGTCGCCGTCGTCGCCCGCCACTACGGCCGCAGGGCCCCCGGCTACCTGCGCCCCCGCCGCCACATCGGCGCCATCCCGGTGCTCACCCAGGCCCTGGAGCTGCGCCACCCCAAGGGCGTGGTCGGGCACATCTCGCCGTGGAACTACCCGCTGGAGCTGTCCGCGGGCGACGCGCTGCCCGCCTTCGTCGCGGGCAACGCCGTGGTGATGAAGCCCGACACCCAGACCGCCCTGACCGCCCTGTGGGCCCGCCGCCTGCTGGTGGAGGCCGGGCTGCCCGAGGACGTGTGGCAGATCGTGCTCGGCGAGGGACCGGTGGTCGGGCCCGCCGTCGTGGACGGCGGCGACTACGTGTCGTTCACCGGCTCCACCCGCACCGGGCGGGACGTCGCCCGGCGCGCCGCGGGCCGCCTGGTGGGCACCACCCTGGAGCTCGGCGGCAAGAACGCGATGATCGTCCTGGAGGACGCCGACCTCGACCGCGCCGTCGAGGGCGCCACCCGCGCCTGCTTCTCCTCCGCCGGGCAGTTGTGCGTCTCCGTGGAGCGGCTGTACGTGCACGAGGCGGTCGCGGACGAGTTCCTGCGCCGCTTCACCGCCGCCACCAGGGCGCTGCGGCTCGGCACCGGCCTCACCTACGGCGCCGACGTCGGCTCGCTGGTCTCCGAGCGCCAGTTGAAGACCGTCGCCCGGCACGTGGACGAGGCCCGCGCCAAGGGCGCCGCCGTCCTCGCCGGAGGCCGCCACCGCCCCGACGTCGGCCCGCTGTTCTACGAGCCCACCATCCTCGACGGCGTGCAGCCGCCCATGGCCGTGTGCACCGAGGAGACCTTCGGACCGGTGGTGTCCGTCTACCGCTTCCGCACCGAGGACGAGGCCGTGGAGCGCGCCAACGGCACCCCGTACGGCCTGAACTCCAGCGTGTGGACGGGCAGCCCCCGCCGCGGCCGCCGCCTCGCCGCCCGGCTGCGCACCGGCACCGTCAACGTCAACGAGGGCTACGCCGCCGCCTACGCCTCCGTCGCCTCCCCCATGGGCGGCATGGGCGACTCCGGGCTCGGCCGCCGCCACGGCGTCGAGGGCATCTGGAAGTACACCGAGCCGCAGACCGTCGCCACCCAGCGCCTGCTGCCGCTCGCCCCGTCCTTCGGCATCGGCGACGAGACGTACGCCAAGCTGCTCACCCGCGGCCTGCGGGCCATGAAGGCGCTGCGCGTGCGCTGACCGGCCCGCCGCCGCCCACCCGCTCGCTCCCACCGCCGGACGGCGGGCCCGGGAGTCCCTTCCACCGCTCACCCCGGGGGTAGACGTTGCACCCATCGGACCACGGCCGCGCCGACGCCCGAGCCGCCCGCGACCACGACGCCGCCCGCGACCACGACTACGACGTCATCGTCATCGGCTCCGGCTTCGGCGGCTCGGTGTCCGCGCTGCGCCTGTCGGAGAAGGGCTACCGGGTCGCCGTGCTGGAGGCCGGACGGCGCTTCACGCCCGAGACCCTGCCCAAGACCTCGTGGGACCTGCGCAACTACCTGTGGGCGCCCGCGCTCGGCATGTACGGCCTCCAGCGCATCCACCTGCTGCGCAATGTGCTGGTGCTCGCGGGCGCCGGGGTCGGCGGCGGGTCGCTGAACTACGCCAACACCCTCTACGAGCCGCTCGACCCGTTCTTCCAGGACGCGCAGTGGGCCGGCATCACCGACTGGAAGGACGAGCTGCGCCCCTATTACGCGCAGGCCAAGCGGATGCTCGGGGCGCGGCTCAACCCCACCCTCACCCCGGCCGACATCCACCTGCGCAACGCCGCCGAGCGGATGGGCGTCGGCGACAGCTTCCACCTGGCGCCGGTGGGCGTGTTCTTCGGCGACGGCAAGGACGCCGACGGCAAGGCGTCCGCCGAGCCCGGTGGCGAGGCGGACGACCCGTACTTCGGCGGCGTCGGCCCGCGGCGCAAGGCGTGCATGGAGTGCGGCTCGTGCATGACGGGCTGCCGCCACGGCGCGAAGAACACCCTGAACGAGAACTACCTGTACCTCGCCGAGAAGGCCGGGGCCGAGGTCCACCCGATGACCACCGTCACCGAGCTCGCCGAGCACCCCGACGGCGGCTATACGGTGTGCAGCGTCCCCACCGACCGGCCCAAGGCCGCGCCCCGGCGGTGGCGGGCCGCCCAGGTGGTGCTCGCCGCGGGCACCTACGGCACGCAGACGCTGCTGCACGCCATGCGCGACACCGGCCGGCTGCCCCGCCTCTCGGCGCGGCTCGGCGAGCTGACCCGCACCAACTCCGAGGCGCTGGTCGGCGCGCAGACCACCGACCGCAGGTACCGCGCCGCCACCGACGAGCAGGGCCCGGGCATGCGGGGCCGCAAGGTGGACTTCACCCGCGGGGTGGCCATCACCTCCTCCGTGCACCCCAACGCCACCACGCACATCGAGCCGGTCCGCTACGGCGTGGGCTCCAATGTGATGGGGTACCTGGCCACCCTCCAGGTGCCCGGGGGCGGCCGGGCCCCGCGCTGGCTGCGGTTCCTGGCCCTGGCCGCCACGCACCCGACCGTGTTCGCCCGCTCGCTGTCCAAGCGCCGCTGGTCGGAGAAGACGATCATCGCGCTGGTCATGCAGACCCATGACAACTCGCTGACGACCTACCGCAAGCCCAAGGGGCTCGGCAAGGGCAAGCTCACCTCCCGGCAGGGCCACGGCGCGCCCAACCCCGAGTGGATCCCCGAGGGCCAGCGGGCCGCCGAGCTGATCGCGGAGGACATCGGCGGCTTCGCCGGGGGCACCGTCGGGGACGTGTTCAACATCCCCATGACCGCGCACTTCCTCGGCGGCTGCGCGATCGGCGCCGACGCCGGGCAGGGCGTCATCGACCCGTACCACCGGGTGCACGGCTACCCGGGGCTGCACGTGGTGGACGGCTCCGCGGTCTCGGCGAACCTCGGCGTCAACCCGTCCCTGACGATCACCGCCCAGGCCGAGCGCGCCATGTCGTTCTGGCCGAACAACGGCGAGCGGGACCCGCGGCCCGCGCCGGGTGAGGCGTACCGGCGCCTGGAGCCGGTGGCCCCGAAGAACCCGGCCGTCCCCGCGGGGGCGTTCGCGGCGCTGCGGCTGACCCGGGAGGAGTGAGGGCGGGGCGTCCGGGCGCGGGCGCCGCCGGAGCACGCCCCGGGGTGACGGGGAGTGACGGGCGGCGCACCCGCCCGGAGTGCGCCGCCCCGCCGAAAACCTTTTCTGCTCACCGTTCTCGCACAGAATCCCCCGGACGTGGAAATTCCACTTTTCCGTCGCCCCGGGAGATGCCGGACGGGCGGACGGGGGAAGCCGGGGAAAACGGGAAGCGGCGCCGCGGGCGGCGGGTGGACGGTGAATCGGCGGATTCCCGGGGCGCACAGGCGAATCCGCGCCGGGCAATCGGCCGGCGGCTCGGCGGTAAAGGGCGGCGCAAAGGGCGGGGGCAAAGCGAAGGGCCCCGCGCCGGAATGCGGCTCCGGCGCGGGGCCCTCTGCTGACAGCACACGGCGTCAGGGCAGCGCCGGTGCTGTGGAACGGCGCTGGAGGGAAGCGCCGTCGGCCTGCTGTTCTCTTGCGGTCCGTGGAGCCAAGTGCGGTCCGTGGAGCCCGCGGCAAGCAGGGAGGGCCGGTGCTCGCCGCTGCTTCGCGGTGGTGCGCGCTTACCCGAGGGGACAGGAATTGGCCTGTACCATTTCGGCCCGCACTGTGGTGCACCGGATGCTACCGGGCCAGTTCCCCGTGCGCTTATCGTGCTGGACCCGGATCGGTCGGCGCAACCTCTTCTCCGTCATCGGTTGAAGCCGCCTCGAATGGTCGTGTTACGACCACGTACCGTCACCGCGAGTGATCGGCGGGGGCTGAGGCGCAGAGCGGTCGGCTCCGGGCGTCCCCCGAGCCGACCGCCTGCCTCAGTCGTGACCGGGCTGCTGTCCCCTGCTGACCGGCCACAGCACCGAGGTGAGGTCCCACGACGGGTACCCAGCGCCCGTCTCATCACCCCGGCGGACTGCGATGCCCGCGCCCGGTCGCCTGCTCCGCCCGCCCGGGCGTCAGGCCGCCCCTGGCCGGCACGGACATCCGGTGCAACGAAGCCGCGTCGCGGCCGGTCACGGTGCCGTACGGGTGAAACCGCCCGGTCAGAGCTTTCCGCGGCACAGCTCGAGCAGGGTCATCGCGAGCGTGGTGCCGGGCCTGCCCAGGGTCTCGTGGTAGCGGCCGAGGATCTCCATCTCCCGGTTCAGCGACAGGCGGCGCCCGCCGGAGGCCAGGCGGGCGCGCTGCACCTCGGCGGAGACGTCCATCCGCTCCCGGATCAGCGCGATGATCCGCTCGTCCAGGCCGTCGATCCGCTCCCGCGCCCCCGCGATGACGCGCTCCGCCGTCTCCCGGTCCATGGGCGCCGCCCCGTCCGCGGCCGTCCCCCCGTCCGCGCCGTCCCGGCCCGCGGCGGCCTTGTGGTGCACGGTCGTGTCCTGCTCCACGGTCCCGGCGCCGCCGGTGCTGACCCGCGTGTCCATGCGTCCTTCTCCCTGCGTCTCGTCGCGCCCGCGCCCGCGGCCCCGGCCCGGGAACGACGACGGCGCCCCTGGCCTGGTGGCCCGGGGCGCCGGCGGAAGTCCGTGAGTGTCGTCAGCTCACGCGGCGTCGCCATGGCAGCCGGACCAGCCGGTGCCATAGGTAAAGAAGAAGCGGACGTCGCGCAGCATGCCGCCAGTATGGCCCGCCGGTCCGTGATCCGGCCACGGCGGGCCGGATGGTGAGACGGGCGGCGGGGCGCGGCGGGGGGCGCGGCGCCGGCGGCCCCGCCCCCGGGCCCTGTGAGCCCGTGCACATCGCCATCGCTGCCGGTCCGTCTAGAATCGGCCGTGAAACCCCTTGACCAACGCCGGAAGGCCGCCCCGTGGCATCTGTGCCCCCCTCCGCCCCCGACACGGTCCTCGTCGTCGATTTCGGCGCCCAGTACGCGCAGCTCATCGCCCGCCGCGTACGTGAGGCCAGGGTCTACAGCGAGATCGTTCCGCACACCATGCCGGTGGCGGAGATCCTCGCCAAGCGGCCGAAGGCCATCATCCTCTCCGGCGGGCCCGCCTCCGTCTACGCCGAGGACGCCCCCTCCCTGGGCCGGGAGCTGTTCGACGCCGGGGTGCCGGTCCTCGGCATCTGCTACGGCTTCCAGGCCATGGCGCTCGCGCTCGGCGGCACCGTCGCCAACACCGGCCAGCGCGAGTACGGCCGCACCGCGCTGACCGTCACCCGCGCCGGCTCCACCCTGTTCGAGGGCACCCCCGACGAGCAGTCGGTGTGGATGTCGCACGGGGACGCGTGCACGGTCGCGCCCGAGGGCTTCACCGTCACCGCCGCCTCCGGCCGCGCCCCCGTCGCCGCGTTCGAGAACGACGAGGCCCGGCTGTACGGCGTCCAGTACCACCCCGAGGTGATGCACTCCACCCACGGGCAGCAGATCCTGGAGCACTTCCTGTACCGGGGCGCGGGCCTGAGCCCGTCCTGGACCACGCACAATGTGGTCGAGGAGTCCGTCTCCGCGATCCGCGCCCAGGTCGGGGACAAGCGGGTGGTGTGCGGCCTGTCCGGCGGGGTGGACTCCGCGGTGGCCGCCGCCCTCGTGCAGAAGGCCGTAGGGGACCAGCTCACCTGCGTCTTCGTGGACCACGGGCTGCTGCGCCAGGGCGAGGCCGAGCAGGTCGAGAAGGACTTCGTGGCGGCGACCGGCGTGCGGCTGAAGGTCGTGGACGCGCAGGAGCGCTTCCTCGCCGCGCTCGCCGGGGTCACCGACCCCGAGCAGAAGCGCAAGATCATCGGCCGGGAGTTCATCCGCGTCTTCGAGCAGGCCGCCGCCGAGGTGGTCGCCGAGGCCGGCGAGCACGGCGAGCAGGTCGAGTTCCTGGTCCAGGGCACCCTGTACCCGGACGTCGTGGAGTCCGGCGGCGGCACCGGCACCGCCAACATCAAGTCCCACCACAACGTGGGCGGGCTGCCCGAGGACCTCCAGTTCCAGTTGGTGGAGCCGCTGCGGCGGCTGTTCAAGGATGAGGTCCGCAAGGTCGGCGAGGAGCTTGGCCTGCCGCCGGAGATCGTCTGGCGCCAGCCGTTCCCCGGCCCCGGGCTGGGCATCAGGATCGTCGGCGAGGTCACCCGCGAGCGGCTCGAGGTGCTGCGGCAGGCGGACGCGATCGCCCGCGCGGAGCTGACCGCCGCGGGTCTGGACCGCGACATCTGGCAGTGCCCGGTGGTGCTGCTCGCGGACGTGCGCTCGGTGGGCGTGCAGGGCGACGGCCGCACCTACGGCCACCCGGTGGTGCTGCGCCCGGTGTCCTCGGAGGACGCGATGACGGCGGACTGGACGCGGCTGCCGTACGACGTGCTGGCGCGGATCTCCACCCGGATCACCAACGAGGTCGCGGACGTCAACCGGGTCGTGCTGGACGTGACCAGCAAGCCCCCGGGCACCATCGAGTGGGAGTGACCTGACCGCTCCCGGCCCGGGTGCGACCGCGTCGCGGTCACCTCGGTCACCGGATCACCGTCGGCCGTGGCCGGGCAGCGCGCCCGGCCACGGCCGACGCGTCGGCGGGCCCGGGACCGCCGGGGAATTCCGCCGTCCTCACCTCCTTCGCACGTGGCTCGCTCTACTGTTTCGAGCCAGCACACGCGCGACGAGCGCGCGGCACCACGCCGGAACGGCAGAGAGGCGGTGGCCATGTCCCACGCGTCCGGTCACAGCGGGTCGCGGCAGGCGGCCTTCTCACGCTTCGCACTGGTCCCGCTGAGGCTGTTCCTCGGTGTGACGTTTCTGTACGCGGGCCTGGACAAGCTCTCCGACTCCACCTTCCTGGAGGCGACGGGCGCCAACTCGCTGGAGGCCCAGCTCCGCGCCATCGACCAGAGCGGCTCCGCGGCGGTCCCGGCCATGATCGACCTGGCGCTGAAGGCGCCCGAGGGCTTCGGCCTGGCCATCGCCTTCGGCGAGCTCGCGGTGGGCCTCGGCACGCTGTTCGGCCTGTGGACGCGGATCGCCGCGCTCGGCGGCGCGCTGATCTCGCTCAGCCTGTGGCTGACCGTGAGCTGGCAGGTGGAGCCGTACTACCTCGGCAACGACCTGATCTACCTGATGGCGTGGACGCCGCTGATGCTGGCCGGGGCGTCCGTGCTCTCGGTGGACGCGGCGCTGGCCGACCGGGCGCGCGGGCGGCGGGCCACGGACGGCGCAGGGCCGGCCGGCGGGCGGCGCACGCTGCTCGAGGGCGGAGCGGTGGCCGCGGCGCTGGCCGTGGCCGGCGGGGTGGCGGGCGCGCTCGCGCTGTCGCGGCGGGACGGCGGCGGCGGCGCCGCGCCGGTCGGGGAGCCCTCCGGCGCCCCCGCGCCCGAGTCGAGCCCCCCGGCGGGCGACGGGTCCGGCGGCTCCGGCGGCGGCGTGTCGGTGGCGGCGTCCGCCGTCCCCGTGGGCGGCGGGGTGCAGGTCACCACCGCCGACGGCAGGCCCGCGTTCGTGGTGCAGCCGAGGCCCGGTCAGTACGCCGCGTTCGCCGCCGCGTGCACCCACTCCGGCTGCCCGGTCCAGGCGCCCGAGGACGGCATCTTCCACTGCCCGTGCCACGGGTCGGAGTTCGACGCGGCCACCGGCCGGGTGCTCAAGGGCCCGGCGACCGAGCCGCTGGCGCGGATCACCGTCCGGGACTCGGGCGGGAAGCTGGAACTGGAGTAGCCGGGTTCAGTCGCCGGACCCGGAACCCGACCCGGACCCGGACCCGGGCCCGGCCGCCTGCCGCGCCCGGCCGCGGCGGGCGCGCAGCGCGTGGTGCGCGAGCTCGGTGACGCCCACCAGCAGCATGCCCGCCGCCAGCGCGTTGCCCCCGACCTCCACGGCCACGTTCCACACCCCGGCCGCGTCCAGCAGGTACGCCACGGCCAGCCCCACGCAGATCAGGCCCGCCACCAGGGCGGCGGGCCGGAACTCACGCCGCCTCACGGACCACCACCACCTGTCCGAAGCCCACCCGCAGGTCGAGCCGGATGGTGCCCTCCCGCCGGCGCTCGGGCGGCGCCGTCGGGACGAGCACCGCGGAGCGCCCGCCGTCCAGCAGGACGTCGATGTCCTCGCCCTGCTCCGCGGCGCGCTCCCCGTGCAGTTGGATCACCCCCAGGTCGGTGTCGGCCCGCACCCGCACCCGCACCGTGTCCGGCACCCGCACCTCCAGCCGTCCCGCGCCGACCTCCGCCGCGACCCGCAGTGTCCGTCCGTCCGGGTCGACGGCGGTGAGGTCCAGGTTCGCCGTCCCGGTGCCCACCTCGTAGCGCGGCTGCACGGCCGCGGCGTCCGCCGGGCGCCAGTTCTCGTCGCGCCACCGCGTCTCGATGTTCTTCGGCAGCGCGGAGACCAGCACCAGCAGGCAGCCGGTGAGCAGGGCGAGGAACGCCGTGCCCGAGCGCACCGCCCCGAGCCGGGCGCCCGCCGCCAGCCCGAGCCCCATGACGGCCAGCGCGCACGCCAGCCCGATCTGGAGCGCGGTGCCCAGCGGGCGCGACCAGGAGGCGGCCGTGCCCAGCGCCCCGGCCGCCACCGCCCCGGTGAACAGCAGATACGGCAGCGGAGACCGGGGCTCGCGCGGCTTCGGCGGCGGCTCGGGCTCCGGCTCCGGCTCGTCGGTCGGGGCGCCGTCCGCCGGGCCCCACAGGTAGGGGGCGGGCTCGCCGCCGCCCTTCCACCACGACGGGGCGCGGGGCGCGGGCGGCGGCTGGGCGGCGGGCGGGGCGTCGGCGCTGCCGTCGGCGCCGCCCGCGCCGTCGCTGGACCGCCGCCGCCGCGACCACACCACGGCGCCCGCCACCAGCGCGCCGAGCAGCAGCGGGAACGGGCGCCCGCCGTCCCGCCCGATCGTGGAGAGGAACAGGCCGCACCCGGCGAGCGCGGTGAGCACCGCCGCCATGCCCTGCCCGCCGACCTGCCCGGAGAGCATGTGCTGGGCCTCGTTGCGCTCCTCGCCCCGCTCCGGCACGAACAGCCACACGGCGCCGTACACCAGCAGCCCGAGGCCCCCGGTGACGGCGAGCACCGCCAGCACGATCCGGAAGATCACCGGGTCGATGTCGAAGTACCGGCCGAGCCCCGCGCACACCCCGCCGACCAGGCGGTGCCGCCTGCCGCGGGTCAGCGGCCCGGACGGGCCGCCGCCCTCGCCCGGGTCCGCCCCGGGGCCGTCCCGGCCCGCGCCCGGGGCGGTCCCCGGCGCCGCGGTCCCGGTCGCGGCGGTGCTCTCCTCGCTCATGGCTCCATGGTGGCGGCAGTCGCCCGGCCCGCTCATCCGCCCCCGCCCTGACCGGCCCCCCACCTTTCCCCTAGGGACGGCCGCCGCGACGGGTCGCCGTGGTGCCGGCCGTGCCGGTGACGCCGCCGCGGCGACCCGCCGCGGTGACTGCCGCCGCCGCCCGCGGAACGCCCCACCCCGAGCCCGGAGCGCGCCGGATTCGGGGTGATCCCTGGTGCCTGCCCTGATGCCCGCAGCCCCGGCGCGCGAGAGGATCGGGCCATGCCCGTCAGCCCTCCGAGCCCCGGCACCGCCCCGCCCGCCGCCTCCTCCGCCCCCGAGGAACCCCCGGTCCGCAAGCTGTACCGCAGCGCGGAGGGGCGCATGCTCGGCGGTGTGGCGCGCGGGCTCGCGGGGCATCTGGGGCTGCCGGTGCTGTGGGTGCGGGGCGCGTTCCTGGTGCTGGTGCCCGCGCAGGGCATGGGCCTGCTGCTGTACGCGGTGTTCTGGTTCGTGGTGCCGCTCGGGGTCGGCGGGGTGGAGCTGAAGGACCCCAAGGTCGGGCACGGCAGGTGGCGGCTGGGCGCGCACGGCCACGAGCGCAAGAAGCTGCTCGCCGTGGTGGCCTTCATCGCCGGGGCCGCGGTGCTGCTGGACAACCTGAGCCTGGGCATCGCCGGCCCCTACGCGGGGCCGTTCCTGGTGTTCGGCGCCGGTGTGGCCCTGGTGTGGCGGCAGGCGGACAACGCGCGGCGGGCCCGCTGGGTGCGGATGGGCCGCTCCCGCAAGGGCCTGGTGCCGGTGCTGCGCAGCGCGGCCGGGGTGGTGCTGGTGTGCCTGGGGGTGTCCGGGTTCATCGTGGTGCAGGGGTCGCTGCGGCACCTGGGGGCGGTGCTCCAGGCGACGCTGGCCATCCTCTCCGGGATCGTGCTGCTGGCCGGCCCGTACCTGATCCGGATGGCGCAGGACCTGTCGGCCGAGCGGCGCATGCGCATCAGGGCGCAGGAGCGGGCCGAGGTCGCCGCGCACGTGCACGACTCGGTGCTGCACACCCTGACGCTCATCCAGCGCCACGCGGACGACCCGCGCGAGGTGGCCAAGCTCGCCCGCGCCCAGGAGCGGGAGCTGCGCGCGTGGCTGTACCGCCCGGCCACCGAGCCCGCCGGCGCCGCGGACGGGGACGCGGGGCAGGACGCCGGGCCCGCCACGCTCGCCGACGCCGTGCGCGCCGCGGCCGCCGAGGTGGAGGACGCGCACGGCGTGCCCGTGGAGGTGGTCTGCGTCGGCGACTGCCCGCTGGACGAGCGGCTCGGCGCGCAGGCGCAGGCCGCGCGCGAGGCGATGGTGAACGCGGCCAAGTACGGTGGCGGTGCGCCCGTACAGGTGTACGCCGAGGTCGAGGAGCGCAGCGTGTCGGTGTTCGTGCGCGACCGCGGCCCCGGGTTCGACCCGGAGCAGGTGCCCGCGGACCGGATGGGCGTGCGCGAGTCGATCATCGGCAGGATGCGGCGCAACGGGGGGCGGGCGGTGCTGCGCGGCGTGCCGGGCGGCGGGACAGAGGTGGAGCTGGAGATGGAGAGGGTGCGCTCATGACGGAGTCGGGCGGCGCGGAGGCGGGCGGCGGCGAGGCGGGCGGCGCGGAGCCGGGCGAGGAGCGGCGGGTGCGCGTGGTGCTGGTCGACGACCACCGGATGTTCCGCACCGGCGTGCAGGCCGAGATCGGCGACACCCCGCGCACCGGTGTGGAGGTCGTCGGCGAGGCGGCGGACGTCGACCAGGCGGTCGCCGTGGTGCGGGCGGTGCGGCCCGACGTGGTGCTGCTGGACGTGCACCTGCCGGGCGGCGGCGGGGTCGAGGTGCTGCGGCGCTGCGCCCCGCTCATGGGCGAGGAGCCGCCGGTGCGGTTCCTGGCGCTCTCGGTGTCGGACGCGGCCGAGGACGTGATCGGCGTGATCAGGGGCGGCGCCCGCGGCTACGTCACCAAGACGATCACCGGGCCCGACCTGGTGGCGGCGGTGTTCCGGGTGGCGGACGGGGACGCGGTGTTCTCGCCGCGCCTGGCCGGGTTCGTGCTGGACGCCTTCGCGGCGACCGACACCCCGCCGGTGGACGAGGACCTGGACCGGCTCACGCAGCGGGAGCGGGAGGTGCTGCGGCTGATCGCGCGCGGCTACGCGTACAAGGAGATCGCCAAGCAGCTCTTCATCTCGGTGAAGACCGTGGAGAGCCATGTGTCCGCGGTGCTGCGCAAGCTCCAGCTCAGCAACCGGCACGAGCTGACGCGGTGGGCGACGGCACGGCGGCTCGTCTAGGGCCTGGGAAGGGGACCGGCGCGGTCCGTACGGGGGAGCGGACCGCGCCGGCGGAGCCGGTAGCCGGAAACCGCCTGTGCGGCGGAACGGGGGATGGCTACCTGGGGAGTGACGTTAGTCCGCTCGCACGGCGATTTGGTAGGCGGTGACCGAAGATGACCTGATTAGCCAGGTTTTGGGGGGAGCGCCGCCGGAGTCAACACGTTATGGCACACCACTCGATCGCGGCCTGAGCGGCTCCGACCGGCATGCCCCAGGCGCGACGCAGCGTACACATGGCGCGCGCACCTCGCGCGCCGTGGCGAACCCCTGGCGAGTCGGCGGGCCGCCCCGTCCCGGGGGCCCGGGCGCCGCACCGTCCCGGCGGCGAACCCGCCGTCAGGTCCCGCCGCCCACCGGGTTAACCTCACGGGCATGGAAGCCACGATCAACGCCTTCGTCGCCCTGCACATCATCGGCATCGCGAGCCTGCTCGGCGGATTCCTCACGCAGATGAAGGCGATGGGGCAGGGCACGGCGCGGATGGTGCCCGCCATGCTGCACGGCGCGCTCACCATGCTCGTCACCGGCGTCTGCCTGGTCGGCCTCAACCAGGCCGACGACCAGGAGGTCAACAACCTCAAGATCGGCATCAAGCTGGCGATCCTCACCGTGATCCTGGTCCTCGTCTACCTCAAGCGCGACGACGAGACGGTGGACAAGGGCGTGTTCGGCACCGTGGGCGCGCTGACCACCGTGAACATCTTCCTCGCGGCGATGTGGACCTGAACCGCCCACCGGGCGGCGCGCGTGCACCGCGCGGGCGGCGCCGCGGGACGGACCGCGCCCCGTCCGCCGCCGGTCCGCCGCGGGCGCGCTAGGGTCCGTACCGGGTCTTCTTCGTACATCGGGGGTGGTTCGCGTGGGAGCACGGGGACGGTGGGGGACGCGGGGGCTGCCGGCCGCCGCGCTGGCGGCGGTGGTGTCGCTGGTGATCATGGCGCCCGCGCACGGCGGCACCGCGGCGCCGAAGGCGGGGGTGCGCGCGGCCACCTGGATCAGCGGCTTCGACGCCTCGCCCGACCGGGTGCGCAAGGGGCGCACGATCACGGTGTCCGGCGTCCTCAAGGGCCGCCAGGGGGCGACGTTCCCGCTGTCCAACAAGCGGGTGGACGTCTACTTCAAGCGCTCCGGGTCCGGCTCGTGGAGCCGGCTCGGCTCGGCCACCACCAACGACCGGGGCCGCTTCGTCAGCCGGGTCAAGGCCAGGCACGACGGCAGCTTCAAGGCGGTCTACCCCGGTTCGATCCTGTACAAGAAGTCCTCCGGCGGCCCGGACGCGGTGGACGTGCGCTGACCCGGCCCCGGCCGGCCCGCCCGGGGCGGGCGCGACTGTCGGTGCGGGCGCCTAGACTCGTGGGCGATGAGCAGTCTCTTCGATGACATCCCGCTGCCCGGCCTCGAGCCCCCGCCTCTCGAGCCGCTGCCTCCCGAGCCGCCGCACGGTGACGAGCCGCCCCCTCCGCCGGACGACGAGTACGAGCCGCCGGAGGAGCTCCCCGCGGACTTCTTCGGGGACCCGTACGCCGTGCCGGGCCCGCGCGACGCCTACTACCGCAACGGCGCCGAGCGCACCGTCACCGACCCCGCCCAGTTGCTGGAGGGGCTCAACCCGCAGCAGCGCCAGGCCGTGATCCACACCGGCTCCCCGCTGCTCATCGTCGCCGGCGCGGGCTCGGGCAAGACGAGGGTGCTCACCCACCGCATCGCCCACCTGCTCGGCGCCCGCGGCGTCCACCCCGGCCAGATCCTCGCGATCACCTTCACCAACAAGGCCGCGGGCGAGATGAAGGAGCGCGTCGAGCAGCTCGTCGGGCCCCGCGCGCGCTCCATGTGGGTGATGACGTTCCACAGCGCGTGCGTGCGCATCCTGCGCCGGGAGAGCAAGAAGCTCGGCTTCACCTCCAGCTTCTCGATCTACGACGCCGCCGACTCCCAGCGCCTGATGGCCCTGGTCTGCCGCGACCTGGACCTGGACCCGAAGCAGTTCCCGCCGAAGTCGTTCAGCGCCAAGGTCTCCAACCTGAAGAACGAGCTGATCGACGAGGAGACCTTCGCCGGGCAGGCGGAGAACGCGTTCGAGAAGACGCTCGCCCAGGCGTACGCGATGTACCAGGCGCGGCTGCGCGAGGCCAACGCGCTGGACTTCGACGACATCATCATGACCACCGTCCACCTGCTCCAGGCGTTCCCCGACGTCGCCGAGCACTACCGCCGCCGCTTCCGGCACGTGCTGGTGGACGAGTACCAGGACACCAACCACGCCCAGTACCTCCTGGTCCGCGAGCTGGTCGGCGGCGCCGTCTCCCAGCGCCCCAGGACGACGGTGGACGGCGACCCGGTCGGCCCCGAGGGCGCCGCCCCGGCGGTGGAGCCCGCCGAGCTGTGCGTCGTCGGCGACGCCGACCAGTCCATCTACGCGTTCCGCGGCGCCACGATCCGCAACATCCTCCAGTTCGAGGAGGACTACCCGGACGCCACCACGATCCTGCTGGAGCAGAACTACCGCTCCACGCAGACGATCCTGACGGCCGCCAACGCCGTCATCGAGCGCAACGAGAACCGCCGCCCGAAGAACCTGTGGACGGACGCGGGCGCGGGCGCCCGCATCACCGGCTACGTCGCCGACACCGAGCACGACGAGGCCCAGTTCGTCGCCGACGAGATAGACCGCCTCACCGACGCGGGCGACGCCCGCCCCGGCGACGTCGCCGTGTTCTACCGCACCAACGCCCAGTCCCGGGTGTTCGAGGAGGTCTTCATCCGGGTCGGGCTGCCCTACAAGGTCGTCGGCGGTGTGCGCTTCTACGAGCGCAAGGAGGTCCGCGACGTCCTGGCGTACCTGCGGCTGCTCGCCAACCCCGAGGACACCGTCCCGCTGCGCCGCATCCTGAACGTGCCCAAGCGCGGCATCGGCGACCGCGCCGAGGCCATGATCGACGCGCTGGCGCAGCGCGAGCGGATCACCTTCCCGCAGGCGCTGCGCCGCGTGGACGAGGCGTACGGCATGGCCGCGCGCTCCGCCAACGCGGTGAAGCGGTTCAACGAGCTGCTCGACCGGCTGCGCGCCGTCGCCGAGTCCGGCGCGGGGCCCGCCACCGTGCTGGAGGCGGTCCTGGAGGAGACGGGCTACCTCGCCGAGCTCCAGGCGTCCACCGACCCGCAGGACGAGACCCGCATCGAGAACCTCCAAGAGCTCGCCGCCGTGGCCCTGGAGTTCGAGCAGGAGCGGCCCGAGGGCTCGCTCGCCGACTTCCTGGAGCAGGTCGCGCTGGTCGCCGACTCCGACCAGATCCCCGACGAGGCCGTCGCCGGCCACGCCGAGGAGGGCGAGGGGCGGGGCAGCGGCGTGATCACGCTGATGACCCTGCACACCGCCAAGGGCCTGGAGTTCCCCGTGGTCTTCCTGACCGGCATGGAGGACGGGGTCTTCCCGCACATGCGCGCCCTCGGGCAGACCAAGGAGCTGGAGGAGGAGCGGCGGCTGGCCTATGTGGGCATCACCCGCGCCCGGGAGCGGCTGTACCTGTCCCGGGCGGCGATGCGCAGCGCCTGGGGGCAGCCCGCGTACAACCCGCCGTCGCGGTTCCTGGAGGAGATCCCGGACCCGCTCATCGAGTGGAAGCGCACCGGCGGCACCCTCGCGGCCGGCCCGGCCGCGCCGTTCACGCCCTCGTCGGCGTCCGCGCGGCGCAAGGCGGGCCCGTCCGGCTTCGCCACCCGGCGCGCCGGGGAGCGCCAGGTGGTGCAGCTCGCCGTCGGGGACCGGGTCACCCACGACTCGTTCGGGCTCGGCACGGTGGTCGCCGTGAAGGGCTCCGGGGACAACGCGGAGGCCACCATCGACTTCGGCGACGAGAAGCCGAAGCGCCTGCTGCTGCGCTACGCGCCGGTGGAGAAGCTGTAGGGGCTCCGGGGCGCGGCGCCGCCGAGACCCCGGACGGCGGCCCCCGGCAGGCTCGGGCGGAGCCCCGGCGAGGACTCCGCAGGGCTGCGGCCCTCCGGCCTCCGGGATCCTTCCCGGTGGTCACCGGACGCGTCCGGTCGGGGGCGGGGCGTTGGCGGACTGCGGAGGCTCCGGCCCTCCGGCCTCCGGGGTCCGTCCCGGTGCTCACCGGACGCGTCCGGGTCCGGGGCGGAGCCCCGGTGGGGCCCAGGGGGGGCGGAGCCCCCGGTCTCCGGAGGAAAACGCCCCCACCCCCACCACCGCACCACGAACGAACCGTCGGTGGGGGCCAGGGCTGAGCCCTGGCCCCCACCGACGGTTCGTCTCCGGGTCGCCGCAAAGCGCGCAGCGCTACCGCGGGTCGAGCCCCTTGCCCAGCAGCCACTGGAGCGGGTCGATCGGCGCCCCGCCCCCCGGCCGCACCTCGAAGTGCAGGTGCGGCCCGGTGGAGTTGCCGGAGCTGCCCGAGTAGGCGATGACGTCGCCCGCCTTCACCGAGCCCGCGCGGATGCGGGTGCTGCTGAGGTGGCAGTACCAGGTCTCCGTGCCGTCGGGCGCGGTCACTATGGCCATGTTGCCGTAGGCGCCGCCCCACTGGACGCGGACCGTGCCGTCGGTGGCGGCCATGACCGGGGTGCCCATGCTCACGGGGAAGTCGATGCCGGTGTGCAGGGACATCCAGTTGATGCCGGACTGGCCGTACGCGGCGCTCAGGCCGTGCTGCGCGACGGGCAGGGCGAACTTCGGCCGCATGGCCTCCTTGAGCGCGAGCTCCTGCTGCTTGCGCTTGCGCTCCTCCTCCTGCCGCTGCTTGAGGTCGATGCGCTCCTGGGTGCGGCTGGCCCGGCTGGCGAAGTCGCCGGCCCCGGCGGCCAGGCTGGTGAGCTGGGTGTCCAGCTTGGTGGTGGGCGGCTTGACGGCGGCCTGCCGGGTGTTGATGTCGTCCGCCTGGGTGCTGCTGCCGCTGTCCTTCTCGCCCTGCGGGCTGACCACGGTGGCGGCGGCGACGGCGGCGACGCCCATCACGCAGGCGGAGGGCACGGCCACGGTCAGCAGGGCGGAGCGCTTGGCGGCGCGGCGGCGGCGGTTGCGGGCGGCCGGGGCGGCGCCGGCGCGGCGGCCGACGGTGACGACGGGGGCGGCGGCGGTGTCCTCGGGGGAGCGCCGGGGTTCGGGCTCGGGGTCGGCGTCCGCGTCCGGTTCGGCGGCGTCGCGGGCGGCGGGAGTCTCGTCGTACCCGTAGTCGTAGTCGCCGTGGTCCGCGTAGCCGTCGTGGTTCCCGTAGCCGTCGTGGTCCGCGTAGCCGTCGTGGTCCGCGTAGGCGTCGGGGTCCTCGGCGCCGAGCCGGTCCTCGTGGTGGTCGCCGCCGTCGTGGTGCGCGTAGGCGTAGGCGGACCCGGGGTCCCCGGCGGGTTCCGGCTGCTCGGAATACCCGTCGTGGTCGGCGTGTTGGGATGCTTCGGTGGAGTGCGTGCCCAGGTCCCAGGAGCCGTCGTGCGCGGAGGTGTCGTAGACCGCGTAGATCGTGTCGTCCACCGGGGCGCCGTAGCCGTAGGCCGTGGCCGGGGAAGCGGCGGAGGGATGGGCCCCGTACCCGCCGTAGGTGCCGTAGTCGGCGGTGTCGTACCCGGTGAACACCCCGTACGCCGGGGTGTCCTCGGGAGCGGTGGGGTAGCCGCCGGGCACGCCCTCGGGAGGGAGGAGTGAGGGGCCCTGGTGCGGGTATGAGGTGCCGTGGGCGGTCTGTCCGGCGGTGCCGTGGTAGCCGTCCGGCAGCGGGCCGAACAGCGGGTCGCCCGCGGTGGGGAAGCCGATGTGGCCGCCCCATGTGGAGTCGGCGCCTTCCTGGCCGTAGCCGGGGGGGAAGCCGGGTGAGGCATGTGCAGAGGAAGCAGCCAGGGAGGAGGGCCCTGGCGGGTGAGGGTTGTTCACCACCACTTCTCTTTCGCCTCGGCAGCAGGAGAATTAGCCGCGACTGTATCCCTCCTGAAGCGGACTGGACAATCTCCGCCGGGGTTCCGGAGACCGGGCGCGAGGCATTTGCCGTCTTTGGCGGGCGGATTCTTACCTTGCGTACAACACCCGTTCGAAGGGTGTTCGAATCGAGGTCGGAGGGCCGGGCGGCGCGGGTTCAGGCCGCGTCGGCGCCGGACGCGAGCCCGTCCCCGCCGAGCAGCGCGCGGCGCACCGCGGCGGTCACGGCGCCGTGCACCGGCAGCGTCAGATGGCCGACCCCGCGCACCGCGACGTTGTCCGCCGCCAGGTCAGGGTGGTCCAGGCGGGCGTTCTCCAC
Source organism: Streptomyces capparidis (assembly GCF_054782095.1). Classification (NCBI taxonomy): domain Bacteria; kingdom Bacillati; phylum Actinomycetota; class Actinomycetes; order Kitasatosporales; family Streptomycetaceae; genus Streptomyces; species Streptomyces capparidis. Next base: position 25,153 of record NZ_BAAGTD010000054.1, on the reverse strand, counting down.
CGGGCTGACGGCCTGGTCCATGTCGCTCCAGAACGCCGTGAACCGGGTGCGGCACCCCGGGGCCGGACCGGCCAGCTCGGTCAGCAGGGCGGAGCCGGGGCGCATCTGGCGCACCACCGGGTGGGCGCTCATCAGCGGGACCGCGCGTGTGCCGGAGTGCGGTGTGCCCAGGGTCACAAGGGTGCGGACCCGTTCGTCGCCGCCGAGCCGCTGGACGTAGTAGCGGGCGACCAGGCCGCCGAGGCTGTGCCCGACGACGTCGATCCGGGCCCCGCCGCACTCCGCCGACAGTTGCTCCACGTACGCGCCGAGCACGGCCGCGGCCCGGCGCGCGTCGCAGGTGAACGGCGAGTAGTTGAAGGCGTGCACCCGCGGCCAGCCGTGGCGCAGCAGGGAGCGGCGCAGGACGGTGAACACGGAGCGGTTGTCCACGAAGCCGTGCAGCAGGAGCACCGGGGCGGGGGCGGAGGGGCCCGCGGGCGGCGCGCCGTCCGGGTGCGCCCCGGCGCGGGACGCGGCCGGGGCGGCGGCCTCCGCGGCGATGCCCGTCGGGTACAGCAGCACATGGCCCGCGATCACGGCGAGCTCCACCCCGAGGGACCGCGCCCGTGGCAGCCGGGCGGCGAGGCCGGTGAGCGGGGCGGGGACGGCGCTCGCGGTCATGGTGCACCTCCCGGCGGCACACCGGGAACGGCCTCCCGGGTGCCCTTGGGGGAGTCGCGCGCCGGTGGGGCGGCGGGGCGGCCGACGTCGGCCGACGGCCCGGGTGCGTGCGGCTCCCCGTGCGAAGGCGCGGAGGCCGGGCGGCCCCGGAACCGGCCCTCTCCACGCGGCGGGAGGGGCGGCGGGCGGGGGGTGCGGGCCCAGCGCCGTGAAGTGATCGTGTCCCTCTGTGTGATTTCCCCCTCCCTCCCGGCCCCGAAACGGTGCCGGGCTGCGATGCTGGGGGATAACGTGCGTTCACACCGTGGTGGCGCGCCTTGGTGGCGACTTTCCCTGCATGGAGGCAGCGATGGGAGTGTCCGGTCCGATCCGCGTGGTGGTGGCCAAGCCCGGCCTGGACGGGCACGACCGCGGGGCCAAGGTGATCGCCCGGGCCCTGCGGGACGCCGGCATGGAGGTCATCTACACCGGCCTGCACCAGACCCCCGAGCAGATCGTGGACACCGCGATCCAGGAGGACGCCGACGCGATCGGCCTCTCCGTGCTCTCCGGGGCCCACATGACGCTGTTCGCGAAGGTGATCGAGCTGCTGCGGGAGCGCGAGGCCGAGGACATCCAGGTCTTCGGCGGCGGCATCATCCCCGACGCCGACATCCCGCCCCTGAAGGAGCTCGGCGTCGCCGCGATCTTCACTCCCGGCACCACCACCACGGCGGTCGTGGACTGGGTCCGGGACAACATCGGAGGACGGGTGGGCGCCTGACGGCCCGCCCTCACCCCGCCCGCCCGTCGCCCCACCCACCACCCCGGGGGGCGGCCTGGTCGGGGTGGTGGGGCTTTCCCGGGGTGGAGGTCGGGGTCGCCGGTCGGAGGGCGGGCCCGTCCCCGGGGCGCGCCCGCCCCGGGGACGGGCCCGCCCCCCCGGCCGCCGTCAGCCCGTCGGCGCGGTGGGCCGGCCCGCCAGTTCCGCCAGCATCGCCGCGCGCAGGCGCAACGTGGCGGCCAGGCGCTGGAACGCCTCCGACCAGTAGCCGCCCGCGCCCGGCGAGCCGTCCGTCTCGGGTATCGCGGTGAGCAGGTCCACCCGGTCCGCGTGCGCCGGGTCCAGGCAGCGCTCGGCCAGGCCCATGACGCCGCTGAAGCTCCACGGGTAGTTGCCCGCGTCCCGCGCGATGTCCAGGGCGTCCACCACGGCCCGGCCCAGCGGCTCGGCCCACGGCACCGCGCACACCCCGAGCATCTGGAACGCGTCCGACAGGCCGTTGGTCCCGATGAAGCGGGCCACCCACGCGGCCCGCTCCTCCCGCGGCAGCACCGACAGCAGCTTGGCGGGATCGCCTGCCGTGCCCGCGGCGCCCGCCGCGTAGGCGCCCAGCGCCGACGGCAGGCCGGCCAACTCCCCGGACGGCGCCGGCGGCGGCGCCCCCAGCAGGGCCCGCGCCCACGCCGCGTCCCGCTGCCGCACCGCGGCGCGGCTCCACGCCGCGTGCAGGTCGCCCCGCCAGTCGTCGGCGACCGGCAGCGCCACGATCTCCTCCGGCGTCAGGCCGAACCGCGCGGTCCACAGGGACAGCGGGGTGGACTCCACCAGTTGCCCCAGCCACCAGGCCCGCTGCCCGCGGCCCGTCGGCGGCTTCGGCGCGATCCCGTCCCGCTGCATGGCCGCGTCGCACTCGTGCGGCGCCTCCACCACGATCCGGGTCACCGCGCCGACCGTCTGCGGGGCCACGCACGCCCGCGCCCGGTCCGCCATGCGCGCGGCCAGCGCCGACCGGGGCAGGCACGACAGCAGCTCGGCCGCGGTCGCCCGCACGTTCTTGCTGCGGTCGGTGAGCGCGTCCTCGAGGAACGCCTCGTCCTTCAGGGACAGGCCCTCGCGCAGCGAGTCGAGGAACATCAGCCGGTCCTCGGCGCGCTCCTGCGCCCATGTGGAGCGCAGCAGCGCGAGCCCCGCCTCCGGGTCGCGCAGGCGCAGCCGGGCCAGCAGCCCCACCCGCTCGGCGAACAGGCCCTCCTCCCACACCCGCCGCTCGGCCTCCTCGTCCGCCGAGGTGACCGGCGCGGGCCCGGCCCGCAGCGCGTACGCCCACTCCGGGTTGAGGGCCGCCAGCCACAGCCCGCGCGGCCCGGCCAGGGCCAGGGCGTCCCGCCGCAGGTCGCTGCGGCCCCGCGCGGCGTCGAGCAGGTCGGGCAGCAGCTCGGCGGGCGCCCGGTAGCCGTGCTCCCGGGCGGCGAGCAGCCACTGCGGCAGCAGCTCCGCCAGGTTCGGCGCCGTCCCCCGGCCGCCGCCCGTGCCGGAGCGCTCGGTGAGCAGCAGCGCCAGGCGCCGCCTGGCGGCCGGGGGCAGCGGGGGCCTGGGGTCGGCGGGGGCCCGCTCGGGCAGCGGCCGGGCCGGGGCGGGCCGCAGCCCTGCCCTGCGGTGCACGGTCCGCACCGCGGCCGTCTCCAGCAGCGCGCGCGCCGGGTCGGCGTGGTCCACCAGGGCGACGGTGCCGCCGAGGGCGTCCCCCGCGTCCCCGGCCCGCCCCGGCGGCCTGCGCCCGGTGCCCAGCAGGGCGGCGGTGACCAGCTCCTCCCAGGCCCGCTCGGCCGTCGTGCCCCCGCTCACAGCGCCACCCCCGCCACCTCGTCGGCCCCGCCCCACACGGTGTGCGGGGTGAAGCCGCGGTGCCCGCACTCACCGAAGACCGTGACCGGCGCCCCGCCGGACACCGCGGCCAGCCGCCACAGCCTGCCGCGCGGCACGACGGGCAGGGCCTCCCGCCCGTCCGCGTCGGCGAGCTGCCACCCGTCGGGGCCCGGCACCGGCACCACGTCCGCCAGCACCGCGGGCCACGCGTCCAGCCACGGGTCGTCGCGCAGGGCCTGGCCGTAGGCGTCCAGCGCCTGCCCCACCGAGCAGCCCGGCGGCGCGGGCGAGGGGGCCGGGTCCTGGTACCGCTCGCCCAGCTCGGCGCGGAGCGGCCGGGCCGCCGGGTGGTAGGCGACATCGGCCTCCATGGCGAGCCCGGTGGGCAGCGCCAGCTCCGGGGCCTGCCCGGCGAACCCGAACGACAGCAGCAGCGCGTCCCGCCCGGTGCGCTCGCCGCGCAGCCACACCCGGCGGGTGGTGTTCTTCTCCTCCGCGCGGTCCTCCTGGCCGGTGACCAGCCACCGGTCCCGCACGGCGGGGCCGCGCAGCACCTCGGCCCGGCTCGCCGGGAAGCCGACCCTGGTCCGCACGGTGGCGGCCAGCGGGTCGGGCAGCCGGTCGATGCCGGTGAAGCCCCGGCCCAGCAGGTGCAGCAGCCCGAACTCCTCCAGCAGCCTCGACGGCCACCCCGCGCCGGAGGACGGTATCGACGCCAGCTCCCGCACCCGCGAGGACAGCCCCGGCGCCTGCGCGTCCACCATCCGGGCGGCGATCTCGTCCCACACCGCGTAGCCCGCCCGGTCGGCGTCGGCGAGGCCGGTGCGGACCAGGTCCGCGAGCCGCTGCTCCAGGTCGGCCGCGCCCTCGGCCACGCGCCGCGCCCGCCGCTCGGCCCGCTTCCGCGCCGCGGCCTCGTCCGCCGGCCCCTGCGCCGCCTTCGCGGCCGTGCGCCCGCTCCTGGCCCGCCGCGCCTCGGCCCACTGCCGCACCCACTCGGGCGGCTCGGCTGCGCCCACCCGCTCCTCGCCCGCCGCCCAGAGCAGCAGCAGCCCGAGGGCGTGCTTGCAGGGGAACTTCCGGCTGGGGCACGAGCAGTTGTACGCGGGCGCCGCGACGTCCACCGCGGCTTGGTAGGGCTTGCCGCCGCTGCCCTCGCACAGCCCCCACACCAGCGTCCCCGCGCCGTCGGAGAACACGGCCGTGCCCGTGCCGGACCAGGGTTCGGGCGCCGAGAGCCGCGTCCCGGCCCTGCGCGATGCGTCGTCGGGCGCGAGCGCCAACACCTGCTCCGCCGTCCAGCGTTGCTCCATGCCCGAGACGGTACGGGGCGGCACTGACAACGGGCGGCGGCGCCGCGGCCCGGGTCCGGGCGGGCCGCCGAAGGGCGCCCGGCGGCCGTTCCGTTACCGTTCGCGCGTGACGACACCGACCGAGGCGCAGCTCGCCGACGGCGTCCGCCGGGCCACCCGGGACGCCGTCCGCTCCCTGCTCCGGGAGCACCCGGGCCACCGCTTCTACTACTTCGTCCTGACCACGCCGGCGGAGGCGTACGGCCCGGCCCTCACCGCGTGGTCGTGGGAGGCGCTGGAGGACGCCGCGGGCGGGGACCCCCGCCTCGCCCGCGACCTGAAGTGGTCGTACGCGGACTCGCCGTTCTGCTGCCACGGCGAGCGGTACCTGGCGCCCGTCCGGGCGCTGTTCGACGCCCGGCCGCAGGTCTTCGACCTGCCGGACGACGAGGCCGACGCCGAGTTCGCGCTCCGGCTGCGGGCCATGGAGGCGGCCATGGCCGCGCTGGACCGGGAGGGGCTCTTCGGCACCGGCGCGCGGCGGCTCGGCACCGTCCTCAACGTCGAGATCGTCGCCTGGGACGACAGCAACCTCGACCGGGCGCTGCGCCTGAACCCGGCCGAGGCGCTGACCGAGTGGTGGGACGAGGTGGCGGCGGCGGAATGGGAGCGGTGACGGGGGAGCCCCGCCCCTAGACTGACCCGATGTCCGGCGATCCCCTCCAGCTCACCGTCCTCGGCTCCGCCACCCCGTACCCGAGCGCGGACAACCCCTGCTCCGGCTATCTGGTCCGCGGCGGCGGCACCCGGGTGTGGGTGGACGCCGGCACCGGCACGCTGGGGCCGTTGCAGCGGTACGCGAGGCTGGACGAGCTGGACGCGATCTGGATCTCCCACCTGCACGCCGACCACGCCGCGGACCTGCTCACCGCCTACTACGGGGCGCTGTACGCGGACGTGCGGCTCGCGGCGCCGATCCCGCTGTACGGGCCGCCGGGCATCGCCGACCGGCTCGCGCACTTCCTCACCAACACGGCGGCGCGCAGCCCGGTCGAGTCCGCCTTCGCCGTGCGGGAGCTGCACGACGGGCACCGGGCGCGCGTCGGGGCGCTGACCCTGACCAGCGCCGCCGTCGCGCACGGGATGCCGGCGTTCGCGGTGCGGGTGGAGGGGTGCGGGGCGTCGCTCGCGTACTCCGGCGACACCGCGCCCTGCGCGGCGCTGACCCGCCTCGCCCACGGCTGCGACCTGCTGCTGTGCGAGGCCGAGAGCGCGCGGCCCGCCGAGGGGGAGCGGGTGCACCACACCCCGGAGGACGCGGGGGACACCGCCGCGGCCGCGGGCGCGGGGCGGCTGGTCGTCACCCACGTCGGACGGTTCCTCACCCCGGGGGACGCGGTGGCGCGGGCCGCCGCGCGGTACGGCGGGCCGGTGGAGTACGCCGCGCCCGGCTCCACGTTCCCGGTCCCCGCCCGCTGACCTGGCCCGGACGCGCCGCCCGCCCCCGCCCGGGGATCGGGGCGGGGGCGGGCGGTCCTCCGTGCTCTCCCGCGTGCTGCGCGCCGCCCTACGGCAGCGCGTGCACGTGCGGGCCGACCACGGAGGAGAAGGCGTTGCCGTTCGACTGGTCCCAGTTGGTGGACCAGGTCATGGCGCCGCGCAGGGACGGGTAGGTGCGCGGCGGCTTGAAGGAGCCGCAGCCGGTGCCCCGGGTCAGGCAGTCCAGGGCCGCGGTGACCACGCTCGGGGAGACGTGGCCGCTGCCCGCGGCGCGGGGTGAGGCGGGCACGCCGAGGCCGACCTGGGACGGGTCGAGCCCGTTCTCCAGCGGGGTGCAGGCCAGGGCGGTGAGGAAGTCCACCGAGCCCTGCGAGTACACCCTGCCGTCGCAGCCGGGCATCGAACCGGAGTTGTAGTACTGGGTGTTGACGACGGTGAGGATGTCCTTCGTCCTCAGGGCCAACTGGAAGTAGGCCGTCGAGGTGGAGATCATGTCGATGGTCTGCGGCGCCATCGTCAGCACGAAGCCCGGGCCGACCCGGTTCGCCAGGGTGTGCAGGGCGTCGCTCATGTGGGCGGCGTTGAGGGCGCCGTTCTCCAGGTCGATGTCCACGCCGTCGAAGCCGTACTCCTGGATGACCGCGTAGGCGGTGGTGGCGAAGTTGGCCGCCGCCGTGGCGTCGTCCAGGCGGATCGTGCCCTTCTCGCCGCCGATGGACAGGATCACCTTCTTGCCCGCGGCCTTCTTGGCGGCGACGTCGGCGATGAAGTCCGCCTTGGTGTAGCCGCCGAGCGCGCCGGAGAGCGCCGGGTCCAGGGAGAAGGAGATCCCGCCGGGCTGGGCGGTGGCGTCGGCGAAGGAGACGGCGATGATGTCGTACTGGCTCTGCACGTCGCGCAGGCGCTGGACGGCCGCGCCGTTGTCGAAGTTCTGCCAGTACCCGGTGAGGGCGTGCCGCGGCACGCCTCCGCCGCCGCTGCCCGCGGGCTTGGTGGTGGCGCTCACGGGCGCGGACCTCGGCGACTCGCCCGCGGCGTTGGCGGCGGTGACCTGGAAGGTGTGGGTGGTGGCGGCCGCCAGGCCGGTGACCGTGGTGGACGGGGTCGTGGTGGTGCCGGTCCTGCTGCCGTTGCGGTAGACGTGGTAGGAGGTGGCGCCCGGGACGGGGTTCCAGCTCAGCGGGACCGACGAGGAGGTCGGGGCGCCCGCGGTCAGGCCGGTGGGCGCGGCCGGGATCTGCGGCGGCTCGGGGGCGGTGCCGGGGCCCGCGAGCACGACGTCGTCGGCGTGGTAGGGCGGCTGGCCGTACCAGCCGTGCACATAAATGGTGACGCTTGTCGTGTTCGCGCCAGTAGTGAACGTGGTGGAGAGCTGGTTCCAGGACGAGGAACTGCTCCACACGCTCGGGTCGGTGCCGCCGGTGCCGGTGGCGCCCAGGTAGACGTAACTGCCCTGCACCCACGCGCTGAGCGCGTACTTCTGGCCCGGCTGCACGGTGACCTTCTGGGAGCACTGCGCGTAGTCCTGGCCCGCGGGCGTCCCGGTGAGCGCGGCGGCGCCGGAGTGGACGGTCGAGGACTGGGTGCCGGTGCCCGAAGTGCAGGTCCAGCCGCTGGTGCCGCCCTCGAAGCCGGGGTTGGCCAGGAGGTTGTCGGCCGCGGCCGCGGTGCTCGCGGGCAGGGCGGCCAGGGCCGCCGCGGACAGGGCGAGGGTCAGGGCCGCGGCCAACGGGCGGGAGCGCCTCCCGCGGCGCGCGCCGGGGCCCGGCCGGGGCCCGCTTCGGGTGGGGACGGTGGCCACTGCGGCCTCCAGGGGAGAGGGTGGGCGGGTGAATTGGTCCAGACCTTAGGCCACAGTGGGCTAGACCAATGGACATGTCAAGGCTTTGGTGCGGGGTCGGTCCCGCGGGGCGGCGGCCCGCCGGCGGGGCGATTGTCAGTGGCGTGCTGCATGGTGGGATCCGTGGTCGGGGGAGACCGCGCGGACGGCCCGCGGAGTCGCGCCAACGGGGGCCGATCGGGCCGTCCGCGCGCTTTTCGGCACCGGCGCCCCGCCGCCGGTGGGCGCCGGCTCCGGCAGGCGGCAGCCGGCCGCCGTGCGCCGGGACGAGAGGCGGAACCGGCACGGAGCAGCACGAGAACCACGAGAGCCACCAGAGCCACGAGCACCACCGAAGTCACGAGAACGCTGCCGCGAGCCGGCGGCCGCGCACCGCCACCGGCCCGCCCGCGGACGCCCGCCGCCACACGCCAGATGCCCGATGCCACTTGGGGGTTCCACGCCATGACCAGCCCTGCGCCCACCCGGAGCGAGACGCTGCGGCCGCACGCGGAGGACGCGTTCGCCGACGAGCTGGCCGCCCTCGCCGCCGCGGACGACCGGCCGCGCCCCGCCCGGTGGAACATGTCGCCGTGGGCCGTGGCCACCTACCTGCTCGGCGGCACCCTCCCCGACGGCACGGTGATCACACCCAAGTACGTCGGGCCGCGCCGCGTGGTCGAGGTCGCCGTCACCACGCTCGCCACCGACCGGGCGCTGCTGCTGCTCGGCGTGCCCGGCACCGCCAAGACCTGGGTGTCCGAGCACCTGGCGGCGGCCGTCAGCGGGGACTCCACCCTGCTGGTCCAGGGCACCGCGGGCACCCCCGAGGAGGCCATCCGCTACGGGTGGAACTACGCGCAGCTCCTCGCCCACGGGCCCAGCCGGGAGGCGCTGGTGCCCAGCCCGGTGCTGCGGGCCATGCGGGACGGGAGGATCGCCCGCCTGGAGGAGCTGACACGCATCCCGGCCGACGTGCAGGACACGCTGATCACCATCCTGTCGGAGAAGGTCCTCCCCGTGCCCGAGCTGGGCGAGGAGGTGCAGGCCGTGCGCGGGTTCAACCTGATCGCCACCGCCAACGACCGCGACCGGGGCGTGAACGAGCTGTCCAGCGCCCTGCGCCGCCGCTTCAACACCGTGGTGCTGCCGCTGCCCGCCACCGTGGAGGAGGAGGTGGACATCGTCTCCCGCCGGGTGGAGCAGATGGGGCGCTCCCTGCAACTGCCGCAGGGCCCCTCGGGCGCGGACGAGATCCGGCGGGTCGTCACCGTCTTCCGCGAGCTGCGGGACGGGGTGACGCACGACGGGCGCACCAAGGTGAAGTCCCCCTCGGGGACGCTGTCCACGGCCGAGGCGATCTCGGTGGTCACCAGCGGCCTCGCGCTGGCCACCCACTTCGGCGACGGCGTGCTGCGCCCCGGCGACGTGGCGGCGGGCATCCAGGGCGCGGTGGTCCGGGACCCGGCGGCCGACCGGGTGGTGTGGAAGGAGTACCTGGAGACGGTGGTGCGCGAGCGGGAGGGCTGGAAGGACTTCTACCGGGCCTGCCGGGAGCTGGCCGGATGAGCGGGCGCGGGCGGGGCACGGGACGGCGGGGCACGGGACGGGGGGACGGGTGATGGCCGAGCAGGGGGAGGTGGCGCTGCTCGGGGTGCGCCACCACGGGCCCGGGTCGGCGCGGGCGGTGCGGGCGGCGCTCGCGCACTTCCGGCCGGACGTGGTGCTGGTCGAGGGGCCGCCCGAGGCCGACGCGGTGGTCGCCCTCGCCGCCGACGAGGCCATGCGGCCGCCGGTGGCGCTGCTCGCCCACGCGGTGGACGACACGGCGCGGGCCGCGTTCTGGCCGGTCGCGGAGTTCTCCCCGGAGTGGGTGGCGATCCGTCACGCCCTGGACGGCGGGGTGCCGGTGCGCTTCGTCGACCTGCCCGCGGCGCACACGCTGGCCAGGGCCGCCGAGGACGAGGCCGAGGAGGCGGCCGAGCCCGCCGAGGTGCGCGTCGACCCGATCGGGGTGCTGGCCGCGGCCGCCGGGTACGACGACCCGGAGCGGTGGTGGGAGGACGCCGTCGAGCACCGCGTCGCCGACCGGGAGGCGGACCCGCTCGCCCCGTTCGCCGCGCTCGCCGAGGCCATGGGCGCGCTGCGCGAGGAGTACGGGGACGGCGGCCACCGCGACGACCCGGTGCGCGAGGCGCACATGCGGCTGCGGCTGCGCGAGGCGCGGCGGGAGTTCCGCCGGGTCGCCGTGGTCTGCGGGGCGTGGCACGTGCCGGCGCTGGCGCGGCGCACCACGGTCGCCGCCGACCGGCAGGCGCTGCGGGGCCTGCCGAGGGTGCGGGTCGACGTCACCTGGGTGCCGTGGACCCACCGGCGGCTCGCCCAGTGGAGCGGCTACGGGGCCGGGATCACCTCGCCCGGCTGGTACCACCACCTGTTCACCTCCCCCGACCGGCCGGTCGCCCGCTGGATGACCAAGGTCGCCGGGCTGCTGCGCGAGCAGGACCACCCGGTCTCCTCCGCCCACGTCATCGAGGCGGTGCGGCTCGCCGAGTCCCTGGCGGTGATGCGCGGGCGCCCGCTGGCGGGGCTCGGCGAGACGACCGACGCTGTGCGGGCCGTGATGTGCGAGGGCTCGGACGTGCCGCTGGCGCTGGTGCGGGACCGGATGGTCGTCGGGGACGAGCTCGGCGAGGTGCCCGACGCGGCGCCCGCCGTCCCCCTCCAGCGGGACCTCGCCCGCACCCAGCGGGCGCTGCGGCTGAAACCCAAGGCGCTGGAGGAGGAGCTGGAGCTCGACCTGCGGCAGGAGAGCGGCGCGGCGCGCAGCAGGCTGCTGCACCGCCTGCGGCTGCTGGGCGTCCCGTGGGGCGAGCCGGTCCGCGGCCGGGGCAGCACCGGCACCTTCCGGGAGACCTGGCGGCTGCGCTGGGAGCCGGAGCTGGCCGTGCGGGTCGCCGAGGCGGGCGTGTGGGGGACCACCGTGGTCACCGCCGCCACCGCCAAGGCCGAGGACGCGGCGCGCGGGGCCGCCGCGCTCGCCGAGGTGACCGCGCTCGCCGAGCGCTGCCTGCTCGCCGAGCTGCCCGAGGCGCTGCCCACCGTCATGCGGGTGCTCGCCGACCGCGCCGCCACCGACGCCGACGTCGGCCATCTGGCGCAGGCCCTGCCCGCACTGGTGCGCTCCGCCCGGTACGGGGACGTGCGCGGCACCGACTCGGCGGCGCTGCGCGAGGTCGCCGAGGGGCTCGCCGTACGGGTGTGCGTCGGGCTGCCCCCGGCCTGCGTGGGCCTGGACCAGGACGGCGCGCAGGACATGCGCCAGCACCTGGACGCCGCGCACCAGGCCGTCACGATGCTGGAGCGGCCCGGACTGCGCGACCGGTGGGCGGCCACGCTGCGGTCGCTGGCCGACCGGGACGGCGGCGGCGACGGCCCGCCCGGCACCCCCGGGCTGCTGCGGGGCAGGGCGGCGCGGCTGCTGCTCGACGAGGGACGGCTCGACGGCGCGGAGGCCGCCCGGCTCATGGGGCTCGCCCTGTCGCCCGGCACCGCGCCCGCCGAGGCCGCGGCCTGGGTCGAGGGCTTCCTGGCGGGCGGCGGGATGCTGCTGGTGCACGACGAGCGGCTGCTCGGCCTGGTGGACTCCTGGCTCACCGGGGTGCCCCCGGAGGCGTTCCACGATGTGCTGCCGCTGCTGCGCCGCACCTTCTCCGAGTTCGAGCCGGGGGTGCGGCGCACCGTCGGGGAGCTGGTGCGGCGCGGCGGGGCGCCCGCGCCCTCGGCGGCCGGGGCCGCGCGGGACGGGTTCGGTGACACGCCGGACACCGGGCGGGCGGACGCCGCGCTGCCGGTGGTGCGGCTGCTGCTGGGGCTCGGGACGGGGCATGCGGGCGGGGCGGGGACCGGCGGGGCGGCGTCCGGCGGGGTGGGGTCCGGCGGGGCGGGGAAACAGGAGCGGGCTGTGCGAGGAGGTCGGCGGTGACCGGGAACGCGCCGGAGGCGGACGAGCGGCTGCGCCGCTGGCGGATGGTGCTCGGCGGCGGCGAGGGCGACGGCACGGGGCGCGCCCTGTCCGGGCGGGACGCGGCCATGGACCGCACCCTCGCCGCCCTGTACGGGGGCGGCGACCGGGGCGGGGAGCGCAGGGCCGGGCTCGGCGGCTCCGCGCCGCAGGTCGCCCGCTGGCTGGGCGACATCAGGGAGTACTTCCCGACCAGCGTGGTGCAGTTGATGCAGCGCGACGCCATCGACCGGCTCGGCCTGTCGTCGCTGCTGCTGGAGCCGGAGATGCTGGAGGCCGTCGAGGCGGACGTGCACCTGGTGGGCACGCTGCTGTCGCTGAACCGGGCCATGCCGGAGAGCACCAAGGAGACCGCCCGCGCGGTGGTCCGCAAGGTGGTGGACGACCTGGAGCGCAGGCTCGCCACCCGCACCCGCGCCACCGTCTCCGGGGCGCTGGACCGCTCGGCCAAGGTCAACCGCCCCCGCCACCGGGACATCGACTGGGACCGCACCATCCGGGCGAACCTGGGGAACTACCTCCCCGAGTACGGCACCGTGGTGCCCGAGCGCCTGGTCGGGTACGGCCGGGCCGCGCGGGCGGTGAAGAAGGACGTCGTGCTGTGCATCGACCAGTCGGGCTCGATGGCGGCGTCCGTGGTGTACGCGTCGGTGTTCGGGGCGGTGCTGGCGTCCATGCGGAGCATCGACACCAGGCTCGTGGTGTTCGACACCTCGGTGGTGGACCTCACCGAGCAACTGGACGACCCGGTGGACGTGCTGTTCGGCACCCGGCTCGGCGGCGGCACGGACATCAACCGGGCGCTGGCCTACTGCCAGGGGCTGATCACCCGCCCGTCGGAGACCGTCGTCGTGCTGATCAGCGACCTGTACGAGGGCGGCATACGGAACGAGATGCTCAAGCGCGTCGCCGCGATGAAGTCCTCGGGCGTGCAGTTCGTCGCCCTGCTCGCCCTGTCGGACGAGGGCGCCCCGGCATACGACCGGGAACACGCCGCCGCCCTCGCCACCCTCGGCGCCCCCGCCTTCGCCTGCACGCCGGACCTGTTCCCCGAGGTGATGGCGGCGGCCCTGGAGAAGCGGCCCCTGCCGATACCGGAACCGTGAGGGACCGCGCGCGGGACGGGACCGACCGTCGCCGACCCTCCCGAGGCCCGGAGCGCCACCCCCGAAAAGGTGCACAGAGTGCCGCTCGCCGGTTGTCAGGGCCCGAACCACCGGAGGCCGGGGGCCGGGAGGGGCCCGGGTTCTCACCGTGGGAGGTGGCGTGGCGTGAGGAAGTAGGGGTACATATCGGGTTCGCGGGGGTACGGGAGGGAGTGGCACCCGGTGCCGGTCGCTGGCTGTGACCGTTCTCACCGCGCCGGGGTGACCGCGGATTTAGGCAGGCCCGAGGGGCAGGGATAACCTGCCAGACGGACATGCCGCGCGCTCGGCCGTCGTGTGCGCCCTGAAGACGTTTCTCGAATTACGTCACGAACGACCGTGGCGGCACGCCCACGCAACCAAACCAACGCGATTCACCATAAAGGGGACGGACGCGCGTGGACCTGTTCGAGTACCAGGCGAGGGATCTCTTCGCCAAGCATGGCGTACCGGTGCTGGCCGGTGAAGTCGTCGACACCCCCGAGGATGCGCGCGGCGCCGCGGAGCGGCTGGGCGGCAGGGCGGTCGTCAAGGCCCAGGTCAAGATCGGCGGCCGCGGCAAGGCCGGCGGTGTGAAGCTGGCCGCGGACCCGGACGACGCCGCGGCCAAGGCCGGGCAGATCCTCGGCATGGACATCAAGGGTCACACGGTCCACAAGGTGATGCTGGCGGCCACCGCCGACATCGCGGAGGAGTACTACGTCTCCTACCTGCTGGACCGCGCCAACCGCACCTTCCTGGCCATGGCGTCCGTCGAGGGCGGCATGGACATCGAGGAGGTCGCGGCCACCAAGCCCGAGGCGCTGGCCAAGATCCCGGTGGACGCCAACGAGGGCGTGACCCCGGCCAAGGCCCGCGAGATCGTCGAGGCGGCGAAGTTCCCGGCGGACGTCGCCGACCAGATCGCCGACGTGCTGGTGACGCTGTGGAAGACCTTCATCGCCGAGGACGCGCTCCTGGTCGAGGTCAACCCGCTGATCAAGTCCGGCGACGGGAAGATCATCGCCCTGGACGCCAAGGTCAGCCTGGACGCCAACGCCGAGTTCCGGCAGCCGCACCACGCCGAGCTCGAGGACAAGGCCGCGGCCGACCCGCTGGAGGCGGCGGCCAAGGCCAAGGGCCTGAACTACGTCAAGCTCGACGGCGAGGTCGGCATCATCGGCAACGGCGCGGGCCTGGTCATGAGCACCCTGGACGTCGTCGCGTACGCCGGTGAGGCGCACGGCGGGGTCCGGCCCGCGAACTTCCTGGACATCGGCGGCGGCGCGTCCGCCGAGGTGATGGCCAACGGTCTGGAGATCATCCTCGGGGACCCGGCCGTCAAGTCGGTGTTCGTCAACGTGTTCGGCGGCATCACCGCCTGCGACGCGGTCGCGAACGGCATCGTCCAGGCCCTGGAGCTGCTGAAGTCCAAGGGCGAGGACGTCACCAAGCCGCTGGTCGTGCGCCTGGACGGCAACAACGCCGAGGAGGGCCGCCGGATCCTCACCGAGGCCAACCACCCGCTGGTGCAGCAGGTGGACACCATGGACGGCGCGGCCGAGCGCGCCGCCGAGCTCGCGGCTGCGAAGTAAGGAACGGACACCAAGACATGGCTATCTTCCTCACCAAGGAGAGCAAGGTCATCGTCCAGGGGATGACCGGCTCCGAGGGCAGCAAGCACACCCGCCGGATGCTCGCGTCCGGGACCAACATCGTCGGCGGCGTGAACCCCCGCAAGGCCGGCACCACGGTGGACTTCGACGGCACCGAGGTACCGGTGTTCGGCACGGTCAAGGAGGCCATGGAGGCCACCGGCGCCGACGTGACCGTCATCTTCGTGCCGCCGAAGTTCGCCAAGGACGCGGTCGTGGAGGCCGTGGACGCCGAGATCCCGCTCGCGGTCGTCATCACCGAGGGCATCGCGGTGCACGACACGGCGGCGTTCTGGGCCCACGCGGGCGCCAAGGGCGGCAAGACCCGGATCATCGGCCCCAACTGCCCCGGCCTGATCTCCCCCGGGCAGTCCAACGCCGGCATCATCCCCGCGGACATCACCACCTCCGGCCGCATCGGCCTGGTGTCGAAGTCCGGCACGCTGACCTACCAGCTCATGTACGAGCTGCGGGACATCGGCTTCTCCACCGCGGTGGGCATCGGCGGCGACCCGATCATCGGCACCACGCACATCGACTGCCTCAAGGCGTTCCAGGACGACCCCGACACCGACCTGATCGTCATGATCGGTGAGATCGGCGGCGACGCCGAGGAGCGCGCGGCCGAGTTCATCAAGGAGAACGTGACCAAGCCGGTGGTCGGCTACGTCGCGGGCTTCACCGCCCCCGAGGGCAAGACGATGGGCCACGCGGGCGCGATCGTGTCGGGCTCCTCCGGCACCGCGCAGGCGAAGAAGGAGGCCCTGGAGGCGGCGGGCGTGAAGGTCGGCAAGACCCCGTCGGAGACCGCGCGGCTGGCCCGCGAGGTCCTGGGTTCCTGACCCCCGCACCGAGAACAGCGGTACCCGCGGCACCCCGCCCGGCAGCGGCCGGGCGCGGACACGCGAGGGGCGCGGCGCCGGAAGGCGCCGCGCCCCTCGCGCGTCACGGGGCGCGCGTCACGGGGCGCGCGTCACGGCCCGGCCGGGTCAGCCCGGCCGGGGCGGCGCCGGGTCGGCCTGGCGGACCGGTGGAGGCGCCGACCCGCCGTCCAGCGCGTCCAGCAGCACGAACGCGCCCGCCGGGAGCACCACGGCGGCCACCAGCGCCGCCGTGGCCAGCGCCGTGCGGGTGAACAACTGCTCGACCTGGGCGCGGACCTGCGCCGGAGTGCCGAACGGCGCCTCGGGCAGGCCGGCCGACACCCGCGCCAGCAGCCCGCCGATCCGCGTGGGGAGGGCGAGGTCGTGCGGGTCGGCCCCGGCCAGCTCCGGGACCAGCAGCACCAGCTCCTCGTGGGCCCGGGTGATGCGCCCGGCCGCGGCCGGGGTGGTCGCCTCCAGCTCGGCCGCGGTCTCCGGCAGGTCCAGGCCGAGCCCGTCGTAGAGCAGCACGGCGCGGCGGCGGGCGGGCGGCAGCGCCAGCAGGGCCCCGTGCGGGTCCAGCACCGGGGGAGCGGGCCGCCACCAGCGCCACCAGCGGGGCCACCGCCACCCCCGCGGCCACCAGCACCACCAGTGCCGGGGACGGCGGGGCACCTGCCGCCAGGGGGACAGGGCGTACTCGTGCGCCGCGGCGCGCAGCCACCCCGGGGGGTCGGGGTCGACGGCCACCTCGGACCAGCGCTGCCAGGCCAGGCGGAAGGCGTGGTCCACGGCGCGCCGGGTCAGCTCCGGGTCGCCGGTGAGCAGGTGCACCTGGCGGGCGAGCAGGCGTGCCGTGCAGGCGTGGAGCTGGTCGTACGCGGCGACGACAGGGTCCTCCACCGTCACTCCAGTGCCAGTCGTGGCCGGCCGGGCCCGGGCAGGCCGGCCGGGGCGGTCACAGGGAACTGGTCGGGGCCGTGGGGAACCGTGCAAGGCCGTAGATCAGTTCATAGCCTTACTGCACTGTACGAAAAACCTCATGTGTCATCATTTGCGACACGACGGTACATATGCCCACTGGCCGTGCTGACCGGGTGTTTTCCGGCAGCATGGGGCGGCGTGAGCCACTTGACCGCCCCTGGCGCAGCACAGCAGCCGGCCACCGGCCGCCTCCCGGCCGTCGTCGCCGGGTTCTTCGGCGGTGTCCTCGCGGCCGGGCTCGGCCTCGGCGTGCTCGCCGTCGTCGTCCTGTTCCTGTGGATCATCTCCCCGTACCCGGACAGCGGCCCGGACGCGGCCCTGCGCATCGCCGCCGACCTGTGGCTGCTCGCCCACGGCGGCGACCTGCTGCGCACCGTCACCACCGGCGGCGAGCCGGCACCGCTGGGCCTGACCCCGCTGCTGCTGACCGCGCTGCCCGTGTGGCTGCTGCACCGCTCCGGCGCCCTCGCGGTGGACCCCGTCACCGATGACGATGAGGACGGCCCGGCCGGGCCCGTGCTCGCGCCGCCCGCCGCCGTCGGCTGGCTGGTCACCGGGTACTGCGCCGTCGGGTTCGCCGCGCTGCTGTACACCGCGTCCGGGCCGATCCGCAGCCGCCCCCTCAGTGTGCTGCTGACGCTGCCGCTGCTCGCCGCGGCCGCCGCGGGCGCGGGCGCCTGGTCCGGGCTCGGCCGCCCCCTGCCCACGCTGCCCCGGCCGCCCCTCGGCCGGTGGCGCGCGGGCCGGGCGCCCACCCGGCCGCGGTGGGGCGGGCTGGTGCTCGCCGCGCGGGCCGCCGCCGCCGGGACGCTCGTCCTGCTCGCCGGCGGCGCGCTGCTCACCGCCATGTCCCTGGTGTGGCACGCCTCCGCTGCCGGGGCCGCGTTCACGCAGCTCACCGAGGCGTTCACCGGCCGGATCGCGGTGCTGCTGCTGGCCTTCGCGTACCTGCCGAACGCCGCGGTGTGGGCCGCCTCCTACGCGCTCAGCCCCGGCTTCTCCGTCGGGACGGACACCACGGTGGCGCCCGCCGGGGCCGTCTACGGGGAGCTTCCGCTGTTCCCGCTGTTCGCCGCGCTGCCCGGGCCGGGGGACGCCGGGGCGGCCGGGCGGCTGACCCTGGTGCTGCCGATGGCCGCGGGCGCCGCGGTGGCCGCGGTGGTCGCCAAGGGTGTGCACGGCCTGTCCCGCAGGCGCTGCGGCTACCTCGCCGCGGCGGGGGCGGCGGCGCTGGCCGCGCTCGGCGTGGGCCTGGCGATGGGCCTGCTCGCCGCCTGGTCGGCGGGGCCGCTCGGCGGGCAGCGGCTCGCCGAGGTGGGTCCGGTGTGGTGGGCGACGGGCGGTGCCGCGCTGCTGTGGACCGCGGTGATCGCCGTGCCCGCGGTGCCCGTCGCCCGGTGGTGGCAGTTGCGGGAGCCGGTGCTCGAACCCGGGCGGGAGCCGCGGTCGCTGCTGCTGGCCCGGCTGCGCCGGGTGCTGCCGGCACGGCTCGCCGCGAGGCTGCCCGTGCCGCCCCCGCCCGCCCCGGTGCGCGAGCGCGCCGCCCGCGAGGACCGGTGGCGCAGGCTGCGCACCGCGTCCGGCGGCCTGATGGCGCCGTTCCCCGCCGCCCGGCCGCGCGGCTCCTGCGGCGAAGGGAGCGACGAGGGCGACGAGGGGGACGAGGACGAGGAGGCCTACGAGGCGGCGTACGAGGTGTTCGAGGCCCACCAGGCGCACCAGGCATTCGCGGAGCGCCCGGGGCGCGCGGGACACGAGCCGGGCCCGCACCCGGACCTCGGCGTCGGCGTGCCCGGCGGCCCGCCGCCCGGCGTGCGCGGGGCCGCCGACCGGTGACGCCCCGGCCCGGTCACTCGTCCTCGCCGACCACCCGCTCCACCCAGGCCGGGATCTCCTTGTCGCAGTCGGCGCGGGCGACCGTGGTCAGCGAGTCCGAGACGCACTCGAAGTAGTCCCGGTACACGATCTGGAGCGAGAACAGGCCGAACACCATCGCCAGCGACAGGCCGCCCGAGACCAGGCCGCTCAGCGCCGCGGGGAACTGGGGCCTGGTGCCGGGGCCGCCCGGCGCGGGCGCGTCCGGCCGGGTGCGCGGCCTGGTCCGCAGCGCGCTGGCGCCCCAGTACACGGCCAGCGCCCCGAGCAGCAGCGCCAGGTACGGCACGCTGAAGATCACGAAGAAGAACGCCCACATGCCGCTGATCAGCGCGTACCTGGCGCGCCGCTGCGCCGGGTCGGAGGCGTCGAAGCGCGGGCCGCGCGGCTCCTGCTGCCCCTGCTGCCCCCAGGGGCTCCGCGGGCGCTGCCCGCCGGGGCCCTGGCCGGGCGGCGGCCCGGACGGGGGCGGCGTGCGCGGCTGCCACGGCCGGTCGGGCGCGCCCTCCGGCGGCGGCGCGAACGGGTTGTCCTCCTGGTCCCGCCCACCGGACGGCGCCGACCCGCCCGGCGAACCCGAGGGGGACCCGGAGGAGCCGGAGCCGGACGACCCGCCGCCCGACGGCCCGGACGACCCGGAGGACGACCCCGACGGCGCCCCCGACGGCGGCAGCGGCGACGGCGACCTGAGCGCCACCCCGCCCCCGCCCGGCGCCCACGCGCCCGCGCCCCCCGCCCCGGGCAGGACGCCCACGCCCACCGGCGCGCCCGCCGCGCCCACGCCGGGGCCGAAGGCCGCCGGGTCGCCAGGAATGCTCATGCGGCCGCTGCTCATGGTGGTCGCGCCAACCCCTTGTCGCTGCATCGTCGGTCAAGTCCTCGTTCGTTCGCCCCTGCGCAGACGCTACCTCGGCGGGACGGCCACCGTCGGTGCGGGTGCGGCACGGTGTGCCAGTATCGTGGCTGACGGTCGCGCGGCGCCCGAGGTTCCCGAGGCGTCGCAAGCCGGCCCCGTGCCGTTGCCGTCAGCGAGAGAAGAGCCCAGCCGTGGGTGCGCATCCCCCGACCCCCTCGCCCCCCGCCCGCCTCGTGGTCCTGGTGTCGGGCTCCGGCACCAACCTCCAGGCGCTGCTCGACGCCGCGCGGGATCCCGCGTACGGGGCGCGGGTCGTGGCGGTCGGCGCCGACCGCGACGGCATCGCGGGCCTGGACCGGGCGCACCGGGCGGGTCTGCCCACCTTCGTCCACCGGGTCGCCGACTTCCCCGACCGGGCCGCGTGGGACCTCTCGCTCGCCGAGGCGATCGCCGAGCACCGCCCCGACCTGGTGGTCTGCGCGGGCTTCATGAAGATCGTCGGCAAGGAGGTCCTCGCCCGCTTCACCGGCCGCCTGGTCAACACCCACCCCGCCCTGCTGCCGAGCTTCCCCGGCGCCCACGCGGTGCGCGACGCCCTGGCGTACGGGGTGAAGGTCACCGGCTGCACCGTGCACCTGGTCGACGACGGCGTGGACACCGGCCCCGTCATCGCCCAGCGGGTGGTGGAGGTCCGTGAGGACGACGGCGAGGACTCGCTGCACGAGCGCATCAAGACGGTCGAGCGCGAGGCGCTCGTCGAGGTCGTGGGCCGCCTGGCCCGCGAGGGCTACCGCATCGAAGGAAGAAGGGTCCTGGTCCCGTGACTACCGGTACGACGAAGCGGCCGATCCGCCGCGCGCTGGTCAGCGTGTACGACAAGACGGGCCTTGAGGAGCTGGCCAGGGGCCTGCACGAGGCAGGGGTCGAGCTGGTGTCCACCGGGTCCACCGCCGCGAACATCGCCGCGGCCGGGATCCCGGTCACCCGGGTGGAGGAGCTGACGGGTTTCCCCGAGTGCCTCGACGGCCGGGTCAAGACCCTGCACCCGAAGGTGCACGCGGGCATCCTCGCCGACCAGCGCCTGTCCTCCCACCGCGAGCAGCTCGCCGACCTGGGCGTGCAGCCGTTCGAACTGGTCGTGGTGAACCTGTACCCGTTCCAGCAGACCGTGGCCTCCGGCGCGGACCCGGACGCGTGCGTGGAGCAGATCGACATCGGCGGCCCGTCGATGGTGCGCGCCGCCGCCAAGAACCACCCGTCCGTGGCGGTCGTGGTCAACCCGCAGCGGTACCCGGACGTGCTCACGGCCGCCGCCTCCGGCGGCTTCGACCTGGACGCCCGCAAGCGGCTGGCCGCCGAGGCGTTCGCGCACACCGCCGCCTACGACGTGGCCGTGGCCGCCTGGTTCGCCGGGTCCTACGCCCCGGAGGACGGCGCCGCGCCCGGCGAGCTGCCGTCGTTCCTCGGCGCCACGTACACCCGCGCCAACGTGCTGCGGTACGGCGAGAACCCGCACCAGTCCGCCGCCCTGTACGCCGACGGCTCCGGCGGCGGCCTGGCCGGCGCGGAGCAGTTGCACGGCAAGGAGATGTCCTTCAACAACTACGTGGACACCGAGGCCGCGCACCGCGCCGCCTACGACCACGAGGCGCCGTGCGTGGCGATCATCAAGCACACCAACCCGTGCGGCATCGCGGTCGGCGCCGACGTCGCCGAGGCGCACCGCAAGGCGCACGCCTGCGACCCGCTGTCCGCGTACGGCGGCGTGATCGCGGTCAACCGCCCGGTGTCGGTGGCCATGGCCGAGCAGGTCGCGGAAATCTTCACCGAGGTCATCGTCGCCCCCGACTTCGAGGACGGGGCGGTGGAGGTGCTCTCCCGCAAGAAGAACATCCGGGTGCTGCGCTGCCCGGACGGCCCCTCGCGCGGCACCGAGCTGCGGCCCGTCTCCGGCGGCGCGCTGCTCCAGCGGGTGGACGCCGTACGGGCCGAGGGCGACTCCCCGGAGAACTGGCGGCTGGTCGCGGGCGAGCCGCTGGACGAGGCGGGCCTGGCCGAGCTGGCCTTCGCGTGGCGCGCCTGCCGCGCGGTGAAGTCCAACGCGATCCTGCTGGCCCAGGGCGGCGCCACCGTCGGCGTCGGCATGGGCCAGGTCAACCGGGTGGACTCGGCGCGGCTCGCGGTGAGCAGGGCCGGGGACCGCGCGGCGGGCTCCTACGCGGCGTCGGACGCGTTCTTCCCGTTCGCCGACGGCCTCCAGGTGCTGATCGACGCCGGCGTCCGGGCGGTCGCCCAGCCGGGCGGCTCGGTGCGCGACGAGGAGGTCGTCGCGGCGGCGAAGGCGGCCGGGGTGACGATGTACCTGACGGGCACCCGGCACTTCTTCCACTGACCGGCCCCGCACGCCGAGGGGCCGGGACCGGCTCGCGGTCCCGGCCCCTGGTGCGGTCCGGTGGTAAGGCTGCCGGAGTCACTGGGACTTCACGACGACCGTGCTCATGATCTTGTCCGCGAAGGTCTGCTTCTTCGCGTCCCACAGCGGCCACAGGTAGCCGATGTAGCAGGGCAGGCTGTCCACGATGTGGACCAGGTAGCGCACGAAGCACATGCCGAAGCCCATGT
Source organism: Streptomyces capparidis (assembly GCF_054782095.1). Lineage (NCBI taxonomy): Bacteria > Bacillati > Actinomycetota > Actinomycetes > Kitasatosporales > Streptomycetaceae > Streptomyces > Streptomyces capparidis. The sequence continues at coordinate 3,247 of NZ_BAAGTD010000054.1, read as the reverse complement.
ACTGGCCGTCGGCCTCGCGCACGAGCTGGATGTTCACCATCTTCATGCCCACGGACTGCCCGCGGGTGCCCTTCTGGTGGATCATCCACAGGTAGACGATGAAGATCAGGACGTAGCCGATGACCCCCACGGCCACACCGGAGCCGCCGCCGATGGCCGCGCCGATGCCGATGCAGATGCCGCCCGGGATGCAGGCGATCAGGGTGTCGATGAAGGTCGCCGCCACCCGAGAGCCCCAGCCCGCGTAGAACTGCTGCACCTGGCCGGCGTGCGGGTAGCCGCCGCCCTGCTGCGGGTAGCCGTAGCCCGGCTGCTGGGGCTGCTGCTGCGGGTAGCCGTAGGCGGCGTTCGGGTCGTAGCCGCCCTGCTGGGGGTAGCCGTAGCCCGGCTGCTGGGGCTGCTGCTGCGGGTAGCCGTAGCCGGGCTGCTGCGGCTGCTGGCCGTAGCCGGGCTGCTGCGGCTGCTGCCCGTACGGGTTGTTCGGGCCGGGCGGGTAACTCACGTGGGATTCCTCCGTGCTAGCGGATGGGGACGACAGAAGGGGACGGATTCCGCGGCCCGGGAAGCCGGGCGGCGGACGCGACGAGAGTGCCTTGCGGGCCCGCGGGGCGGCCGTCGCCGCCCGGGTCGCGGGCCGTGCTGACGGAGGACGGTGCGAACTGGTGCCGCCCACCCGGGGCGCGGCGGGGAGCGGCCCGCCTCGGGCGCCGACGGCCTGGACCGCGGTGGCCGTCACCTGCCCGGCGGGGCCCGGCGGCGGACGGGACGTGACCGGACCGGACGCGTGAGCCCGGGGCGCGTCGGCCCGGACCCGGGCACGCCGCACCGCGTGGACTGCTCACGGAACTCCCCCCGATTTCGATCTCGCCATCTCCGGCCACATGTTCCGTTTCTGGCAACTTGTGCGGCCCCAATCGTGGTAGCTTCCCGCCTCCGCTGTCCAGCGCAGTTCTCCGGCTGTGCCGAATCTGCAACCGCGGCCGGACACTCGCGCCCGACATTCCCCCCGCGCCGGGACAACGCGCGCGGAACGCCGTCACAGAACACCCACGGAATTGGGACTCTTCCGGTTCCGTCCGCGAGGATGGGTTCCATGACCGCCCAGATTCTCGATGGCAAGGCCACCGCGGCCGCGATCAAGTCCGAGCTCGCCGCACGCGTCGAGTCGCTGAAGGCCAGGGGCGTCACGCCCGGCCTCGGCACCGTCCTGGTCGGGGACGACCCGGGGTCCCGCTCCTACGTCGCGGGCAAGCACCGCGACTGCGCCCACGTCGGCATCGCCAGCATCCAGCGCGAGCTGCCCGCCACCGCGTCCCAGGCCGACGTGGAGGCCGTGGTGCGGGAGCTGAACGAGGACCCGGAGTGCACGGGTTACATCGTGCAGTTGCCCCTGCCCAGGGGCCTGGACACGCACCGGGTGCTGGAGGCCATCGACCCGGACAAGGACGCCGACGGCCTGCACCCGACCAACCTCGGTCGCCTGGTGCTGGGCCAGGAGGCGCCGCTGCCGTGCACCCCGCGCGGCATCGTGGAGCTGCTGCGCCGCCACGGCGTGGAGCTGGGCGGGGCGCACGTGTGCGTCGTCGGGCGCGGCATCACCGTCGGCCGGTCCATCGGCCTGCTGCTGACCCGCCGCAGCGAGAACGCCACCGTGACCCTGTGCCACACCGGCACCCGGGACCTGGCGGCCGAGCTGCGCCGGGCGGACATCGTCGTCGCCGCCGCCGGCTCCCCGCACCTGGTCCGGGCCGAGCACGTCAAGCCGGGCGCGGCCGTGCTGGACGTGGGCGTGAGCCGGGACGAGAACGGCAAGCTGGTCGGCGACGTGGACCCCGCGGTCCGCGAGGTCGCGGCCTGGGTGGCGCCGAACCCGGGCGGCGTGGGGCCGATGACCCGGGCGCTGCTGCTGACGAACGTGGTCGAGGCGGCCGAGCGGGCGGTCAAGGAGAGCTGAACCGGAGCCGGACGGGGCCGAGGAGAGCGGGGCCAGGAAGAGCGATGGAAGGCGAGGAGGGCGGCGGCTCGCGCCGGCCGCCGGTGAAGACGGAGGGCACGCTGCGGCCCGAGGGCGGGGCGCGGGCGGCCGGCGGCGACGCCCCGGCGCCGGTGCGGCAGTGGCCGGTGCTGGTGGTGCTGGCCGGGGTGGCGCTCGGGCTGCTGGTGACCCGGGCCAGCTTCCGGCCGGGGCTGCTGCTCGTCGGCTGCTTCCTGCTGCTGGGCGGGGTGCTGCGGGCGACGGTGCGCAACGTGGGCATGCTCGCGGTGCGCAGCCGTTTCACGGACATCGTCACCTACGGGGTGCTGGGCGGCGGGGTGACGCTGCTCGCGCTGACGGCCATGCCGGACCCGTGGCTCGACCTGCCGTGGCTCCAGGACGTGGTGGCCCTGGTCCGCAGGTGAGCGGGCGCGTCCCAGGGGCGCCCCGGGCCCTCCCCCGCAGGAGGCCCGGGGCGCCCCTTCTCCTCCCCCCGGTTCAGGCCAACCTCAGGCGCCCCCCGTGCCACCCGGGGGCACCGGGCCGGCGCCGGCCGGCCGTGAGCGGAGCGCCCCCGGCCGGGGCGGTCCGTGTGCGCGGGGCCGTGCCGTGCCGCCCCGCGCCGCCGGGACGGTCCCGGCCCGGAGGGCGCCGCCGTGGCCGGATCCGCTCCCCGGCGCCGCCCGGTGTGGAACCGAGCCTGCCCCCTGGGGCCTGTAGGGCATAGTCGGAACGGGATCCGCGGGACGGCGCGGGACGCGTCACCCGCCGACCTGCCGGGACGCCCGCCGGGACGGGGCCGTCGAGGGACGGGGATGGGACGGATGGCTCGCTGGAAACCGCTGCCCGAGGATCTGGAGCCCGACGTCCGGCGCCTCGCGGTGCGCCTGCGGGAGCTGAAGGACCGCACGGACCTGAGCCTGGCCGCGCTCGCCGCCAGGACCGCGGTCAGCAAGTCGTCCTGGGAGCGCTACCTCAACGGCAAGGCGCTGCCGCCCCGTCAGGCCGTGCGGGCGCTCGGCAGGCTGGCGGGGGAGAGCGGCCCGATGCTGGAGGCGATGTGGGAGCTGGCGGACCGGGCGTACAGCGGCCGGGCGGCCACGGCGGAGGAGGGGCCGCCGACGGCGGCTGGCGGGGACGCGTTCCCGCCCGTGCCGAGGAACGACACGCCCGGCGCGCCCCCGCCGGACCCGGACCCCAGCGGCGCCGCGCCCCGCCCGCGGTTCCGCCGCACCCGGCCCGGGGACGCCGCGACGCTGTGCGCGGCCGTCG